>JAFTPJ010000130.1 GCA_017463405.1 Clostridia bacterium
CCGCTGCAAAGGGTCAGTATATCAAGAGCTGTGTGATCGCTTCGACGATGGGCCCTGGTATCAAGATTAACCAAGCAAAGCTTAGCTAATTGATAAAATAAAAAAGTGCCTTTTTACGGCACTTTTTTATTTTCCTCCCGATGCACGCAGAATACAATCGATCGTCAGGGAGCCAACCGACGCACTGGCAATGCCAAAAATGGAACGGATGGGATTCCCCAAAACAGCGAAGCCCGCAAAAATAATCAGTATGTCGATCAAAAGCATAGCAACTGCGTGCCGCATTCCCGCAAACAGCTTGCAGGCAGAAAATGCAAGAATGTCCGTTCCGCCCGTCGAGCCGCCACCGAGAAAGGTCAGCGCGCATCCCGCACCCACCAGTGCGCCGCCCACTACAGCCGCGGTGAGCAGCACAAGCACGGATGCATCCTGTTCCCGAAGGGGAAATATTCCACTCTCTTCCGACAGAAGTCTTGAAAACACCGCAATTCCGATCGGGTAAACAAAGCTCGATACCAGCGTCCCCCATGCGAAGCGTCCTCCGAGCACAATCCACCCCAGAAAAAACAATCCCCACGTCAAAATCGCAATGATCCCATCCACCTCTAGCGACGGAAAAGTCGCGTGCAAAATGATCGCAATTCCCGAAACGCCGCCCGCAACCATATCGTACGGCAACAGAAAAACAGCAGTGCCGAACGAAAGAATCAGCGTTCCCAATATCACAAGCCGGAGCTCTTTTCCGCTTTCCCGCACACGTATCCCCATCTCTTTCATCCCCTCCAAAAACAATTGTTTTGACTTTTATTTTACACCGCTGCAATCGTTTGCATACTCTTCCATCGAAAATGACAAAAAAATAACATGAAAAATACCAAAAGTACTTGACAAGATAAACGAAATGTAATATAATAAATGATAAGTTCCGCTTTAGTTCGCTAAATTGCGGAGCAAATACCAATCCGGAGGATTTTACAATCATGAACAGAGTTTTTAACTTTTCGGCAGGCCCTTCCATGCTTCCACTTCCCGTACTTGAAAAAGCAGCATCAGAACTGGTCTGTTACGGCGAATCCGGAATGTCCGTCATGGAGATGTCTCACCGATCTCCGGACTACGAAGCAATCATTAAGGACGCAGAGGCCCTGCTTCGCAAGCTGATGAACATTCCCGACAATTACAAGGTGCTCTTCCTGCAGGGCGGCGCATCCACGCAGTTCTCCGCCATCCCCATGAATCTCATCAAGAGAACCGGCAAGGCTGACTACGCCGTTTCCGGTCAGTTCTCGGGCAAGGCGTTCAAGGAAGCGCAGAAGATGGGATACGACGTCAAGTGCATCGCTACCACCAAGGACGATAACTTCGACCACGTTCCCACCATCACCCGCGATATGATCCGCCCCGACGCGGCATATCTACACATCTGCTTCAATAACACCATCTACGGAACCAAGTATTCCTATATCCCCGACACGGGTGACATCCCACTGGTGGCAGACCTGTCCTCCTGCATCATCTCCGAGCCCGTTGACGTCAGCAAGTTTGGCGTAATCTACGCAGGCGCACAGAAGAATATGGCTCCCGCAGGTATGACACTGGTCATCGTCCGCGAGGATCTGCTCGACTACGCAGAGGAAACCATGCCCACGATGCTGGAATGGAAGACCATGGCGGAAAACGACTCCATGTACAACACCCCTCCCTGCTACCCCATCTATATCGCAAAGCTCGTTTACGAGTGGATTCTCGGCTTGGGCGGTCTTGATAAGATGAAGGAGATGAACGAAAAGAAGGCAAACCTTTTGTACGATTATCTCGATTCACAAGACTACTACGTGGCTCCCGTCAAGAAGGATAGCCGCTCGATGATGAACGTCACCTTCGTAACCGGTGATGCAGATCTCGATAAGAAGTTTGCAAGCGAGTCAAGCAAGTCAGGGCTGAAAAACCTCAAGGGGCACCGTTCTGTCGGCGGTATGCGCGCTTCTATCTACAACGCAATGCCTTACGAGGGCGTTGAAGCGCTGATCGCCTTTATGAAGGAATTTGCAAAAAACAATCCCAAGCAGTAAAGTGAGGAATTTGATATGAATATTCAACTGTTAAATAAAATTGCCGCCGTCGGTCTCAAGGAGCTCGGCGAGGGCTACAATATCGGAGAGGATATCGTCAATCCCGACGGTATCATGGTTCGTTCTACTGTAATGCATGAAATGGAGTTCGGCTCCGCGCTCAAGGCAATCGCACGCGCGGGCGCAGGTGTCAACAACATTCCGATCGACCGTTGCTCCGAGGCGGGCATCGTCGTATTCAACACTCCCGGTGCCAACGCAAACGGCGTTAAGGAGTTGGCAATCTGCGCACTCCTCCTCGCGGCGCGCGACGTGGTCGGCGGTATCGAGTGGGCAAAGGGACTGACCGAGGACGTTGCAAAGCAAGTCGAAAAAGGTAAGTCCAAGTTTGCAGGCACCGAGCTCAAGGGAAAAACGCTGGGCGTCATTGGTCTGGGCGCGATCGGCGGTATGATCGCAAACACTGCGATCCACCTCGGCATGAAGGTCGTCGGCTGTGACCCCTTCCTCTCGGTCGAGGCTGCATGGAATCTCGATCGCCGTATCGTCCATGCCAACACCTACGATGAGGTTTTCGAAAAGGCTGATTATATCACGCTCCACGTCCCCGCAACCAAGGATACGAAGAATATGATCTGCACCGACAATATCGCAAAGATGAAGGACGGAGTAAAGATCATTAATCTCTCCCGCGCAGATCTCGTCAATGCGGTTGAGTTGAAGGAAGCATTGGCATCCGGCAAGGTATCCTCTTATGTTACCGATTTTCCGACCGAGGAGGTTCTGAACGTTCCTCACGTTATTGCAATCCCCCACTTGGGCGCTTCCACTGAAGAATCCGAGGACAACTGCGCAGTCATGGCTGCAATCGAGCTTGACGATTACCTTAAGAACGGCAACATCAAGAACAGTGTCAACTACCCGAACGTCGATATGCCCCGTTCCTCCGTTGCTCGTATCTGCGTGCTCCACGCAAACATCCCCGCAGTGCTAACCAAGATCACGGCAGTGCTTGCGGACGAGGGGCTGAACATTGAAAACCTGACCAACAAATCCAAGGGCGAGAATGCATACACCGTTCTGGACGTATCCTCCCAGCCCTCCGCCGCTGCCGCTGAACACATTGCAAAGGTAGAAGGTGTCGCACGCGTCAGAGTGATCTGATCGGATCCTACAAGCAATACAAAAACCGACTCAACTACAACCTTGAGTCGGTTTCTTTAATTTCCGAAAAAACAAACATCCGCCCTCGTAATGGGTGATATTCTGAACGGAAAATTTGAAAGTTCTACCAAATGCGAGCATCGCATTTGACTAGTCAATGCATTATGGGCTAAACCCAAGCCGCTATTACAAGCAGAAAGAGCAAACACAAATTGTGTCTGCTCTTTTTCAGGTAATCTGTTGAATTATTCGGAAAAAGGATAACTCCAAAACCGTTCTCGCCAGTGCACACGTCGACACAGTCAGACTATGGTAAGAAAGATAGACGGCAACAGCGCGCTTCGGATACGCTCTATCGGCGGTATAAACCTATCAACTCTGGACGGCGAGACCGTTACTGTACACACGAGAGAGGGCAAAGACTATACAGGACTATTCCTCTGTAGTCGTATTCCACCCACGTTTTCGCGGACGCGCTGGATATTTAAAAGACCATAGAAATGAATGTAAAAACTCCGACAGCAAAATGAGAGCGGATATTTGTTTGATTGATCTGATTATTCTGCGGGAGTAGCGGTGGGCGCCACCACGATGTCCTCGTCAGTACAATCAATGGTGTAGGATATCATGTTGAGGCTCCAGTCATCACCCTTATCGATTGCTTCCCACTCTGCCTTGGTGCCGTCAAACACAATGGTCGTCATTGCAGTACAATCTGCAAATGCGCCAGAACCGATCTTCTTCAGATCCTTGGAAATCGCCACGGTGATCAGCGTTGCGTTGCCTGCAAATGCGTTATCAGCAATCTCATCTGCTTCGCTCAAATCAAGAGAAGTCTCTTCGCCTATGTAAAGCAGTATAACGGTTGAAGCTTCTCCCCCTTCTTCTGCAGCGGGCTTACTGTAAACGACGAAGTCGTTGACAATATTAATCTTCATATCCGATACAGCAGTACATACTTCCACCGCATTGGCAGCGATCATACCGTGATCATCGCTTCCTACCTTAATCTCAAGTGCAGACTCATTCAAAACAGTATAGAGATGATCGCATCCGAGGAATGCATTTTCACCAATCTCGGTGAGCGCCGCCTTTACCCATATGCCGATCAGATGAACGGAGCCTTCAAATGCATAGGGAGCAATGGTAGTCGTGTCATCGTGAATAACCACCGAGGAAGTCATGCTTGCAGCTGCGTACAGGATCAGCGTCGTACCGTCAGCGGTATAGAGCGCATTGTCTGTAGCCTTGTACGCGGTGTTCTCCGCTGCTACAGTGATCGTCTGCAGCGAGTTACCCTGGAATGCAAAATCGCCGATCGAAGTCACGCTTGCGGGAATGTCGAGTGCGGTCAGTGCACAATCCTTGAACGCATTGGCACCGATGGTCGTTACGGTATTGGCAAAGGTCACACTCTCGAGCTTTTCACAGCCCTCGAATGAGGACTCTGCGATCTCCTCACCGCTGTTAATTACAACGCTGACCAACTCTGTCTTGGAGATCATGGGAATGACAGATGCGGGAATATTGACGTTTGCAAGAGCGTTGCAGCCGTCGAATGCACCATTGCCGATGGTTGCAACGGTTGCGGGAACAATCAGTTCGGTCAGGGTAGCAGCATTTGCGAATGCGTTAGCCTCGATTGCGGTCACCTCTGCGGGAACCGTAAATGCGGTTTCTGCCTTTGCAGCTGCATACTGAATCAACGTCTTGCCGTCCTTGGTATAAAGAACGTTATTGATTGCCTTATAAGCGGCATTTGCATCGTCTACGATAATCGTAGTCAGTGCATCACAGCCACCGAACGCCTGCTTGCCGATGGAGGTAACGCTTGCAGGAATCGAAACGCTTACCAACACGGGACTGTTTGCAAAAGCGTTTGCCGCAATGCTCTCGCCTGCGTTGATCACAATACCCTGCAGAGCAGTCTTGGGAATGAAACCGATCGCCCAAGAGGGGACCGTTACGTTGGCAAGGCTCGCACAGCCGCTGAATGCCGCATTACCGATCGAGGTAACCGTTGCGGGAATTGTCAGGGTTTTCAATGCGGTACAATTTTCAAACGCGCAGGGATCGATGGTCAAAACTGTTGAAGGAACTGCGAAACTTTCGTCGGTCTTACCTGCCGCATACTGCATCAGAACCTTGCCGTCCTTGGTATAGAGGCTTCCGTCGATGGTCTGATATGCGGTATTTTCGGTAGCCACCTCGATCTTTACGAGTGCCGCACATGCCGCGAATGCCTGCTGATCAATGCTTTCGACAGCCGCGGGGATCTTCACCTCTGCCAGGGAAACGCATCCCTTGAAGGCAGCAAAGCCGATAGAGGTGATATGATCTGCGATGTCTACTCTGGCAAGAGACGTGCAGTTCTTGAACACGGAAAGTCCGATTTTCGTAACACCTGCAGGAATCGCAATCTCCTCAAGACTCTTGCAACCGAGGAATGCAGAATCGCCGATCTCGGTGACACTGGCAGGCAGAGTAATATTTTTCAAAAGCTCACAACCCTTGAAGGCGGAGTTGCCGAGGCTCTCGCCGGCAATGATCTCAACTGTTTCGAGATTTGCCTTTTCGAGGTCATCAACAACCCATGCGGGAATCTTTGCCGTTTTGATATTGGAGCAACCGGAGAAGGCGTAGGTTCCGATTTCGGTCAGGGATACAGGAAGCGAAATGCTTTCCAGTGCCTCGCAGTCCTGGAATGCCTGCAAGCCAACCGATTCAACGCCTTCGGAAACCGTCAGGGTCTTCAGGCTCTTACAATTCACAAACGCCGCGTCCTGCACACTCTTCACCGATGCTGGAATCGTCACGGATTCCAGCGATTCGCACTCTCCGAATACAGCGTAAGCAAGCTCGGTCAGCTGACAGCCGTCGGCAAACGACATGGTCTTCAAAGCATCGCAACCGTAAAAAGCCTTTTCGCCAAGCGAGCTGATGTATGAGGGAATTACGACTTCAGTAATCGACACGCATTCGCGGAAGGCGCCGTCACCGATCTCAAAAGAAAGGTCAGCAAGATCAAAATCCACATGATCCTTTTGATAATCCGCCTCGGTAGCGAAGAGCAGCTTTGAAATTGCAGAAGCATTCGCAAACGAGCCCTTTTCAATCCCGATCACCATTTTGCCGTCGAGATATGCAGGGATCTTCACGACGTGAGGCTGATAATCCTTACTCGCAAATCCCGTGATCGTAACGGTTTCACTGTCAATCGAATCGAAATAAAAGGTGTCGCCATCCTCATTGGTCCACTCGGTGACCACAACCGTATTATCCTTGTAATCGTCAAACGCATCGGGATTGTCATCCTCGTCGTTTGAGCATGCGGTGAACGCCGCAAGCATCAAAGTCGCCAATAAAATTGCTAACAGTTTTTTCATAGTATTCCTCCATAAAAATCCGGATATTATGATTATACATGAAAAAGTCAAAAAAGTCAATAGATTTTTCTCCATTCTTTGTAAATATTTTTCCTTTATTATGCTAAGGCGATCAAAAATCGGCGAAAACAAAAAAATAAATGTATATGATTGACAAAATCTCTCATTTATTGTATAATGAAAGTAATACTGTTACAAGGAGAATCTCTAATATGCTTTCGGCAACATACAGCGCGGGTCTTTGTGGGATCGACGGGTTTCCCGTCACCGTGGAATGCAATCAAAAGAACAGTCTGCAGGGCTTTGAGCTGGTGGGGCTCCCCGACCTTGCGGTCAAGGAGGCAAAGGAGCGCGTCCGCACCGCATGCTACAACAGCGGATATCCCTTCCCGTATTCCCGCATCACCGTCAATCTCGCCCCCGCAGACCGCAAAAAGGAGGGCACCGCATTCGACGCCGCCATTCTAACAGCGATCTTTCACAGTAGCGGAACCATCCGCCGCGACGTCGATTTGAGCGGCAAATGCATCGTGGGCGAGCTTTCCCTGTCGGGAGAATTGCGCGGTGTGCGCGGCATCCTTTGCATGTGTGCCGCGGCAAAGGATCACGGCTTCTCCGAGTTTTACGCCCCCATCTCCAATGCGACCGAGGCAGCAGCTGTCGAGGGAATTACCGTGTACGCGGTTCCTAATATGCGCGCACTGGTCATGCACCTCAACGGTGAGCAAACGCTTATGCCCGTCTCCCGTGATCCCGACGCTTTCTCCGGATTACTTCCCGGGAGCGGCGTGGACTTTATCGACGTGCGCGGTCAATCCATGGCAAAGCGCGCGATGGAGATTGCCGCCGCAGGCGGGCATAATATCCTGCTTATCGGTCCTCCCGGAACGGGAAAATCCATGCTGGCAAAGCGCTTACCCTCCATTCTCCCACCCATGACCTTTGCCGAGGCGATTGAAACCACAAAAATCCACTCTGTATCGGGCGTTCTGCCTGAGGGCG
This sequence comes from Clostridia bacterium, assembly GCA_017463405.1. Classification (GTDB taxonomy): domain Bacteria; phylum Bacillota; class Clostridia; order Oscillospirales; family CAG-272; genus UMGS1865. The sequence continues at coordinate 7,625 of JAFTPJ010000130.1, forward strand.
TTTCCCTTCTCGCGACGCGTCCCTTCCGCGCACCGCATCATACGATGAGCCCCGTAAGTCTTGTCGGAGGAGGAGTCAATCCCCTGCCGGGTGAGGTTTCTCTTGCCAACAACGGCGTGCTGTTTTTAGATGAGTTTCCCGAATTTCCCAAGCAGGTGACAGATGCGTTGCGTCAGCCGCTGGAGGATCGCAGGGTCACAATCACGCGCGCCAATGGGCGCGTCACCTACCCCTGCGCGTTTATGCTCGTCGGCGCCATGAACCCCTGTCGATGCGGCTATTTCGGGCACCCGACGCATCAATGCACCTGCAAGCCCGACGACGTTAAACGCTACATCTCGCGCATCAGCGGTCCGATGCTGGACCGTATGGATATTCAGATTGAGCTTCCGTCGCTGTCCTACGACGAGATTTCAGCCCCCGACGAGCACGCGGAAACGAGCGAGGTCATCCGCACAAGGGTCACTGCCGCACGGGAATTTGCGCGCAACCGCATGAGCGACGGCAATAAGATCTTCTGCAATGCACAGCTTGACGCGGCAGGCATTCACAAATACTGTGCTCTCGACGCATCCGCTTCAGTGTTACTCAAGGCGGCATATGACCGTATGGGATTGAGCGCGCGCGGTTATGACCGGATCCTGCGCGTCGCACGCACGATCGCAGATCTCGATGCAAGCGAGTTGATACGCTCCCAACACATCGCAGAGGCTATTCAGCTACGCAGTCTCGATAGGAAATATTGGGGCTGATGCTCCTCTCTGTAATTTTCACAACAAAAGGATTTCGAACTTATGCTCAAACGCTTCATCGGCACACGCGACTTCTACAAAACACTGCTCGCCGTCGCAATCCCCGTCCTCATCCAGAACGGAATCACCAATTTTATCAGTCTTTTGGACAACGTCATGATCGGACGCGTGGGAACCGAACAGATGTCGGGTGTTTCCATCGTCAATCAGCTTCTGTTCGTCTTTAATCTCTGCATCTTCGGTGCACTCTCGGGCGCGAGCCTGTTCGGTGCACAATTCTATGGCAAGAAGGATCACAACGGCGTGTGCTATACCTTTCGCTTTAAGCTCATCCTCTCTTTGATTCTCTGCGTGCTCGCAACACTGCTCTTAACATTTGCGGGTGAGCCTCTGATCCGCCTGTATCTGCACGAGGGCAGTGAAACAGGCGATCTTGCGCTGACCTTGCACTATGCCCAAAAATATCTCTCCGTCATGCTCTTCGGTCTGCTTCCTTATACGCTGACGCAGATCTATGCCAGCACCCTGCGCGAAATCGACCACGCCATTCCTCCCATGCTCGCAGGATTAGTCGGCGTGGGTGTCAACCTCACGTTCAACTATCTGTTGATCTTCGGTCAGCTCGGCTTTCCAGAACTGGGCGTGGAGGGTGCGGCGATTGCCACAGTGCTCGCAAGAGTAACCGAATGCATCATCGTAATCCTTTGGACGCATACACACGCACAAAAATGCGAATTTATCAAGCACGCCTACCGATCTCTGAGAATCCCACGCAAACTGATCCGCGCGATCGCGGTCACGGGAACACCGCTTCTGATCAATGAAACCATCTGGGCGGCGGGGCAAGCAATGCTTTTGCAGTGCTACTCCTACCGTGGCATTGCCGTGGTGTCCGCAATGAATATCTCCAACACGGTATTTAACACTTTTTCCGTGGTTTATCTTTCCATCGGCACTGCGATCTCGATCCTCATCGGTCACAGACTCGGCGCCGAGAAAAAGCAGGAGGCAATGGACGACGCCCGCAAGATGATCGCCTTTGCGGGATTTCTCGGACTTCTGGTCGGCATCGTGATCGTTGCCTTTTCCCCGCTGTTTCCACAGCTTTACAACACTACCGACGAGGTGCGTTCGCTGGCAACCGCCTTTTCTGTCACGATCGGCATGATTGCACCAATCAACGCAATTTTGAACAGCTCCTATTTCACCCTGCGCTCGGGCGGAAAAACCGTCGTGACATTTTTCTTTGACTCGGGCTACGTCTGGGGCGTGAATATCCCTGTCTCCCTGTTACTCATTCACCTGACGCCGCTCCCCGCGGAGGTCGTTTACATCTGCTGTCAGGCAACCGAGCTGATCAAATGCGCCATCGGCATCATTCTCGTCAAGCGCGGCTCCTGGCTCAACAATATCACCACCACAAACGCAGGTTAATACCGTTTATCCCCTCCTCATCTCCGCATTCTTGAAAGGAATTTATCTATGACCAATCTGCTCGCCCGTCTGTTCGTAAAGAACCATCAGAACACTTCCGATCCCATGGTGCGCCGTGCGTACGGAACGCTCGTCAGCGTTACAGGAATCATTCTCAATGTGCTACTGTTTTTCGCCAAATTCATCGTCGGAGGTCTTTTCGGATCGATTTCGATCGTCGGTGATGCTGTCAACAATCTCTCCGATGCGGGCTCACAGATCATCTCACTGATCACCTTCCGCATCAGCACCAAGCCTGCCGATCGCGAGCATCCGTTCGGACACGCGCGTATCGAATACGTGACCTCGATGATCGTCGCATTCCTTGTGCTTCTCATCGGCGTCGAGCTGTTCAAAGAATCGTTTGCCAAAATATTCGATCCCATTTTTCCGGAGCGAAGCTGGATCGCCGCAATCGTTCTGGCTCTCTCCATTATCGTCAAGCTCTGGCTCGGACTGTTCAACAAGCGAATCGGCAAGCGGATCGACTCCGCAGTCATGCGCGCCACCGCCGCCGACAGCCTCTCAGACGCACTTTCGACGGGTGCTGTGCTGATTGCAACCCTCATCATGCTCCTCTTTCCCTCGCTCAATCTCAATCTTGACGCTTATATGGGTGTGGTCGTCGCGGTGCTGATCTTCGTGGCGGGCTTGCGCATCCTCAACGATACCAAAAATTCCATCCTCGGAGAATCCCCCTCCGATGAGATCGTCAAAATGATCACCGGCATTGTCGCAAAATATCCCAATGCGCTCGGCATTCACGATATGATCATTCACAATTACGGTCCCGGGCATATCATCGCCTCTCTCCATATCGAAGTGGACGGAAAAGCAGATATGTTTCACACGCACGACATGATCGACAACATCGAGCGCGAGCTTCGTACCGTATGCGGCATTGAAGCGACGATTCATATGGATCCCATCGTCACCGATGACGAACGAGTCAATGCGCTTCGCGTACGCATCGACGATGTAATCAGAAGCATCGACGACAGACTGCAAATCCACGATTTCCGTTTCGTGGGGGGACATACGCATACGAATCTAATCTTCGATATCGCCGTCCCGTTCGAGTACAAACACTCGGACGACGAGCTGATCCGTACCGTAGCCGAGACAATCCGCACAATTGATCCCTCTTATTTTGCAGTGATCACGGTCGACCGTAGATAAATCACAAAAAGTTGAACTTTTTTACCGAAACGTATTGCATTCCTCGCACAAATATGGTATACTGTTCTTGCAAACATGGTTTTAAAAACCGCAAACGCGGTAAATATCGTCCGAAAGGCAGGACAACATATGAAAGTATATAAGAATTATCCTACCGAAGCATTTGAAAATTTAAAGCAGCTTTATCTCGCCTCCGTCGAAAAGTACAGCGATCGGGTGCTTTTTAAGCAGAAAAGCGATAACGGCTATGAGGAATTCACCTACCGTCGGTACGGCGCGGACGTAGAGGCGCTCGGCACCGCACTTTGTGCACGCGGACTTTCAGGTAAGCAAATCATCGTCATCGGAGAAAACTGCTACGCGTGGGTCACATCCTATCTGTCGGTTATCTGCGGCGTCGGCGTGGTGGTCCCCGTTGACAAGGAAATTCCCGCAGAGGAACTTGCGGACATTGCAAAGACCGCAGAGGCGGCTGCAATCATCTACTCCCCCGCCTGCGCGGAAAAGCTCGCCCTCCTTGACGAGCAGATCCTACCGATCTCCTTTGCGGAGATTCCCGATCTGATTGCCTCGGGCAACGAGCGCATCATCGCAGGCGATCGCACCTACCTTGACGCCGAAATCGACAGCAACGTCATGAGTGCGCTGATCTTTACTTCAGGCACATCGGGACAGCGAAAAGGGGTAATGCTCTCGCATCGCAATCTCTGCTTCAATCTCTCGGAAATGTGTCGGATGATCTATTTCGACCGAGAGGACACCTTCCTCTCGGTACTCCCGCTACATCACGTGTATGAAACATCCTGCGGCTTCCTTTGCCCAATGTATCGCGGTGCGACCGTCGTACTTGTCGGCTCCCTGCGCCAAATTATGAAAAACATGCAAGAAACGCATCCCACGGTACTGCTCTGCGTCCCGTTGTTGATTGAAACCATCCACAAAAAAATATGGGAAAGCATTCGCCGCCTGGGGCAGGAAAAAAATACGGTGAACGCCATCCGACTCACCAACGCTCTCCCCACGGAATCGGCGCGCTTTGCCGCCAAGCGTAAGCTCCTGTCCAGGATTCATCAGAGTTTTGGCGGAAAATTACGTATGGTTATCTCGGGCGGTGCGCCCGCCGATCCTGAAACCCTGCGCGGCATGCGCGACTTCGGCATTCACGCCTATCAGGCGTACGCCATGACCGAATGCGCCCCCTTGGCGGCGATTAACCGCGATCGTGCATTCAACGACGCATCCGCGGGAATGGCGCCCCCCAATACCCTGTTGGACATCTATGACGTACAGAATGACGGCATCGGTGAGATTCGCTACAAGGGTGATAATGTGATGCTCGGCTACTACAAAAATTCCGAAAAAACCGCAAAAGTAATCCGCAACGGCTGGTTTTACACCGGTGACCTCGGTTATCTCGACGAGGACGGCTTCCTTTATATCACAGGACGAAAAAAGAATGTCATCGTAACTGCTGACGGAAAAAGTGTGTTTCCCGAGGAGCTGGAAGTATTGCTGTCGAAAAGCTCCTTTGTCAAGGAAACAATGGTCACTGGGTATTTGAACCCCTCGCGAAACGATTACGACATTATCGCCATCATTCACCCCGACTATGCGAAAATCGAAAAGAAATACGGAAAAAATTTCGCACAAAGTCAGTTGGATCTGGAAATGAAAAAAGCAATCTCCTCCGCCAACGGTAATATTCCACCGCACAAGCGCCTCCGCACTTACGTCATCCGCCCCACGGAGTTCCCCAAAAATTTCTCCAAAAAAATCAAGCGCACGGGAATCGCCGAAGAAGCGTATAACGACTACCGTGCAAAAATCAAGTCTTAAACTATTATATTTTTAAAAAGAATTGATATTATTCTAAATTAAAAGAGTAAAAATCGCAAGAATCCGTTCGATTCTTGCGATTTTATTTTATTTTATTCTGTTTTTATGTCTTATATTTGCTTCTTCGAACAACGTCTTCTCAAGATCGGTTTCGGGGACGAGCACAGGTACCGCGCACGGGTGATCATTTTCGTCGAGCGCCACGAGAATCACATGCGAATCCGCAATCAGCTCCCGCTCACCCGAATAGCGTTCGACCTCGGCGGTTACCAGAACCTCCATCGAGGTCTTTCCCGTGTAGATCACGCGTCCCGTCACCACAAGCGTTTCGTTCCGATACGCAGGATGCAAAAAGCGAAGATTCTCAACACAGGCGGTCGTCACAGGTCCCTTTGCATATCTTCGTGCGCTCACAGCGGCGATCTCATCCATCCAGACCATCAGATGTCCGCCGAACAGACGTCCCGCACCATTGACATTTTCCATACGGATGATCTGCGCAAATTCCGTTATCGAATCGGCAGAGCGTCCCGTGCGAAGATCCGTATGCATTTCCATTGTTCAAGCCTCCTTTTTCAGATATCCCCGCGGCATTGCACATTGCCGCCTCTCACAGACGGTAACCAATCTCAAACGCCTTGAGATTGACCTCCAAAAATTTTGCAGGGACAGTCTCTCTGATGGTTTCTACCCATTCCTCATACGGGATCGCGGTATTCTTTGCCATCACGCCGATCAGCACCACATTAACCGCCTTGATGTTCCCCGCCTCGCGCGCCAGTGCCAATGCATCGATTGCGGTCAGATCCACTGCCGCCTCCAACTTCTCGCAAATACCCTCTGGATATTGCATTGCCCCCGTAATCACGGGCATGGGGTTGATTTGTTGGTCGTTGACAATCATTTTTCCGCCTTTTTTCAGCCACGGAAGCGCGCGATACGCCTCAAGCATCTCGAACGCGAGGATGATATCCGCCTCTCCCTGATCAATGATGGGGGAATAGACCCTTTCGCCGTATTTGACGTATGTCACGACGCTTCCGCCGCGCTGGCTCATGCCGTGCACCTCGGAGACTTTGACATCATACCCTCGACGGATTACGGCGTTGCCGAGAATACGGCTGGCGAGGAGGGTTCCTTGACCGCCGACACCGACGAGCATGATATTCGTTGTTTTGCTCATATCATCTCTCCTCCTTTTCAATCGCGCCGAAGGGGCAAACGCCCGTGCAAAGCCCGCATCCGTTGCACTGCGTAACATCGATGCGAACGGCGCCGCTCTCGGGGTCAAGGCTAATGGCGGGACATCCCAGCTTCATACAAAGCTTACACTTACGGCATTTCTCGGTAATCACGCAATATCCCGTGTATTTCACACTCTTGAGCAGTGCGCAGTGACGCTGGGCGATGATCACCGACGGCTCGTCCCGCTCGGTTTCCTCCCGAACGACCCTTTCAAAATTCTTGACGTCAAACGGGTCGGCAACCGCAACGTGCTCAACGCCAAGACCGCGACAGAGCTCGATCAGATTCACCTGACGCGTCGCTTCACCACGGATGGTCTTACCCGTGGTGGGGTTATCCTGATGCCCTGTCATACCTGTAATCGAGTTATCCAGAATGATGACGGTATTGACGCCCTTGTTGTAAACGATGTCGGCAAGCCCCGTGATACCTGAATGCATAAAAGTGGAGTCACCGATCACAGACACCAGCTTCTTGGCAAACGCCGCCCCCTTGACCTTTGCCATACCGTGTGCCGCGCTGACCGATGCGCCCATACAGATGGTGGTATCGACCGACGCCAGCGGCGCAACCGCCCCCAGCGTGTAACAGCCGATATCACCCGAAACGGTCAGTCCAAGCTTTTTCAGCACGTAGAACGTGCCTCTGTGCGGACATCCCGCACACATCACGGGAGGACGTGCGGGAATCGCCTCTGCAGGCTCAATCGCCTCTGCGGCATCCTCGTCGAACACTGCCTTACGGATCATTGAGGGGGTATACTCACCGAGCATGGTGAACACCTATTTGCCACACACCTCGATTCTCATTGCGCGGCAGGCATCCTCGATAAAGGGATCCAACTCCTCGATCACGTAGATTTTCTTGCACGTTGCCGCAAAATCTCGGATCAACGTCTCAGACAGCGGCCATACAATACCGAGCTTGCAATAGTTGACGCGGTCACCCAACGCCTCCTTTGCGTACTGGTACGCGATTCCCGCGGTGATGACGCCGATCTTACTGCCGTTATCCTCAACGGTGTTAAAGGGACATTCGGCGGCGTATTCCGCGATTTTTTTCGTTCGTTCTTCCACAAGCACGTGCTTCTTGATTGCCATTGCGGGCATCATGACGTTCTTCGGAATGATCTTTTCATACGCCTTGACGGGGTGCTCCTCACGCTCACAGATTTCCACCAGGCTTTGCGAATGCGAGACGCGGGTCGACAGACGCACCAGCACGGGTGTGTCAAAGCGCTCGCTCAAATCAAACGCCGCCTTGGTGTACTCCTTGCACTCAGACGAATCGGAGGGCTCAAGCATCATGATCTTTGCTGCTCTTGCATAGTGACGGGAATCCTGCTCGTTCTGTGAGGAATGCATCCCCGGATCATCCGCGACGCAGAATACCGCGCCGCCGTTCACACCGATATAGCTGTCGGTAAACAGCGGATCTGCCATGACGTTCAGTCCCACATGCTTACAGCAGGACATGGCGCGCCCGCCTGCGATCGAGGCGCCGATGGCAACCTCAGCGGCCACCTTTTCGTTAGGCGCCCACTCCACAAATACCTCGTCTGCGGGATAGGTCGCCATGCACTCAGTAATTTCAGTGCTGGGCGTTCCCGGATAAGAGGAAACCAAGTGCACCCCCGCCTCATATGCGCCCTGCGCGACGGCGGCGTTGCCAAGCAATAGTTTTTTCATGTATCTATGTATATCCTTCCTTTGCAATTTGTCAAATTGCAAAAACTTGTTAGCCGCTTTTCTTTTAACCATGCAGGCGAAAAAGAAAAGCTCACAAAAGAAAAGCGCCGTTAGGATATTTCGCGCTCTGCGGAGCGCAACCAACGCCCCACGGCGTTGGATCCGTGCCGCCTTTGAAAGGACGGGCGAACCTTTTTACGAACAAACGACGGTTGGCAGTACAGCACTTACCCTTCGACCTGTTGTGCAACCAGGCTTTCACCGCAATACTGCTTGCGGAGCTTCGGCTTTTCGATTTTCCCCGTGGGATTTCTAGGAACGGTCGCGAAAATAATGCGTCTCGGGCGCTTATAACGCGGCAGGGGTGCGCAAAAATGCTCCAACTCCTTCTCGGTCAGTGTAAAGCCCTCTTTGATCTCGACAATCGCCGCTGCAATCTCTCCGAGTCTCGGCTCGGGCAGTCCGATAACAGCTACGTCCTTGACTGCGTCGTGTTTGCGGATAAAGTCCTCGATCTGCACGGGGTAAATGTTTTCGCCACCCGTGATAATGACGTCCTTTTTGCGGTCCACAAGGAAGATAAAGCCGTCCTCGTCCTCCATCGCCATGTCTCCCGTCGCAAGCCACTCACCGTGCAAAATCTCGTCGGTTGCCTTTTTGTCCTTGTAATAGCACTTCATTACACCGGGTCCCTTGACGCAAAGCTCACCGACCTCGCCACGCGGCACTGCATTGCCCTTGTCATCCACAATGCAGACCTGCCAACCGTAGCCCGCCTTACCGATTGCGCCCACCTTGTGGACATTGTCCACACCGAGATGCACGCATCCGGGACCGATCGACTCGGACAGTCCGTAGTTGGTGTCGTATTGGTGCTTCGGAAAGACCTTAAACCAGCGGCGGATCAGTGACGGCGGCACGGGCTGTGCGCCGATATGCATCAGCCTCCACTGCTCCAGATCATACTCGTCAAGATCGATATCCCCTCGATCAATCGCGTCCAGGATATCCTGCGCCCACGGCACAAGCAACCAAACAATCGAGCAACGCTCGTCCGATATCGCCTTGAAAATCCACTCGGGCTTTGTACCCTTAAGCAGTACCGCACGGCTTCCGCTCATCAGCGAGCCGAACCAGTGCATCTTGGCACCCGTATGATACAACGGCGGGATACAGAGGAAAACATCGTTATGTGACTGTCCGTGGTGCTTTTGCTCCACGCGCGCGGAGTGAATCAGACTGCGGTGCGCATGCAGGATCGCCTTCGGGAATCCCGTTGTACCCGACGAAAAATAGATCGCCGCGTCATCGTCCTCACCGATCGTCATCTCGGGCTCTTCAGTGGTGCAATACGTAATCATTTTATCATAGCTGTCGGCAAAGCCCGGACAATCCTCACCTACGTAGAACATGTGCTTGATATCGGGCAGACAATCGCAGATCTGCTCCATACGTCCGACAAATTCGGGACCGAACACCAGTGTCGAACAATCCGCCTTTTCGAGGCAATATTTGATCTCGTCTGCCACGTAACGGTAGTTGAGCGGCACGACAATCGCGCCCGCCTTCAGGATACCGAAATAGATGGGCAGCCACTCGATGGAGTTCATCAGAAGAATCGCCACCTTATCGCCTCTGCGGCACCCGCGCGTCATCAGCAGGTTGGCAAAGCGGTTCGCCTTTGCATTAAATTCTCCCCACGTGAGGCTTCTGCGGAAGGGCTTGCCCGGCTCGGGCTGCATCAGGGAGTAATCCTTCCACGTGATGCGGCTCTCGGGCTCGAAGCATGGGTTGATCTCCACCAATGCCACCTCGTCCCCGTAAAGAGACGCATTCTGATTCAGCAAATCAATAATAGTCATGTCTGTTCTCCTTTTCAGATCAATAAACAAAAGCTTTTATGGCAATACCACATCCGCCCAAACGGGATAGTGATCGGAAAGCTCCAAGGTAGGCATAGCCGCCTCTATCGGTGTAATATTTTCTTCGAGGATGATATGATCAATCGCAATCTCTGTCGAATAAAAAGATGCAAACCGTTTGGGATTGATCATGCGGCACGGCTCGAATACCGCAAATGCGGAAAGCTCCTCGGTGTTGAAATCTCCCGTTACGATGTAGCACTTGTGCATCTTTACGCGTGCAGCAAGATACGTCATCTGCTCACGGCGAGTTGCATCGTCCTCCACTGAAGCATGCGTATTGAAAAAGTCGATCCGCTTACCATTGATGTCGATCACGGCATGACCGTACGCGCGCGGCTCGTATTCTCCCGACGGAAGTGCCTCGCTCTCGGCAGAAAGGATGGGATATTTGCTGACAATCGCCGTACCGTACCCACCGCCTCCCAGATCAAACGCCTTTGCAAAGGCATAATATGGGTAACCGCCTGCCTCTGCTATCATGGCAAGCGTGTCCATTCCGTTCATGCGCGCTGTACCGACGTCAACCTCCTGGATACCTGCAATATCGATCTCCATATCGGCAAGTGCACGACCGATGGCGCCAACATCATCCTTGACGCGCTCCCCGTGCCAGATATTGTACGTTCCAATACGAATGCTTTTTTTCATAATGCGCACCTCTGCTTTCGATATTTTATTCATTATACCACAACTCCTCGCCAATGTCAAGTGCCAAACACATTGCTGCGGCGGATTGTCCGTTTTTCGATATTGGCATCCTCTTTAACGCACACCCTCTCCTTAACGCTACCGCCCTCCATTGAGGAAAGGCGCAAGCGCCGCGTCCATGCTGCAAAATTTTGCGCAAACAATGCCGGATAACCGCAGGTCTCCCGCACGGATTCGGTTGAGGCTAAAAATCAAAAAAGAGAGGCTCCGCGAAAGAGCCTCTCTTGAAAGTTATTGAATAAAACAGATATTACGCCGCATCACCCTGGCTGGGATCGACAGGATTCTTGAATCTCTCAAGCGTCAACTCCATGTCTGCTACAGCAGCATCGAGGTTGTCTGCGGTTACCTGGTCACCGTACTGGTTGGAAGCCGCGTTGTCGATACCCTCGATCAGGTTGATGATAAAGTCGCCCCAGTTGTACAGCAGGAAAATATCGTAGGTGACGGAGTCACGCACGATTCTCAACGTTGCACGCGAGCCTGCATCACGAGCGACGGACAGCTCCAGGGTCTTGGTGTAGTATGCATCCATCGTTCCGTCTGCCATTGCAGAGTATACTGCCAGCACATGGAACACGTAGGAAGCCTTCGAAATATCATTGCACTTGTTGGGGATGGACCACAGATGGGTCGTGTTGTAAGGCCAGTAAACCACATCGTAGTAACGGGACTGCTCGGCATTGTACTTCGGAATCGGAAGGATACCATAACGAGCCTTATCCTGCGGGTGGAGGATCTTGCGGATATCCCAGATGATGATATCCGTAAACAGCAGCTGGTCGGTCATGAACTCGGAGTTTCTGGTGCTGCCGCCGCCGTTGGGAATCCACTGCTTACCGGGTTGCTGGTTGTTGATCTGCGAGTACAGGAAGTTGAAGACTTCTGCACTGTTGCCGCCCTGTGCACCGAATACGAGAGACGGATATCCGCCGTCGAGATCGAGCTCGGAAACGCGTGCGCCACAACCGTACCAGTAGTACATAGGCGTTGCGGAGTAAGAAAAATAACCAACGGTATCACCGTCAGCAGCCGACAGCGTGCCGCCGTCGTTTGCGGAGTCAACCTTAACGATCTCTGCCATTTCCATCATGGATGCAACGGTCCAAGTGCCGTCTGCAACCATTTCGTACAGATCGTCATAAGCCTCATTATCGCACTCCTCGACAAAGTCATACTTACCGAAGAGGTCGGGGTTAAAGATGGTAACCGCTGCGGAATCCAGAGGAGAAATGTTCATATCGCCGCTGAAGTAGTACAGCTTGTTACCCATCGTAAACTGATCGATGGAGTTCTGGTCGTAAGTAGAGTGCTCGAGCTTGATTTCCTCGAGGCTGTAGATATCCTTCAACAGGTTGACCGTAGCACAGGTTGCTGCGGCGGAACCGAGCAGAATGGACAGCTCATACTTCTCGTCGTTGAAGTAGAAACGGGTCATTTCGTCGTACATACCTTTCGTTGTAGCGTCATACTGACGGATACGGCAGTTGTAAACGTCCTCAACGGTCTTATTTCTCTCATACACAGCGTAGGAGAGTGCGTCGGTGGAGGAGGTCTCTACCCAGAAGTCCTCGCAGAAGAACGAACCGTTACCGGATTGCTTCATACGAACGTATGCTTTGTAGTTGTAACCGTCAAGATCCATCGGTTCGGGAGGAACAATCGCCCCGGGATCATCCGAGGAGGTGTTGTGCCCGGGATCGGTAGTTACATTGCCGGGATCGGTAGTTACATTGCCGGGATCGGTAGTCACGTCAACATCCGAAGTGGTCTCATCACCACTATCTGTGGGATTTTCGGGTTTGTTGTTGTCACCCTGCGTTGTGGTTGTTCCGTCACCGCTGCCGCCGCACGCTACAACGAAAGGAACCAACATCAACAACACCAAAGCAAGTGCCAACACTTTCATTGCTGTTTTCATGTTCTTTTTCTCCTTTTTTAATTTTTTTGAAAAACAATGACAGCCTCAAATGGGGATTTTCCCCATTTGTGCCCCTATTAATCTTTTCTCGGTGCAACATACGCCGAAAAGAGACTGTGAGTCAATTATATTATATCGCACTTTCCTCCATTTGTCAATTCTGTATTTCTCACAAAATATTTCCTACTTTTTTGTTCATTTTGCCAATTTCATTGGTGGGACACCTTTCCTCAACAAAGGAATATTCCGTTAAGATGGGGTGCTCCGTTAAGCGATTGTCAAACGAATGAAAAGCGCTTATTATGCGATATCCACATGCCAAAGCGCGGAAAACGGGTCGGATTTGTCATTTTTCTTCTTGACAAATCACGGTTTATTTCGTATAATATAATATAACCGAAAAAAACGACTCCGTCCGACACGCTCGGACATGAAAGGAATTACCCATGGGAATGAAAGTTGTAAAATTTGGCGGCACATCCTTGGCTGATGCCGAGCATTTCCGCCGCGTTGCCGAAATTGTAAAGGCTGACCCCGACCGTCACTTTGTGGTCGCATCCGCACCCGGAAAGCGCTTCAAGGAGGACGTCAAGGTTACCGACATGCTCTATCAGTGCTATGAGCTGGTGCGCGAAGGCAAGGACATTACCGATTATTATGAAAAAATCAAAGAGCGCTACAATACCATCATCGCAGACCTTGGTCTGGATTTCGATATTTCGGGCGAATTGGATTACATTCAGAATGCAATCACCCACCGCTCCGGTCAGGACTTCGCCGCAAGCCGCGGTGAGTACCTCAACTCCCTGATTCTGGCAAAATTTCTCGGCTACGATTTCATCGATGCCGAGTCGGTCGTTTTCTTCCGTGAGAACGGCGCATACGACAATGAAAAAACCAACGAGGTTCTCTCGGCAGAGCTGAAAAAGCACCAGAATGCGGTCATCCCCGGTTTCTACGGTGTCATGCCCAACGGCACAATCAAAACCTTCAGCCGCGGTGGCTCGGATATCACGGGCTCGATCGTCGCGCGTGCCGCAGAGGCAGATCTGTACGAAAACTGGACCGACGTTTCCGGTTGTCTCATGGCAGATCCCCGCATCGTTGACAATCCCCTGCCGATCAAGACCATCACCTACCGTGAGCTGCGCGAGCTGTCCTATATGGGTGCGTCGGTTTTGCACGAGGACGCAATCTTCCCCGTTCGCTATGCGGGCATCCCGATCAACATCCGCAATACCAACGATCCCGCAGCCCCCGGCACCATGATCGTCTCCGGCACCTCGGAGTACGACAGCAAGCTCGTTATCACGGGCATCGCGGGTAAGAGAGGATTCTCGGTCATCAACATCGAAAAGGATATGATGAACTCCGAAATCGGCTTCGGTCGCCGCGTGCTGGACGTGCTGGAGGACAACGACATTTCCTTCGAGCATCTCCCCTCGGGCGTTGATACGATGAGCGTCATCGTTTCCTCCGCCTCCATCAAGGGAGAAGCAAAGCGCGAACGCATCCTGACCTCCATCAATAAGCGAGTCCATCCCGACAGTGTGGTCATTGAAGACGGTCTGGCACTCCTTGCGGTTGTCGGACGCGGTATGGTCAAGGCAAAGGGAACTGCCGCGCGCGTCTTCGCCGCAATCTCCGCCGCGGACATCAATATCCGTATGATCGACCAGGGCTCAAGCGAGCTCAACATCATCGTCGGCGTCGAGGAGCACGACCTTGAGCGAGCACTCAATGCAATTTATAAGGAATTCGTAAAATAAATATCATCAAAAAGCAATGGGCCGTCTCGGATGCAGCACCGACCGCATTTGAGACGCCCGCTTTATGTGTCCGAAAACAATTACTATTACAGAAAGAAGATGAATTGAAATGACTTTCACAGCAACGGTCTTTTTGACCCTCTCAATCGCACTGTTGTCGGGACTTCTGCTCTCCCGTCTTGCAAAGCTCGTCAAGCTCCCCGCAGTCACCGCCTATCTGGTGGCAGGCGTGATCATCGGGCCCTATCTACTCGGCAACCTCGGCTTCGGCTTCAATCACTCCACCAACTCACCCGAGATGTATTCGATGCTCTGCGATCTCGCGCTCGGCTTCATCGCATTCGCGATCGGTAATGAGTTTCGCCTGGCACAGCTCAAGCAGATCGGTAAGCAGGCAACCGTGATCGGTATCATTCAGGCTATCTTCACGACGCTTGTCGTGGACGCCGCGCTGATCGGACTGCACTTTCTGATGCCCGAGGCACTCCCGCTCCCCGCCGCGATCATGCTCGGTGCCGTAGCAACCGCGACCGCGCCTGCCGCAACGCTGATGGTCGTCCGTCAGTACAAGGCAAAGGGAAAGGTCACGGACATCCTGCTTCCCGTTGTGGCACTTGACGATGCGGTCGGTCTGGTCGTTTTTGCGGTCTCCTTCGGCATTGCGGGCGCAATCAACACGGGCACCGTGGATCCCGTTTCCATGATCGTCAATCCCCTCCTGGAGGTTATCCTCTCGATCGCACTGGGAGCTTTGATGGGACTGCTGTTCACCCTATGCGAGCAATTCTTCCATTCCCGCTCCAAGCGTATGGCGGTCTCAGTCACCTTCGTGATGCTGACCGTTGCTATTTCGTCGTTGCATTTCGAATTCGGAAGCGTACATATTTCGTTCTCCAGCCTGCTGGCGTGCATGATGCTCGGCACAGTCTTCTGCAACATCTGCGACTTCTCGGAGGAGCTGATGGAGAGAGCCGACCGCTGGACTGCTCCGCTTTTGATTTTGTTCTTTGTTATCAGTGGCGCAGAGCTGAACCTTTCGGTATTTACCAACGTAGTGTTCGTTATCATCGGTATCGCATACATCATATTCCGTTGCCTCGGTAAATATTTCGGCGCACGCTTCAGTGCAAAGGCAATGGGGTGTGACAATAATATCGTCAAATACCTCGGCATCACGCTCTTCCCGCAGGCAGGCGTTGCGCTCGGTATGGCGAGTCAAGCATTGACCTTCGGCGGTGAAGTCGGTGTACTGGTACAAAGCATCACGCTGTTCTCGGTGCTGATTTACGAGCTTGTAGGTCCGTATCTGACGAAGATCGCATTGACAAAGGCAGGCGACATCAAGCCTGAAGAAAAGGTCAGCGTCCGCGATCAGATCAAAGAAAAAATGGAACAGGAAAAGCTCTTGAAAAAATAATAGTTAAGTCAAAAATCCCGTCCCGGGCACAACGCTCGGGGCGGGATTTTTATTACCACTTCGTTTTCTTTTTCAGCACGTCGTAAAGAGAAAGAAAACTCTTGTGCCGCGAGCATGCGATCTCGCCGCACCTTACAGCGTCAAGGATCGCGCAGCCCTCTTCCTTCGTGTGAGAGCATTTGGTGTAACGGCATTCGCCGATGTAAGGTACGAACTCGCGAAAGGTCAGGGGCAGATCCTCCTTTTCAAAAAAGTCGAATCGCTCAAAATCCAGCATCGTAAAGCCGGGCGTATCCGCTAAAAAGCCGCTTCCCTCCCGGCTTGCGAGCGGATAGAGCTCGACAACGCGCGTGGTGTTCTTTCCACGCTCGATGCGGCGGCTGATTTCTCCCGTCTCCAGCGAAAGATGCGGAAACAGACGATTGATCAGCGTGGATTTTCCCACACCGGACGCCCCCGAAAAGGCAGCAATTCTGCCATCCAACCTTGTGTCGATGTATTCCTTCAGGGATTTCAGCTCTGCGTCCATGCCGATCCCCGTTCGGAATACCTCAAAGCCCGCAAGGCGGTAAATCTGCTCCAGCGAAGCGACAACATCGGGTGCCAGATCGCTTTTCGTAATCACGATCACAGGCTCGATGCGATTAAACTCCGCAATGGAGATCAACTTATCCACTGTCTGCAGCAGGGGCTCCGGTGCAGCGGCAGCAAGCGTGACAAACAGGATATCCAGGTTCGCCATCGGCGGGCGGATCAGTGCGTTTTTTCGCTCGGTCACGCGGTCAATCGCCAAGCCGGTTCCGTCTTCTGCAGGAACGGTCACGCCATCTGTAACCGAAAACGCGGTCGCGTCGTAGCTGACTTCCACTGTGTCTCCCACTAACAGCGCCCCCTTGCGGTGCAGCGTGCCTCTTCCACGCCCCGTGACGGTCATGCTGTCCAGCGGCGCGGCATTTTCACCTCTTTGCAAAAGCACCGTAAACAGCCCTCCGTTGCTTTTGATCACTCTTCCTTTTCCACGATACATCCGTACCTCCTCATTCTTCACCTCGTCCCCACTGTCTTACGGTGCGGGTCCGAGGCTGATTACCAGCTTGATCCGACAGGTCGGGTAATCTGCAGACAACTTCCGCTGTGTTCCTGCCGCAGGAGATTGCGAAATCACCGTTCCCTCCTGTATTTTTTCGGCGTAACGGTACTCGGTCTCCAGCTCCATCCAATCTGCCAAAATGATCGAAGCCTCACTCATCCCCCGAAAATCGGGAATCTCGACGCTGATGCCGTCATCAGCATCCGTGATGGCAAACAGTGTGTCAAGCAACAGCCAACACAGCAGCAAAAATACTGTGGCGGAAACAACCGCCGCCCACCGCCACCGCACAAGCGCGCGGCGGTCCTCCTCGCATATCCTCCGTTTTTCCATATCATGCCTCGCTTTCTGATATGTAAACGGGAGGTGCGGAGCCTATGATTGCTTCATTGCCGCGCGGCGTAGCTGTCCACAGGAGGCATTGATATCAGCCCCGAGCTTTCTTCGCACCGTCGCGCGGATTCCCTTGTACTCCAACGTTTTGGCAAATGCCGCAATCGCCTCGCGCCCCGACTTACGGAAGCCCGTTTCCGAGACCTCATTGACGGGAATCAGATTGACGTGGATGGGCATGGTATCGGTCCGCGTCCGCAGATGCGCATTGAGCACACGCGCAAGTTTCTGCGCGTTCTCCACCGAATCGTTCTTTCCCGCAATCAGAGTGTATTCAAACGAGATTCTGCGCCCCGTCTGCGCATAATATTCGCGGCAGGCATCGAGAAGGTCGCTGACCCCATAGCGGTTGTTGATCGGCATGATCGCCGAGCGCGTCTCGTCGTCGGGCGCGTGAAGAGAAATCGACAGCGTGATCGGCAGATTTTCCTTTTGCAGTCTTCGGATTCCGTCGATCAGTCCGCAGGTCGAGAGCGAGATATGACGGTAGCCGATGTTCAGCCCCGTCTCGCAATTGACCAGATGCAGAAAACGAATGACGTTGTCATAATTGTCCAACGGCTCGCCGATGCCCATCATCACGATATTGGAGATCCGCTCGCCGCAGTCCTTTTGTGCCGCGATCACCTGACCGAGCAGTTCGCCCGCCGTCAGGTCGCGCACGCGTCCTCCGATGGTGGACGCACAGAATTTACAGCCCATGCGACAGCCGACCTGCGAGGAGATGCAGATAGTGTTACCGTGATCATATTTCATGACCACACTCTCCACACAGTTGCCGTCGGCAAGACCGAACAGATATTTGACCGTGCCATCGATCGCGGAGACCAGCTTTTGCTCCACCACGGGCAGATGCCACGAAAAGCCCTCACGCAGCTTCTCCTGCAGACGCTTTCCGAGGTTGGTCATCTCGTCGGGAGACAGTCCGCGATGCAGCTGCGGAAACAGCTGTCCCGCGCGGTATTTCGGCTCCCCCGACGCAAGCATCCATTCCTCCAGCTCCGCAGGCATCAATGAAAGAAGCTCGCGCCTTTGCACCGTATCCATATGACTCCCTCCTTTTCAGTATGTGTTAAAATCATTGGTTTATACGTGCTCACTTTCGCTCCAGCACGGCAAAGAAAAAGCCGTCCGTGCCGTCGGTGTCGGGATAGAGCGTTCTCTGCTCCAAGAGAGTAAATTCGCCGTGCGATTGCAAAAAGCGGGCGACGTTGTTTTCATTTTCCTCGGGCAACAGCGTGCAGGTCGAATAAACCAGCTTGCCACCATCCTTGACGTATACCGACGCATTTTCAAGAATCGCCGCTTGAATCCCGGGCAATCCCGCGCTCTTTTCGGGATTCTTGTATCGCAGCTCCGGCTTTTTTGCAAATACGCCAAAACCCGAGCACGGCACGTCGCACAGCACGCGGTCAAAGCCGCCGCACCATTCCTCTCGCAAGTGTCTGGCGTCACGCGCCTCAGCGGTAACGGTCAAGATTCCCAGCCGCTCTGCCCCACTCTCCACCAAAGAAAGCTTATTTTTATGCAGATCACATGCCACCACGCTACCCGTATTGCGCATATCAATCGCCGCGCCGAAGGATTTGGATCCGGGGCACGCGCAAGCGTCCAGCACGCGCATTCCTTCATGAGCATCCAGCGCCTCCACGCATAGCTGCGACGCCTCGTCCTGCACGAAAAACAGTCCTTCGTCAAAACCGCAAAGTGCGGTGACAGGCGTTTTATCGAGCACGCGGATGCCGTTGCTTACATGCGGCGTCGGCTCCGCCGCGATTCCCTCCTCTGCCAGGCGCGCAAGCAGGTTTTCGCGCGAGATGCGCAGCGTATTGACACGTACCGTCAAGGGCGGCTCTTGTCCGAATGCCGCAAACAGCTCCTCGGTGCGCCGAAAGCCGAACACGGCGACAAATTTCTCACACAGCGGTTTGCAAAAAGAATAGCGTACCGAAAGATATCCGATCGGATCCTCCTCGCGATCCGGCATCGGGATCTGCTTTCCGCTTCGCGCAAACGCGCGCAAAATCGCGTTGACAAAGCCCTTTGCACGCTTTGGCGCCATGTCTACCGTCTCGTTGACCGCCGCATGGTCGGGCACGCGATCCAGATACGCCATCTGATACGTTCCCATGCGCAACAGATTGCGCACGTCCGGCGCAATCCCGCCGCGTGCGGCAAGCGAATCGATGCAGGCGTCCAGCGTGATCTGCTTTTCGATCACACCGTACACCAGCGTTGTCAGCAGTCCGCGATCGACAGAGGGCAGCTCCGCCCGCTTGATCGCGGTATCCAGCGCGATGTTGGAATACTGCTCCGCCGACGCGCACTTATTCAATACGTCCCATGCAATCCGTCTCGGGTTATCCATGCGGGCGCTCCTTCCTTTTTATAATGCTTATAATACTTTAATACTTACAAAAAAATGCGCGTTCCGCATTCTTTGTATTCGGTCGATGCAGAGAAATCATCCGCTCGCCCTCAAGCGTTTCAAACAGCATTGCGTGTCCACCGTCAAAATCAAAGCGGCTTCCGTGATGCGTCCAAGGTCCTGCAAGCTTCTCACTCTCCGCCTCCAGCACCAGATACCTCCCGTGCGCAAAGCTCGACCAGATCATCTTGATTTTCCCATCCTCACGGAACAGAAACGGACCGTCGGTCACGTACTGACCGCTTCCCTCGCCGTTGATCTCGGTGACATCGGGATTGTCCGATGCGCGGAACAAAAGGAACGGCTCGCCCACGGGATGCGAAAGATCCTGCGACAGCTCCACCGCGCAGATCTCACCGTCTCCCACCTGCACCCACTCATGAGAGAACACCATATAAGGCACACCGTCCTCTACGAAAAACGTACCGTCCAGGCACTCCCAATCGGGAGGTGTCAATGCGCGGTCAACAATCGGCACAAACGTTCCGTCGGGCGTATCGCAGACAAGCACGCTTGTTCCACGACGCTTCCCGTCGGCAATGCCGCTGGCAAAAAGATAATATTTTCCATTGTAGCGGTGCACCTCGGGTGCCCAGTAATCGTGTGTTGCCCAGAATCCGCTCTGTCCTCCGTCGAGGATCACCTTCGGCTCTTCAAACTGCACAAGATCAACGCTGCGGTAGACCGAAAAAGAATTTTTCGCGCCAATAGTGCCCTCCCTCAATGCAGTTGTTCCATACATATAGTAGCAGCCGTGCTCTCTGTCCGTCAGGATAAACGGGTCACGGATGCGAATCTCGTCTCTTTTCAAATTGCTTACTCCTTTTCCCGATACGCATGAAGCGCTTCAATATCCTTCCCACTCAGCTCCTGCTCGATCCATTTGGATTCGTCGTCAAAGAGGCAGAGCGTACCGTAGGCATTTTCGTTATAATCGATGTCCTCCACGTAATACACATCGGCAAACACGCCGACAGTCGAATCCTCCAGCGTCACGCCGTCGAATACGTAGCGATAATAGGTATAAAGCGAGGTCGTGTCGCGCGCGGTGCAAATCTCGGTTGGATAGTACCGCTTCATCTCCAGATTTTCGGGGGTCGTGCCATCCTCGGTGTAATTGTCCTCGCGAATGTCGGGCGTGAGATCCTTCGAGGTGACGAGCGTCACGTCAAACAGCGTCTCGTCCTTGGACGGAATCTCTGAAAGCCCGTAATCCCGCGCAAGATATTTGATGGTGCTGTTGTTGTAGCGGAACACAAGTTGCACCTGATTCGCCTGCGGAATGAAGACGTATTGCGTGACCGAGAAATAGCCCGCGTTCGTCTCTCCGCGCGTAATGGTATCCTGATTCTGATACTGCAGGATCAAATCCTCTCCATGCTCCTCATAGGCGGCATAGGTATACTCGTTGACGGTCAACACCTTCATACTGTCGGGGTCTCCCGACGAGAACACGCGCCAAAGTAAAACACCGCATACCGAAAAAACCAGCAAAACCGCCATGGTTTTGATGATGCGTCCGATGATGCGTGGGGTACGGCTGTTTGGCATCATATGATTTCCTTCTTTCTTACTTGATCAATTTTCCGAGATGCGGCTCAAGCGCCACACCCATGCGTACGGGAGTATCAATCTTCGTCGATGCATCGATCAGCTCCCCAACAAAATCCGCCGCAACGGCACATGACTCATAAAGATCTTTACCTACCAGAAGTCCTCCCAGAAGCACCGAAGCGAAGATATCGCCCGTGCCGGGGTAAGAAATGCCAAGTTGTCCTCTCTCAACCTTGAAGATACGTCCGTCCTCACCGATGCCCGCGTTTACCACGCATCCGTCGGACGTAACGATACCCGTGATAACGGTGCGCGCGGAATACAGCGTCCCCAAGCGTCCGAGAAGCATCTGCACGAATTGCTCCGTTTCCTCCGGTCGCATCACCTTCGTATCACGGTACAGTGTGTCGGTCAGGATGCACGCCTCAGTCAGATTTGGCGTCAGCACGTGCGCATGTCGGCTCAGCTGACGGATGCCTTCGACAAGGGATGGCGTATAAGTAGAATACAGTTCTCCGTCGTCTCCCATGACGGGATCAACGAGGATCAATGGCTTTCTGCCGCTCTCGTCCGGCACGTCGCCGAAGCGCCCGATGAATTCCTCCACCGTGCGGATCTGGCGGTCGCTTCCGAGAAAGCCCGTATAGATCGCGCGGAAGGACATTCCAAGCCGCTCGAAATGATCCGACACGCCGTGCATATCGTCGGTCAGATCACGAAAATGCAAATCGGTAAAGCCGCCCGTGTGCGTTGAAAGCAGTGCGGTCGGCACGGGAACGGTCTGGTATCCCATCACAGACAGTGTCGGAATGATAACCGTAAGTGCGCATCTGCCGACACAGGAAAGATCGTGCACGGCGGCAATACGCGGGGGAGGTAACTGTTTCTTCATAAAATCAAATCCTTTCACGCATTCCGAAGTGCGGCAGAGAGGCGCTGATAGTCGTTGGTCAGGATCGTGTCGACACCCATGTCAAGCATGCGCTTTGCCTCTTCCGGATCGTCGCAATAGAAATAATTGCATCGGATGCCGTGCGCGTGCGCCTTGTCGATCATCTCTTGATTGTAGTACTCCTTGAAAAGCTGTACCTTTTTACAACCGTATGCAATCGCCTTATTCACAATCTCCCACGGCTCGTCTCCCGCACCGGCGCAACGTACGAGATCGGGCGCCATCTGTTGCAGCTGTCCGAGAATTGTACAGTTGCCCGACATGAAATAGACATACCGCTCGCAGTCGTACGCACGGATAAGCTCGATGACCCGTTGCAACAGCCTCGGGTCGTATCCGGGATCGCTGCCGTCAAACTTGATATGAACGTTCATGACGCAATGACATGCAAATTTCTTGAGAATATCCTCGAATTTCAGAAGTTTCAACCCACGGAACGCATCTCCGAACTTCACACCGAAATCAAATTGCAGCAGCTCCTCATAGGTATAGTCGTACACGCATCCCGTGCCATCCGACACGCGCTCAAGGTGATTGTCATGGATCGAAACAATCTCGCCGTCCTTGGTATACCATAGATCAAATTCGATCTCCTCCGCTCCCAGCGCCACCGCCGCGCCAAACGCGGGCAGACTGTTCTCGGGGGCAACAGAGTTGAATCCACGGTGCGCACAGATACGGGGATACGCCATATGATCGTCCGGCTCGACGATCGCACCGCCCGCAGGGCGGTATTTCCAGGGGCGTCTGCCCTTTTCGATGTACTCATAATGCGCCGCAAGCGGGTTACCGAAGCCCGCAGGCTTATAGTATTTATCGTGCGGATCAAATTCCGCACATGTCATACCGACGCGACTTCCCATATTGACCAGCACCTCACCGCGCGGATTGACGATCATCGAAGCGCCGCCGATATCGGATGCCTCATCCATGCTCACCGACGCGCGTACGACATAAGCGTTCGTGTTATACGCGCAAAATTTACTCATCGTCTCCAGTGCCGAATGCATATCACTCCGCTGGTGCGAACAGCCGATGATTACGTCTACGTTTTTGCGTGCGATGCGTGCGAAATTTTCGTAGAAATAGAAATCGTAGCAGGTTAGAAAGCCGTAGCGCACGCCGTCGATCTCAATTACGGTAGGATCGCTGAATTGATAGGTGTAGCTCGCATCCTTCTTCGTTTTGAACTCCTCCCCCGGAGTCAGATGCTCCTTGTCATAATATCCCACGACCTCGCCCGCGCGATTGATCGCATAGGTGGAGTTGCGCAGCCCTGTGTCGGTGTCGCGCGACATATTGATAAATACAACAGCATCACACCGCTTTGCGGTCTCACGCGCTTTTTTTAACAAAGACGCGCAATATTTCCGATGTAACTCCATATTCTCCTCTGCCGAATGTGCCAGCACAGGCACGTCGCAGGACTCGGGCAGAACGATCAGATCCATGCTCTCGTCGCATTGATCCATAATATCCATCTCCCACGCAAACAGCTCATCCGCGCGGGAATCATCGGTGGAATACAACGGTTGTATGATACATGCCTTCATGGTAGTATTTCTCCTCAATTTTTCAATCTGTCCAGCGCGTTTTGCAGAATGATTTGCGCCGAAAGCGTATCGATCACGCCCTTGCGCTTCGTCCCGCGCGTATTGGTCTCGTTGAGATAGCGCGACGCACTCATGGTGGTCATGCGCTCGTCCATCATAGCAACGGGAATCCCGTCAAGACGAGCGCGCAAAAGTGCCGCAAATTCGCGGCAGCGGTCGGCGCGAAACCCCTCCGAGCCGTCCATATTCTTAGGCAATCCCACGACCACGGCGGTTGCCTTTTGCTCGCGAACGACATCCGCCACCTTGTCGGCGGTCTTTTCAATACCGCCGGGCGAGACGTACCCGATGCCAGATGCCAGAAATCTCCCGATATCCGATACCGCAAGCCCGGTTCGTGTATCACCGAAATCCACGCCGAGAATACGTCCGCTCGTCTCCTTTAAGTCCATTACGGTCGTTTCGTTCATATCTTCCTCACTTCGTCAAAAATGAGCAACTGCCCAGCACGTCCCCAACGTTGATTTTTCTTCCGTTGATAAAATCGGCGGCACGCATGCGCTTCTTGCCCTCGGGAAGCACCTCCGAAAGTGCCACCGTGCCATCCCCACAGGCGACCTCAATCACGCCGCCCGACAACGACAAAACCGTTCCTACGGGTGCAAAGGCCCCCGACTCCTTACAAACCGAGCTTGCCGTTACCTTGAGCATTTTGCCATCGGGCGTGCGCGTAAAGGCAAGCGGGATTGGAGACAGACCGCGAATACGATCGTGCACCTGCTGTGCCGATGCAGAAAAATCAATCACGCAATCGCTCTTTTCAATTTTTGCGGCATAGGTCGCAAGACTGTCATCCTGCTTGATTCTTATCAGTGTGCCGTCCTTAATCGCCGCAAGCGTCCGTAGCAGCGTTTGTGCGCCGCACGCGCCGAGCTTATCGTGCACCGTTTCAAAATTATCATCCTGCCCGATGGCAATCCGATCTGCCATCAGCATATCCCCCGTATCCAATCCCACGTCCATCATCATCGTCGTAATTCCCGTCTCGGGCTTTCCGTCGATGATCGCGCGCTGCATCGGAGCGGCACCGCGATACTCGGGCAACAGTGACCCGTGAACGTTGACGCATCCGTGCTTCGGGTACTCTAATACGTTCGCAGGCAAAATCTTTCCGTACGCCACCACGACGATCAGCTCCGGTGCGATCGTTTCCAGCAGTGCGGCAAACTCCTCACCGCGCAGCGTTGCGGGTTGATATACGGGGATGTCCTGCTCCAGCGCATACACCTTCACGGGTGGCGGGGTCAACGTATATCCTCTGCCCTTCGGCTTATCGGGCTGTGTCACAACACCGACGATCTCCTCACCCGATTCTACCAATGCGCGCAAAGAAAACAGCGCGAAATCGGGCGTTCCCATAAACAGAATGCGCATCATTCCACCTCACGGATCATCTTATCGATAAACAGCTTGCCATCCAGATGGTCGATCTCATGGCAGAGCGCGCGGGCGAGCAACTCGCTTCCGCTGATCTCAAAGGTCTCTCCCTTGCGGTTGAGCGCACGCACGGTCACGTGCATCGGGCGCTTGGTAATCCCCCAGCGCCCCGGAATGGAGAGACATCCCTCCGACTCCTCCTGCTCACCCGCGAAGGCGATGATTTTTGGATTGATCAGCTCAATCACCTCGCCCGGCTCAACCTCAACCACCGCAATGCGGCGCAAAATGCCCACCTGGGGAGCGGCAAGACCGCATCCGTCGGCGTCGCGCATGGTTTCGATCATATCATCCAGCAGTGTGATGATACGGGGAGTAATCTGATCTATAGGACGGCAGACCTTACGCAAAGTCTCGTCGCCGTGCTTTACAATTTTTAGCTTCGCCATTTTGATAAACCTCTTTTCTATACTTTCGCTTTACAGATTAGACGGGTTGAGATCGATTCCAAGGATCACCCGTCTGCCCGCCCGCTGTCCAAACTTACACAGCACCTCGGAAAACATGGCGAGCGTTCGCTTTGTCAGCTTGCATTTGATGACCATGCGCATCCGATAACGGTTATCCACACGGTATACGGGCGCTTCAAACGGACCGAAGGTCACAAGCTGTACGTCTTGATATTCCCCCGCCGTCAATTCCTTCAGGATATTGGTCAGAACCGGGGTGTTTTTCAACAATTCATTTTCATATTCGCTCGTCAGCGTCAACAGTGCAATATCGCAAAATGGCGGAAAGGTCAACAGCTTCCGCAATCGGATCTCGCGCTCGTAGAATGCCTCGTAGTCCTGCGCACAGGCAAGCCGGATGATCTCGCTGTCGGGATTGTTGGTTTGGATGACCGCCATTCCCTCCTTATCTCCTCTGCCCGCGCGACCGATCACCTGCGTCAGCATCGCAAAAGTGCGCTCCGATGCACGATAATCGTCCAGATAGAGAGACATGTCCGCCAACAGCACGCCCACCAGTGTGACGTCAGGAAAATCATGTCCCTTTGTCACCATCTGCGTGCCGAGCAGAACGTCTGCCTTATGCTCGCGGAATTGCGCCAGCATCTCGTCGTAAGCAAATTTGGTCGCGGTTGTGTCGGTATCCATACGTAAAATTTTCGCATCGGGCAAAAGCATTCCCAACTCCTCCTCCACACGCTGCGTGCCAAAGCCCATGCGAGCGAGATGCTCGGAATTACAGGACGGACACAGCTTGGGTACCGGCAAGTGCTTTCCGCACCAATGGCAAACGAGATCCCCCTCGTTATACGTCCCGCGCCGCGTGTGATAGGTCATCGCCACCGAGCAGGACGGGCATGTCACAGCCGCGCCGCAACTCCGACAGCTCAAAAAATGATTGTAACCGCGGCGGTTCAAAAACAGCACCGACTGCTCCCCGTTTGCGTGCACACGGCAAAGCTCCTTCATCAGGCGCTCCCCCATCGGAGAAAGTCCGCCCGCGCCGGCCTCGCGACGCATATCCGCGATTTCCACGCGCGGCAGCTTTGCATTGCCGTATCGGTGCGCAAGACGCACCAGCGTATAAACGCCCTCCTTCGCCTTCTGATAGCTCTCCAGCGAGGGGGTTGCCGATACCAACAGCATCAGAGCTTTGTTTGCGGCACAACGGTAGCGTGCGATATCTTTAGTATGATATTTCGGATTCTGATCCGACTTATAGGTATGCTCCTGCTCCTCGTCGATGATGATCGCACCGAGATTTTTCACGGGTGAGAATACCGCCGAGCGCGTTCCGACCACCACGTCGGCGCGCCCGTCGCGAATGCGGCAATACGCATCATACCGCTCACCCGCCGACAGCGCGGAATGAATGACCGCCACGCGGTTGCCGTATCGGGCGCAGAAGATCGACACCGATTGCGGCGTCAGCGCGATTTCGGGCAAAAGAACAATCACCCCCCTGCCCCGCTCCAGCATTTGATCAATCAGCGCGGTCATAACCGAGGTTTTACCGCTTCCCGTCACGCCGTGCAGCAGTGCCGCGCGAGCTTCCCCCGAAACAGCAAGCTCCGAGAGCATCTCCAGCGCCGCTGATTGCTCCTCGTTGAGACGGATCGGCGTCATTCCCATGTATGCAGCATTTCCGTACGGGTTGCGATCGGTGCGCACCTCCTCGGTCTTGAGCACGCCTTTTCGCAAAAGCGATTTCAACGTCGCATCGCTCACACCCGCTGCGTCACGTAGCTCGGCACCCGTCATCGGCGTTTCCGCCTCGATCAATGCGCGCAATGCGCTTTTCTGTTTCTCACCTGAGAGCAGCATCCCGTCCACCACATTTCCGTCCAGTAACAGGTATGCATCCTCGCGCGAGAGCCCGGAAAGCCAGACTCGCTCGCATTTGCCTGCCGAGGCATCCTTCAGAACCACCGCTTTTTTCAGATAGCCCAGCCGCGTCAGGCGCTTCAGATGAATCTCGACGCCCGCACCAAAATGCCGGCGCAGTGTATCCGCGCGCGCCTCCTTGTTTTTTTGCAGATATTCATATACGAACAAATCCGACGATGGGATATCGTCGGAGCTTGTCGGTATTTGTTCCGGAGCGATTGCATACACCGCTACCAGACGCGAAAGCGCCGATGCGGGGATCATCGCGCGCACGGCGTCCCCCGTAGTGCAGAGCGTCCGCAGCTTCATAAAGCCACAAAGTCCGAGCATCTCCGCATTCAAAGAAAGCTCGCCCGGACAAACGGCAAGAACGGATTTCATTTCCGCATACGAGGAAGTCTCCTTCAATTCGACGACCAGCGCCATGCGGCGGTGATTTGCGATTCCGAACGGAAC
>JAFTPJ010000131.1 GCA_017463405.1 Clostridia bacterium
CTCGGCGGACGTTCGATCTGTCCATGGGTCACCGCAATGAGCGCCGAAGCATCCGACATGAGCGGCTGGCTCCTGATGGGACTGCCCGGTGTGGCTTACTGGTGCGGACTTGCAGATGCATTTTGGACCGCACTCGGCCTTGCTGTCGGTACCTACTTCAACTGGCTCATCGTCTCCAGACGCCTGCGTCGCTACAGTATCCGCGCAAACAACTCGATTACGCTTCCCGAATTTTTCTCCAACCGCTTCCGCGAAAAGAGCAAGGTCATCATGACCATCGCGGCGGCATTTATCCTGATCTTCTTTACCGTGTACGCGGCAAGTTGCCTCGTAACCTGCGGTAAGCTCTTCTCCACCCTGTTCGGTGCTCCCTACATCCCGATGATGATCATCGGCGCAGTCTTTGTGCTGATTTACACCATCCTCGGCGGCTTCCTTGCTGAAAGTGCCTCCGACTTCATGCAAAGCATTGTCATGATCATTGCCCTCGGCGTAGTCGTTACCATCGGTCTTGTCCAGGCGGGCGGTATCGGTGCCGTGTTTGAAAATGCAGGCAATATCCCCGGCTTTATGGAATTTTTCGGTCTCGCCAATCCCGTCACTGACGAGGCGGGAAAGCAAATCGTCGTTGCGGGTCAGCCCCTCTTCGGCGAGGCAAAGCCCTACGGCGTCCTTAATGTCCTTTCCATGCTCGCGTGGGGTCTGGGCTACTTCGGTATGCCCCAGGTGCTGTTGCGCTTCATGGCAATCCGTGAGGAGAGCGAGCTCAAACGCTCCAGACGCATCGCTATGGTCTGGGTTGTGATTTCCCTTGCCGTTGCCGTATTCATCGGTATTATCGGACGTCAAGTATTCCCGACCGAGCACCTGACCGCCTCCTCTTCGGAGAATATCTTCATCACCATGGCTAACTCCGCACTGCCTCCGATCATTGCAGGATTCGTCATGGCGGGAATCCTTGCCGCAACCATCAGCTCCTCCGACTCGTATCTTCTCATTGCAGCATCTGCATTTGCGAAGAACGTATTCCAAGGTGTTATGAAAAAGGATGCTACCGACAAGCAGGTCATGCTCGTCTCCCGCATCACGCTGTTAGCAATCGCTGTGGTGGCGATCATCATTGCGCTGGATGAAAACAGCGTCATCTTCAAAATCGTCTCCTTCGCGTGGGCAGGTTTCGGCGCGACCTTCGGTCCTCTGATGCTCTTCTCGCTGTTCTGGAAGCGCACTACTCAGGCGGGCGCGATC
The DNA here is from genome assembly GCA_017463405.1 of Clostridia bacterium. Taxonomy (GTDB): domain Bacteria; phylum Bacillota; class Clostridia; order Oscillospirales; family CAG-272; genus UMGS1865. The sequence continues at coordinate 1,249 of JAFTPJ010000131.1, forward strand.
GCGGGTATGATCGGTGGTGCAGGAATGGTATTCCTCTGGAAGCTGGTCATCAGTAACCTCGGCGGCGTGTTCGCCATCTACGAGCTGCTGCCCGCATTCATCTTCTCTGCGATCTGTATCGTGGTTGTTTCGCTCCTCACACCCGCGCCCTCCAAAGAAGTAGAGGAGGATTTCGAGGCTGTCAAGCAGGGCATGCAGTAATCTGTTCATTTGAAATTTTTATGGGAAAACTTTGATGAAAGGTTTTCCCATTTTTATAAGAAAGGAGCCCTTTTTCATGACACACGAAAACAAATTCGGTATGTTCGTCCACTGGGGACTATATGCCGTATCAGGTGTGCAGGATCAGGTATACGCGCGCTTCGATCTTCCTCGCGAAGAATATGAAGCAACCATCCATCGATTCAATCCCGTCGACTACGATCCCGAAGCATGGGTTCTACTGGCAAAAAATGCCGGCATGAAATATATCTGCTTTACCACCAAGCATCACGACGGTTTCTGTATGTGGGACACCAAATATACCGACTACAATATCATGAACACCCCCTACGGCAAGGACGTGCTAAAAATGCTGGCGGACGCCTGTAAGAAGCACGGAATGCTTCTGTCGCTCTATTATTCCAATCCCGACTGGCACCATCCCAAGGGCTACAATCCGCACACCTCCCATCAGTGGAAGGCGGTCATTGACGGAGAGCCGGACACAGCTGTGTACCGCGAATTTGTCAAAAATCAAATCACCGAGCTGCTGACGAATTACGGAAAGATCTACACCTTTTTCTGGGATATCCCGCCCAGAATCGAAGATCCCTCCCTCAACGAACTGATCCGCCGTCTGCAGCCGGACATCTACATCAATGACCGCGGATGGAGCGGCGGTGATTTCTCCACCCCCGAACGCGAATATGCACCGCAACAGGGGGCGCGCTTTGCGCGCATGACAGAGGCGTGTAATTCAGTCGGCGAGCAAAGCTGGGGATACCGCACGAATGAGGATTTCTATTCTCTGCGCCACCTGATCACCTCGATCGATCGCATCATGGCAATGGGCGGCAGTTACCTGCTCAACGTCGGTCCGACATCGCAAGGCACTATCGCCCCCGAATATGCAGAACGCATCCGCGCCGTTGGAGATTGGTACAACCGCATGGGAGGAACGCTGGAAGGTCACGAGGAGGACACGTATGATTACGGAGTCAAAAACAACGCTTGCATCGTTACCAAAAAGAACGGAAAGAGTTATTTCCATTTCTGCAACGGTCTGATCTCAAGTGCCGTGGCAATGAAAAATCCGCCGAGTGAGCCGAAATCGGTGCGGCTGTTGAATAACGATGCACGGCTCCCCGCAAACATTGAGCTTTTGCCGGAATTTTTCGACGGTAAGACCGGCAAGGCATATTCCTATCTGCACATCAGCGAAATCCCCGTCGATGAGCTTGTAAACGAAGCAATCGTTATCGAGATCGAATGGTAAATATATGTTAGGAGGATCAAAACATGAGACTTGGAAGAATTTTGGATAATTACACAGCAGAAGGATTTGATGCGGTCAAGGCAAGCAATCTGGAATTTGTGGAATTTTGCTGTAACAATGCAGAGGAAGCCGACGCGCTGATCGCAGCAAAGAGTACGATCCTTTCAGAAAGCGCACGCACGGGCGTTGCGGTTTCCTGCGTCGGTCGCTGGAATCACAGTGTGCAGGAAAACGGCGCGATCAACAAGGAAAAGGCGGCACAGTATCTGACGTTGCTCGACACTGCAGTGGAGCTTGGCGCCAAGACCTTCGTCTGCGGCTGTAACTACGACGATAGCATCAGTCTGTATCGCAACTACGGCAACGCACTGGAATTTCTCGGTGTGCTGACCGAGCGCGCCAAGGGCAAGAACATCAAGGTCGCACTGCAAAACTGCAATTGGAACAACTTTATCGTCTCCCCCGAGCATTGGAGGATCATTCTGGGTGAGAACCCCGATTTGTACATCAAATTCGACGCATCCCACACCTACAACCGCCACGATAACTATCTGGAGGAGTTGTCTGATTGGGGCGAGCGCGTGGCACACGTACACATCAAGGGCACGACGCACGCAGGAAAGAGAGTCGTGGATGATCCGCCCGCAGGCATGGATGACATTCAATGGCGCTCTCTTTTCTCTATTCTCTACGCACGTAAATATGACGGCGATTTAAGCATTGAACCACACTCCAAAACGTGGAAGGGCGCGTTGGGAGAAGCCGGCATCGCATTCACACGCGACTTCATCCGCGGCTTCATGCTTTGATCGGTAACGCACTATGGATACATCTGCTTATCTCGCGCGACTTGGTTTGTCTTGCGCCGATGTAGAAAACAGCGTCGCGTTTTTGAATAAGCTTCAATACGCGCATGTAACAACCGTTCCGTATGAAAACCTTGATATTCTCGACGGCATTCCGATCTCGTTGGATCCTGAAGTGATGTTCGACAAAATGGTCACGCGCCATCGCGGTGGCTACTGTTTCGAGGTCAATGGGTTACTTTCGGCACTTCTTTCGGAATTGGGCTTTGGCGTAAAAAACTACCTTGCACGCTTTTTGCGTGGCGAGACATCAATCCCGGTGCGCCGTCACCGCGTGCTTGCCGTGACGTGCGCAGACGGACGCTATCTGTGTGACGTTGGAATCGGACAGGCCGCACCGCGTTATCCCTTGAAAATGGAAGAAGATCTGGTGCAGACACAGTGCGGCGAGACCTATAAAATGGAAAAGGATGATTTTCACGGCTGGATCGTGTATGATCTGCATGACGGCGAGTGGAGAAAATTCTACTCCTTTACCGAGGATGAGCAATTGGACATCGATTTCATCATGCCCTCGTTCTACTGTGAAAAGCATCCCGACGTTCCATTCCATAAGGATGTCATGGTCGCGATCAAGACCGCCGACGGCAGGCGCGCCCTCAACGGGCATGACTACAAGGAATTTGTCGGGGACACGCTCGCCTACATCGAGGAAGGCATTTCCGACGAGCGCAGAAAGGCACTTCTGAAAGAAAAATTCGGACTTGCGTGGCATTGAACATGAAAAAAGCTTGGTGGGTAAGGTATGTACTCTAAAGGACAGTTTTGAAATGAGATACAATGCGCTACTTACCGACAGAAAAAGGACAGAGAATGTTTTACTGCGTTCTCTGTCCTATTTGTTTGACAAGCACTGCATTTGTAGACACAAACACAAATATTTAATTTTTCAAGATGCCGCACGGTGCTCGGCGCAATATATTTTTCCCGAAGCACAAGACGAATGGCTTAATCATTTTTTATCAGCATTCATATTCTTTAAACACGCGGTAAAGCTTTCCGTTCCAACCGTCGATGTTCATAGCGTCGGAGATGAGTGCGCTCTGATTCAGCCATACACGCAAAAATCCCTTGCCACGGTTGTTCCAATCTCTGTACGGAATAAGCTTTATTTCTTTTCCGCTATCGGTCTCGCCGAGAATGCTTCCGTCGGCATCGAGCGAAAGCGGGGTTTTATCGGACAAAGTAAAGTCAAATTTTTCAAAGCTCTCGGCAGGGTTGTCGATCCCCTCCGCGCAATAAAGCGTGGGACCGTATTTTACGGCAACGCGTCCGCGGTCAGCTTTGACATACGGATGAGCCTCGTATTTAACGATCGGTACACTATAATCCATTGTTATCTTATCTCCGTTTGAGAACCCGCGCTTTACTACGGCGTAACCGTTTTCGATGTTGAGTTCAAGGCTATCACCGTTAAGCTTCAGTGAAAAATTACGTGTCCACGACGGTATGCGGATGTGGAGGGTTAGCGGAACGCTCTCTTTTTTTGTTGTCACCGTAAGTTCTTTTCCGTCAAGCGTTAAGTTTGAATCAGAGCGATGGAGAGTAGAGTTTATAAAGAGATTGACCCATACATTCTCGCTTTTCTCGGAGAATATCATCGTCGGGAGGCTTCCCGCAAGCTTTAGAAGCATAGGAGGACAGCATGGGCATTCGTGCCACGCCCAACGCTCGTAATCACCATTTGATTCAAGCGGATTTTCGTAAGTATATTTAACTCCGTCAGCCGATACGGATGCGGGAATGACGTTGTTGAGTGTCGCTTCTACTGTTTCCCAGACGGATGCGTCCTGCGTCATTCGAAACATTTCGACACCGAAAAAAACAAGTCCAACACCTGCGCAGGTCTCAAGGTATGCGCTGTTCGGCAGGTCGTAGGAAAATCCGAATTTCTCCTCGTTTCTGTGAGTTCCGACACAGCCGTTTATGTGAAGCTTTGATTCGGTTATATCATTCCAAATAGCACGTGCGGCAGTTTTAAGTCCGTCATCGTTATCCTCATTGGCAAGAGCAGCAATGCCTTCGTAAAACAGTGTTGCTCTGACTGCATGTCCAACTGCTTCTCGCTGTTCTCTCACAGGTCTGTGATCTTGTGAATATTCGCGCATAAATTTTGGCGTAGAATACCTTGTCTCATTATCTCCCTTGTGATCGATAAAATATCTCGCGAGACGCAGATATTCTTCGGGACGAGCGCAAAGTTCCGCCGTCAGATCTTTATTGGCCGCAAACAAGTGATACAGCTTCAAAAACGCCTTTTCGGGAAGGGAATGCTCGGCAACGATATTGTGCTTGGGAGAATCTCCTATAAAATCCGCGTAGTAATTACACATTTTAACGGCTATCTTCAAAAGATTGGTCTTTTTTGTTGCTTTATAGTGATGAACCGCCGCCTCGGCAAGACAGCCTGTATTGTAGGTCTCGTGGAGCCAGATAAGATTACCTCCGTTCCGTCCCCAACGCTGATCAGGGCACTCAAGGGTCGTATAAGGATTAATGAAACCGTCAGGGTCGGCATCCTGTGCCTTCCCTATAAGCGCAATGATGCGATCAAGCTCCGCATTAAGCCATTCATCGTATTCTTTTACGAGAATATCGGATATACCTCTTATACATTCGCAAATAAGCCCATGATACCAGGGCGGGCCGATATGACCGCCGTTCTCACCATTTGCTACACGCTCGTAATTAGAAAGCGCCCCCTCGGAATTGAATTTTTCGAGGATATCTTTTGCCGAAACCGTACGAATTTTTTTTAGAAAACCACCAAAATAAGCGCCGTTTATGTCGACATTTTTAAGCTCGGGATAGCATAGTAAAATATTCTTTGTTGAAGTACTCATTTTTTCTCTCCTATTGACATTGTTTTGAAAATGTGATAAAATACAACTGATTCAAGTATACAGCAAAAATAAAAAGCTGTCAACACAAATTAATATATAATAGGTGGATTTTTCTTATATGGCAATTGTAAATGTAGGAGTTGAATATTTAACCGCCGGAAAATACATATCGGAACGTGTGCCGATGATACATCAAAAGCGGCAAATACCGAGCTTCGTTTTACTTTACGGTGTCAAGGGAACGCTTTATATCTCCGACGGCGGAAACGAATACGCTATGTCAGAAAACGAATATCTATTGCTCGCCGCAGATCGAGAGCACGTCGGGTTAAAGCGTTCACCGCCGGGTCTGTCTTACTATTGGTGCCATTTTTTTATAAACGCGGAATATCGCTTGTTGAAGGACACATCAGGAATGGAATTTATTGAGTTCAGTATGTTTAAAATGCCTATGTACGGCGCGTTTCCCGAACCATCAAAAATGCATCTGCTTTTCCATCAGTTAATAGATTCATCGAGAACGTCCGGAGAGTATTCAAAATTTATATCAAATAACTTTCTTGATATAATACTTGCAGAGATCACAGCGGCAGACACACCCTTGAGCGATAAAAAAGAGTCAATGCTCGTGGGAAACATAACTGAATGGATAAAACTGAATGCGACACAGATAGGAAGTGCGAGAGATGTGGCGGCATATTTTGGATATAATAGCGAATATCTGACTACAATGATCAAAAAAACTACGGGCAAAACTCTCACGGAGCATATAACCGAGAGTCGCATAGAGCGAGCAAAGGAGCTTCTTCGCGCTACGGGCAAGACGGTACGGGAGATTGCATATGAGAGTGGTTTCTTGGATGAAAAATACTTTATGCGAATTTTCAAAAAACATCTTGATGTCACACCGACCGAGTTTCGCAACACGTACGCAAAACAAAGGATGAATGATCGGTAAAAATGATGGTAATGCTTTGCGAGGCGACCATTCGTCATTAGGTAGTTTGTATCTGCAAATGCAAATATCAAAGCCTATGACGCTCTGTTAGTTATGTAAAAAAATACGGCACTCTTCTTTCAAGATATACTGTATTCTTGCAAAACGGTCCTTCAGGGAACGACTTTAACCCGCCAAGCTCTTTTTGTAAAAAAATATGGACAATTTCAAAATTCCCCATTTACAAAAAAACTTCGGCGTGTTATAATATAAGATGATATACTTTACTGTGATCAAAGAGGAGTGCTATGGAAATCAATATCTGTAATCTGATCGGCGACTTGGTGGATTATGCCATTCGCCACGAGCTTGCGGAGGAATCGGACCGCGTATTTTACTGTAACCGTCTGTGTGAAGAAGTGAAGCTTGCCGCATTCGAACAGAACACCAAGCCATGCGGCGACCGTCCCCTGGAGAATCTTCTC
>JAFTPJ010000014.1 GCA_017463405.1 Clostridia bacterium
CCCCTTGACGTCACGATACAGGATGCCGACGTCATCGTCAATCATCACGCAGGATGGATGATGTTCTGCCAGCGTGTGCATTTGTGCCTTGATGTATTGGCGGAAGCCGTCGTCGAGGGGACAGCAGGTACTGTGTAGGGGCTGGCCGTTTACAAGGCTGACCACTGTTTGGAACGGATGGGGTGTTGATGGCGGGGCAATGTGTCCGAGTGTGGATTGCACGAGCACGCCGTGTCGGGCGCCCGCACGGTCGAGCCGATCGCGGTATTTGTCATATTTTTGGCAGAAATAGTCCGCTTTGCTTTGCGGCGGCGTTCCCTCGGGTGTAAAGTACATTATCATCATTGCGTGAGTGGACGCGCCTGTGCGCTGTTGCTCGATGATATCCTTGCATACCTCATCGATATTCTCCAAATCCAGTGGCATAATCGATAAATTCAGCATCATGATTCCTCCTTGAACGTTTTTTGGTCGGCGTCTGATTCTGCTCCCATTATATCACAACCGCATCGGTTATGCAATATCATTTTTTTAGAAAAAGATATCATTTCTGTTGGTTTTGAATCTATATTTTCCCCGCAAGCTGATCGCGGAGATTGGCAAGGATGCGCTTCTCAAGGCGGGAAATGTAGGATTGCGAGATGCCGAGCAGATCGGCGACCTCCTTTTGCGTCATTTCCTCACCTCCCGTGCGCATTCCGTAACGTAGCTCGATCAGCTCCCTTTCACGCGGATCGAGTCTTGCGACCGCGTCACGGACCAATTGACGCTCCTCACGCATTTCCAGCTCGTAGGCGACACCGTCCTCCTCATTTCCGAGAATGTCCGACAGGAGCAGCTCGTTTCCGTCCCAATCCACGTTCAAGGGCTCGTCGATCGACACTTCACACCGCCTGGCACCGGTTTTGCGGATGTGCATAAGAATCTCATTCTCGATGCAACGGGAGGCGTAGGTCGCCAGCTTGATGCTCTTGTCGGCGCGAAAAGTGTTGATTGCCTTGATCAGTCCAACCGTTCCGATCGAGATCAGATCCTCGATGCCCGTTCCCGTATTTTCAAACCGCTTGGCAATGTAGACGACCAGACGCAGATTGTGCTCCACCAGAGCGTTTCGCGCATCCTCATCGGTGATGTGCGCGACGTATTCCGCCTCGCGCTCGGGGGAGAGCGGCTGCGGCAGGGTATCGGGACCGTTGATGTAGTACAACCCCTGCGGGCGCCGTAGGCGCCTTATCAGTGAGGAAAACCACAGACGTATGCGTGTTATCAGTTTCATATCAAACCTCCGTATGGTGTTTTTTGGAATATTTATTCCGCGCCGATTACGGCATCAAAGCCGTCGGCGGAGGCGGCAAGTTCTGCAGGAGCAATGAGATGGTCGGTCGGCAGAACCGTTTTTCCCTCGGTCAGATGCAAGGTTTCCGGCAGGATTGCAGGCAGAAGGCTCTCTCCGGATGCCGTGCGGATGGGTATCACGCGGACCCGATGCGCAACGGCTGGATCGGAAAGCCAGACGGCGGGATCGGATGCGGAGAGCACCTGCGCGACGTCCCGCGGGAGTGCCGCAAGCAGTGTTTTTCGGTCAGCAACGATCACGCCCTTTCCGCTGACGGGCTCGCGCAACAGATTTCCCGTGTCCACGAGTGCGCGTAGAGTGATCTGTTTTCCGAACAGCGTCGCATGAACGGTGATGCAACGTGTTTTTGCACTTCGCCCGAGGAATCTGCCGCCGCGTGCGGTCATCAGTGCCGCAATTGCGGACAGTATGGCAAAGCTCCAGACAGAAAGCCCGTCGCCCTCTAAACTGTCGAGCGGAAGATCGATACGGTTGAGGAGTGAATAGAGGGCAGTCATGATACCGCCGAGCAACATCGAGGTCAGCATTTGCACCGCCGTACATTTGAGCAGATGGAAAAACGAGAGCGGGCGCACAGTGAAGGTCACAGTGCACATCAGGATCGCGATGGCAAGATCGGCGAGAAATCCGAGAATGCCACCCGCACCGAGAATCAATGCAGCTACGGCGTAGAGTGCGCCGAGCGATGCCGCCACAATTGCGCGCCATCGCTTGACGCGAAGATGCAGCAGCGAGGCGGTAATCATCAGGCAGAGCAGATTCATGCTGACGTTGATCAGAAAGTACAGATCGACGTAAACATCTTGGATCATGGGAACCTCCGTGGTATGTATTGTAGAAGGATTTTATATTTTCGATGTAACAGGTGATGATCCGAAGCCATATGAGGAATGAGCTTCCCCCCTATTATACCGCTTACAGGCGGATAATTTTGTCGGAAATGGGGAGAAGCAAAAAAAGTTTTCGGAATGTCTATACTTTTTAAAAAATATGTGATATAATGAAAGGAGAATATCAGTAAAGGAGCTTTCTATGTCACGCTTGCAAAAATTTCGGAGCGCTTTGGCGGCAGGCGGCTTTGATGCCGCAATCGTCTCGGATAAGCGCAATCAACGGTATCTTTCGGATTTTGATTTCGATGACGGGTTGGTGCTCGTTACGCAAAGAGACGCCTACCTGCTCACCGATTTTCGCTATGAGGAGGCGGCACGCGCACAGGTAAAGGGGATGGAGGTCGTGCTTCCCAAGGGGGGGCAGATCGACTGTATCCGTTCTTTGCTTGCGGAGAACAAATGTTGTCGCGTCGCAATCGAGGAGTTGGCATTGTCCTATGCTTCCTATACGCGCTACTGCGAGGCACTCAAGGGAATGACGCTTGTTGGCGGGGCGTCGGCGATGCTGGAGAATTTGCGTCTTTATAAGGATGACGCAGAGCTGGAAATGATCGCACGCGCACAGGCGATCACCGATGCGGCATTTTCACATATTCTCAATTTTATAAAGCCCGAGATGACCGAGATCGAAGTCGCGCTGGAGCTGGAGTATTTCATGCGTCGCAACGGCGCCGAGGCGCTTGCGTTTGACACCATCGCGGTATCGGGAACAAATTCCGCGCGCCCGCACGGCGTTCCGCGCCATGTCAAGCTGGAAAAGGGATTTTTGACAATGGATTACGGCGCACGTGTAGACGGTTATTGCGCGGATATGACGCGTACGGTTGTGCTGGGACGAGCCGATGCAGAGATGAAGAAGCTATACAATACGGTGTTGACGGCACAGCGTGCCGCGCTGGATGCCGCATGCGAGGGGGCGCATTGCCGCGAATTGGATCGCATCGCGCGGGATATCATCAACGGCGCGGGCTATGAGGGCTGCTTCGGGCATTCTCTCGGGCATGGTGTCGGAATGCTCGTGCATGAGAATCCTCGTCTTGCACCGGGCGCATCTGCGGAAAGCGTGCTGACGCGCGGTCACGTCGTGACCTTTGAGCCCGGCATCTATTTGTCGGGCAAGTACGGGTGCCGCATCGAGGATATGGTTTGCATCCGCAACGACGGAAGCTTTTATGATTTTACAAAGAGCCCCAAGGAGCTGATCGAGCTGTTTTGAGCGGGCAAAAAGGAGTATGTTCATGATACAAGCATTGGCGGCGACAGAGCCGATTGAATTTGAAAAGGCATGGAATCTGGTGGATCAGATCATTCAATCTACCTATCCGAATGATCTCGGCGTGGCTTCTGTGGTTAATATCATCGGTGCGCTTTTGTGTATGATCCTACCATATCTGCTGGGGAGTATCAATCCCGCAATTCTGATTTCAAAGCACATGAGCGGCGAGGATATCCGCGCGTTGGGAAACGGTGACGCAGGAACCGACAATATGCTCCGCGTTTACGGCAAGGGGGCGGCAATAGCGACCTTTGCGTGCGATTTCGGAAAGGGGATGGCGGCGGTCTGGCTCGGACGTCTGGTCTGGGGAATCAACGGCGGCGCTTTGGCGGGATTTTTCGTTCTGTTCGGACATATGTTCCCGATCTTCCATCGCTTTAAGGGCGGAAAGGGAATTGCGTGTCTGGCGGCGGTGGTGCTGACGATCAACCCGATCACGTTTGTGTTTTTAACAGTGATCTTTCTCGTCGGCACAATCGGTACGCGAATGGTATCCTTCGGCTCCGTTCTGACGGCGTTGCTGTATCCCTTGATCCTCAACGCATTTGCCAATCGCGGTCTGAACGTGGCGATGGCAGTTGTCACTGCGGTGTTTGTGACGTTCATGCACCGCGAGAACCTCAAGCGGATGCGTGAGGGCAAGGAGGAAAAAATCGATCTTTCCGCGATGTTCGGCAAAGGAAAGAAATCATAAGGATCGAGTGAGCAAAATGGAAAAATATCATTTGCATACGA
>JAFTPJ010000132.1 GCA_017463405.1 Clostridia bacterium
GCTGTAAAATGAACTTTCGAGTTTTGCTCGAAAATCACTTTTGTCCCAAGGTAGTTTTTTGGGCGATTTTTGATTTCAAACACGTGTTTTACTAAAAAGTCCTTCAAAAATGCTGAAAAACGCCCATTTTAGGGTCAAAATCGCTCATTTTCGTGTAAGACAAACGACACTTTCAACGTGTCCGGTACGTGGAAACAAATCCACCGGCGTCACCGTTCCGATTTCATACCCCAGTTCCCGAAACAGCGCGCAATCGCGCGCCAGCGTGTCGGGACTGCAGGAAACGTAAACGATACGCTCAAAGCCGCGCGCGGCAAGGTACTTGATTAATTCGGGCGTACTGCCCTTGCGCGGCGGGTCCATGAGGACCGTCGCGCCCGAAATATCGCCATGCGCCGCCTCCGCGCGCTCCAACAGCTTCTCTGCATCCGAGGCATCACCACAATAAAAATACGCATTCTTCACGCCGTTACGCGCCGCATTTTCTCTCGCACGCTCCACCGCCTCGTCCACGATCTCAATACCGATGATCTTCCTCGCGCTCTTTGCCATCGAAAGTCCGATGGTTCCGATGCCGCAGTACAGATCCAGCACCGATGCACCGTCAGTCAGCTCCGCTTTCTTTTTCGCAATCCCGTAAAGTAGCTCACATGCGTCGTGATTGACCTGATAAAACGCGCCCGCCGAGATGCGGAAGCGCAGTCCGCACAGATCGTCCTCAATCCAATCCCTACCGTACAACAGACGATATTTTTCTCCCAGCACCACATTTGTGTTCTCGCAGTTGACGTTGAGCATCACGCTTCGGATCGCGGAAAATCTCTCTGCCAGCAGTACCGCCAGCCGCCGCTCCTCGGGCAACGATTCTCCGTTGACTACAAAGCATACCATTATCTCTCCCGTCGATTCGCCGCGCCGCAGGTAAATATGTCGCAAAAGCCCATGACCGCTTTCCTCGTCGTAGGCTCGGATGCCGTTTTTATCGCAAAATGCGCAGATCACGCGCAAAATATCCCCGAACACAGGTGGCTGGAGGCGGCACTCGGTGGCGGGAACGATGCGATGCGTCCCCGCGGCGTAAAAGCCCACTACCATGCCGTCCTTGCCATTCCCTACGGGGTACTGCGCCTTATTGCGATATCCTGCCGTCACGCCCGTAGTCAGCACGTCCTCCACGACTACGTCGGACAAACCCGCCTTGCGAAAGGCGTTCTGCACGTATTCTCGCTTGAGCACCAATTCATGCTCGTAGCGGATGTTTTTATATACGCATCCACCGCAGCCCACGGCACGGCAAGCAGCCGCACAACGCAGGGGAGATTTCTCGATCATCCGCTCGATTCGCGCAATCAGATAGGACTTGTTCACCTTGATAATACGTGCGTCCAACACATCCCCCATCACCGCGTTTGCGACGAACACCACCTGCCCGCGCCCGCTCTCACTCGGAAGATGGCTCACGCCATAGCCGAGGTTATTGATCTCCTCGACCGTCAGTCTTACAATGTCGTTCTTCTGCATCAGACGTAGTACTCCTTACCCGTCTCCAGGCACAGGCACGCGAGCTTACCGCCCTCGGCGACGCCGCAGTTGATAAAAATACTGCTCTCGCCGTACTCAATCTTGCCACTTTTGGTCGGCACGTGACCGACCACAACAGTCGTATTCCCGATCAGCTCATACGACGCATCCAACGCCTCGGAAAAAAAGTCCTCGGGCTGATAATCGTCCAGCTCGGTGTCAGAATCATAATCCGCGATCCCCGCATGCACCAAAAGATAATTCTTCCCCTTGACCTCGACCTCCTCAAAAAGCGTCATGTCGGCAAGGTACTCCAGAACACCCTCGCGTTGCTCCTCGTCCAATGCACGGAATCCATCCAGCGTTGTCTGTCCGCCGTCCTGTACCCATGCGGTCATCTCGGAAATATATCCCGGATCGGGTGCCGTACCGCTTTTGAGCATCTTGTCAAAGCCGTGCAGCATCCGCGCGGCAAGATAATCGTGCTCACCCGCGATTGCATAGACGTTGAGGCGCACGCTCAGATCGGCGATCAGCTCCATCGGCTCGTCGCCCACATCCACGCTGTCGCCCAGAATATACAGAATATCGTCATCGCGAAGGTTGATCTTCTTCAGCATTTCCTTGAATTTTTCATAATTGCCGTGAATATCGGACATTACGTACGTCATATCGTTTTTCCTTTCGTATCACACAAATTGTACGGGATTGCTGTCAAACAGCGTAACGGACAGCGCAGGATCTGCCTCGATGAGCAAATCGCGGATGCGCTCGCAAACGGGATTCTCGGTATAGAAATGCCCGCCCATTACAAGGTTCATCCCGCATTCGGGTGCCTCGGTGAGCTGATGGTGCTTGAGCTCACCCGTCAGATAGGTATCCGCGCCGGCGGCACGCGCCGCGTCGACATCGTCCGCTCCTCCGCCTCCCAAAAGCGCCACACGGTGCACGGGAACGCCTGCCGAGCTGATCTGCACGTACGGAGCGCCCGTGGCTTTCTTGACACGCGCTGCAAACGCCTTGAGCGTCATTTCCTCCGGAAGCGTTCCGATCCTTCCGATCGTCTCACCGTTCTGCCCGAACGGCTCAACGTCGCAAAGTCCCAGGCGCGCGGCAAGCACGTCGTTCACACCGCCATCGACCGCATCGAGGCGCGTATGAAAGCTCATCACGCTGATTCCCGCGAGCAACAGTCCGATGACCTTATCTGCCACGGCCTTTCCCGGTGCGACCGCACCGATGGGGCGGAAAATGAGCGGATGATGCGACACGATCAGGTCATACCCTTCCGCAATCGCCTTTTCCGCGACCGCCGCCGTGACGTCCAGAGCCACCAGCACACGCGCAACCTTTCGCTCCGCATTCGGGCAACACATCAGCCCATCGTTGTCCCATTCGCAGGACAACGCACGCGGAATCCGCACCTCCAAAAATCGATACAGCTCCTTTACCGTCATAACAGTGTCTCCAATCGTTGTTTTAAGAAATTCAAAATGCGCGTCTCATCGCGCGTGTCCGCATGCGCGGACTTGGCTTTGCCATTGAGTATTGCCTCATAGACCCCGATCTCATGCCGCAAAAAGCCCTCGAACAGCGGCGGCTTGTCCAAAATATTCAGCTTGCCGAGGATGCATTCCTCCCCGTCGTATCGCTCCGCACGATCGGGTGCATAGCGCGCGGCAATCGTCTGATAATATTTGTCCACGTGCGTCAGCGTCTCTCCCATTATGGCAAAACCGTTTTCGGTCAGCCACCGCCGCAGAACGTGCGCGCGGGACATCGGCTGCAGAATCAGCCCGATCCCGGATGTCCTGATCCACGGTGCCTCCGAAAGAATTTTTACGATCAGCTCCCCACCCATACCGAAGATCATCACGTCGTCGGGCGTAAACGCCTCCGTGCCGTGCAAGCCATCGGTCTGCAGTGTGGAGATTCTGTCGGTGAACCCCGCCGCTGCAATATTGGCGCGCGCGCTGTCTATGGGACCGCGGTTGATATCGCATGCCAACGCCGCACCGACAATCCCCTGCTTCACAAGATAAATCGGCAGGTACGCGTGGTCGGTACCGACGTCGATGACTCTGCCACCCTTTTTCAGATATGGGATCGCACTCTGCAAGCGCGAATCCGGAACTGGAATGTTGATCATACATATCCTTTCTTTCATAAAAGTTTTTTCGTGGCGGTTATCGTGAGGGACTTCTTGAAAGAAGCTCCCCCCAAGAACTTTCACACAAGAGGATATAAATTCCCCTCGAAAGGAATTGCTATCCAAACGATTCCTTCTTTTGGGCTGTGTTGTGAAAGTTTTGCTTGTGCGAACACTGTGCTATCAATATCGGGATCGCAGAATTGTTTCTTTCTCTGACAGCTTTCCGCATCCGCTCCCGCAAGTTTTTGGGGTCCCTTCCCCAAAAACTCCAAACGATACAAACAGGTAGCCACCGTTGTTCGTGCTCTCTTGATTGTAGGGACCGGCGTTAGACATATGTTCGCCCCCATTGATTGTATGGATATATTTTTTCGCATAGCGAACACGGCGTTTACATGATAACATCAATGCAATCCATATCCCGAAAAAAGCTTTGCGCGACAGCGCACACGGTGGGCATGAGCGCGTTGTTGAGACGCGCCCATGCCTGCCGTGCTTTCGGAAAAAGTTTTGGAGGAGAGCGGGGGCATGGGGAGAGAGGGCGTTTTTTCAAAAATGCCCTTTTTCCCCCGAGATACCTCCCACTTCTCAAATAATTCTTCTCAATCCAAAATCACACATAAAGGTGAAATCGCGTTGACGGAACGCCAAAACATTCCGCCAACGCGTTCGGTGAATCGTGACGCGATCAGTTCTTTGCCGCAAGGAACTTGTTGATCTCTTCAACCAGCGCATCAGCGTCGGTTCCGTGAACAGCGCAAGCATCCTCAATGCACTCGCCGCGGGATGCGGGGCACCCCAGGCAATGCATACCGATGGCAAAGAAGAACTGTGCAGTTTCCGGATCGTGATCCAGAACGTCACCGATGATAGACTTCTTCGTTACTACCATAACCGTTTCTCCTTTTCTGTATTCAGTAACACCACGCGCGCGTGCGCGTAGTATTCTTATCATATTATAACCTATTTCGAGCGTTCTGTCAATCGTTCTCGACTCTTTTTTCAAAAAATTCACTGTGCGCCGACATTCTGCACAAAACAGCATCTCCTATTTTGGCACATATACCAATTGACAGCAAAATCAAGATATGCTATACTGTAATCGGGAGGAAGAACTTGGAATCTTTTCCCGCAACAATTTCATAAAGGAAGGAGGTATCTGCAATGCTCGACAGCAGAAACCAAACGGTAAGACAGCCCGTCCATTACACCTATCTCCGACTGATCTTTCTTTTCGTTGGCGCATAGGATGTAGTGGGAAGCCA
>JAFTPJ010000133.1 GCA_017463405.1 Clostridia bacterium
AGATTATCAGCGATAAGACAGAGTTTTATCTGGATGAGCAGCTGCGGCAGTGTATTCTTTTGTTTGAGCAGAGCTGGTCGCAAAAAGAGATCGAAATGATCCCTGAACTGTGCGATGTTAGGATTTATTCCAATGAGGAGATGCTGTCGCATATCTGGAAAAACCTGATTTCCAACGCCATCAAATTCACTCCGCCGGGAGGCAGTGTGACGGTGACGCTTGAGGAGCAGGAGAATGTTGCCGTCGTGAAGGTGGCGGATTCCGGGATCGGAATGAGCGAGGAGGTCAAGAATCATATTTTTGAAAAGTTCTATCAGGGAGATTCCTCGCACCATCACAAGGGGTATGGGATTGGACTGACGATGGTAGACCGTGCGGTCAAGCTGTGCGGTGGCAGTATTGAGGTAGAAAGCTCACCAGGAAACGGAAGTACGTTTACGGTGCTTTTGCCGATTGAACGAAAAAAAGGAATCATTATGGCAGAGCTGCAATAAAGGCAATACCGCACAAAGCCGAGGGCGAAATGCGCCGTCACGGATTTGTGCGGTGTTGTTTTTACAAATGGGGGGTGAGTGACACATGCGACATCGCATTCGACTCACCCCCGTTCCACGTTAATCCTCGATTTTGTCAAAGCTCTCGCGGGCGCGGAACAGCAGCGAGATGCACCAGATGCCCGCCAAAGCCACGACCGTATAGATGACACGGCTCAAAAGAGACGACTGTCCGCCGCAGATCCAAGCGACGATATCAAACTGGAACAATCCGATGCTTCCCCAGTTGAGTGCGCCGACGATGGTCAGAATCAGCGCAATGCGATCCATTATCATAGCTGTTTCTCCTTTATGGTTGTTCGGAATCAGCGACCGTAAGGCCGTGTTTTCAAATTCCGACTGCTTGTAGTATGTGCCAAATCGTGTATTCTATGCGGATGGTAAAAAAATGTATTTTTATATTGACGAAGTGGCGATGGTATGCTATAATAATAAATGAAAATGCGCGACCGTTTGATGAGCGGACGGTTGCAACAAGATTGCGTAGGAGGATAGCATGAAAAAGTATTTGATATGTCTTTTGTTGATTGTTTTGTTATTGCTTTTCGTTATCTTGCTTCCGTCCTGCCAAAAGGAGGAGACACCCCTTGCAGATTATCTGACTGTTACTCCTTGCGAGACGGGTGGGTATTACGTTGCGTTCGATGAAACGTGTACGGCGTATCCGAAGCAGCTGGAAATTCCGTCGAGCTATGGCGGAGAGCCGATTGTTGAGATTGCAGCAGACGGCTTTTGTGCGGCGGATGCGTTGGAAACGATCGTGATTCCCGACAGTGTCAGAAAGATCGGTGAGGATGCTTTCAAGGATTGCAACGCATTGGTGCGCGTGGTGTTGCCGCAAAGTATGGGAACAATCGGAAAACGCGCATTTTTCGGATGTACGTCCTTGCGTGAGATAATAATACCGGACAGTGTACGTGTGATCGGAGAGGCTGCTTTTTACGAGTGCACGGGCTTGCAGAACGTTGTGCTGCCGAGCGGTTTGACCGAGATCGCGGATCATACCTTCAATAAATGCAGTGCGTTGCAGTCGATGACGTTGCCGGACGGCGTGACACGTGTTGGCGTGTGTGCGTTCTACGGCTGTGCGGCATTGGAGACGCTTATCCTTTCCGAGCAGTTGCGAGAGATTGGCGCGTATGCGTTCCAAGAGTGCACGGCATTGCGCGAACTGTCCTTTGGCACAGCATTTCGCACGATGGGAAAATCTGCGTTTGAAAAATGCACAGCGTTGGAGTGTGTGTCGGTTGCGGAGGGCATTACTTCCGTTGCGGACGGCGCGTTTCGCGATTGCTCCGCGCTTGTGGCAATTTCATTTCCCGCGACCTTGCGCGAGATCGGAGATGAGGCGTTCATCAGATGTGAAGCGTTGAAATCCGTCACGTTTTCCAACGGTATTATGACGCTGGGGAAGCGGGCATTCAAGCTTTGCGGAGCGTTGCAGATGATCGCACTCCCCGACTCATTGCAGCAGATGGGTGATGAGGCGTTTGCCGAGTGCGGCATGCTTGGGCGCGTATCAATCGGTGCGTCTCTGGAGAGCATACCAAATAATGCATTTTACAGTTGCATGGGGCTCAAGGAGCTTGTGCTTTCCGAAGGCTTGTACGAGATTGGAGGAAACGCCTTTCGCGGATGCTATTTACTTGCGGACGTTGTTTTGCCGAATAGTCTGCAGAGAATCGGCTCACATGCGTTTCGCGGATGCGCCATGAAGGAGATCCGTTTGCCCTACGAATTGCGTGTCATTGATGATTATGCATTTCGTGATTGTTCCTACTTGACATCGATCGCGGTGTCAACCGCGATCGAGACGATTGGAACGGGCGTGTTTTTGGATTCCACCAGGCTGGCGATACTGACCTATAACGGGACATGTGCACAATGGAATGCGATTGAAAAATCGAACGGCTGGGATCAGGGCACCGATATACGCTCGGTGCAGTGTACGGACGGTGAAATTTTAAGATAACTAAAGGGGGATAAGAGAATGAAAAAGTACAAGCTTACATACTCTCACACTTCCCGTAGAGTTGAAAAAAATCGGCTCCAATGCTTGCTTGGACTGTTCTGCATTGATACGCATCAATTTTGATGGAACGCGCGATCAATGGGGTAGGATAGACAGAGAACATTTGTGGAATCAAGGCGTTGGATTGTGGACTATTTATTGCACGGACGGCAATCTTGCGGCATAATATATAAAATATTGCAGTGCCCGAATGCGGAATGCGTTCGGGCACTGCAATGTTTATTAGCTTATTAAATGTTTATTAACGGATTAACTGATCAGTCCCGCCTCGAGCGTGAACATCGTGCGGATGCGCTCGGAGAGAATGGGATGATTTTTGAGTGTGGGATCGGCGTCGAGAAGCTCCTTGGCATCGGTCGATGCATCGGTGAGCAGAGAGACGTCCTCTCCTGCGTCGGCAAGACGGAAGGAAAGCCCACCGCTTTGTCGCACCGAACCGTCTGCGGAGGCGGCAAGGAAATCGCCGGGACCGCGCTGGGCAAGATCCTGCTCGGCAATACGATAGCCGTCGTAGGTCGTTTTCATGACGTTGAGGCGTGCACGGGAGTTTTCGCTGACGGTCGTGCCGTCACCACCTGCAACAAGGATACAGTAGGATTTCCGTGTTCCGCGACCGACGCGCCCGCGTAGCTGATGCAGCTGGGAAAGACCGAAGCGCTCGGCGTTTTCCACGATCATCAGGCACGCATTCGGGACGTTGACACCGACCTCGATGACCGTGGTGGATACGAGGATATGGAGCTCGCCGTCCGCGAATTTCCGCATGACGTTGTCCTTTTCGCTGCTTTTCATCCTGCCGTGTAAAAATCCGACCGTAAGATCAGGAAAGGTCTTTTGCAGTTCCTCGGCGTAGCTGATCGCCGCCTTCAAGGGGGGACGATCCTCGCGGTGCGCGCCCTCCATACCGATTTCGGAGAGGATGACCTCCTCGGGGGATTCCTCCTGCTCCTCGACTGCGGGGCAGACGACGTAGACCTGACCGCCCTCGGTGATCTGCTTGCGGATAAAGCCGTTGAGACGCTCGCGGTAGGTTTCGTCGACCGCAAAGGTGTCCACGCGCTGTCTGCCGGGAGGCATCTCGCCGATGCGCGAGATATCAAGATCGCCGTACAGCACCAGCGCGAGAGAACGCGGGATGGGGGTTGCGCTCATGACCAGAAGATGGGCGTGGGTGTTCTTTTCCGAGAGCTTTGCGCGCTGACGTGCGCCGAATCGGTGCTGCTCGTCGGTAACGACCAGTCCGGGAGCGGCAAAATCAACGCCGTCAGAAAGGAGCGCATGCGTGCCGATGACGACCTGGAGTCGTGTTTTTTCATCGGGCGAGGCGAGAGACAACTTGATCTTCCGCTTTTGCGCAGCGGTCGTGGCGCCGATCAGGAGCTCGCAGGAGATGCCGAGCGATTGAAAAATCGGAGAGAGATCGCTGTAATGCTGGCGCGCGAGGATCTCGGTGGGCGCCATCAAAGCCGCCTGCCTGCCGCTTTGTACCGCGATGAGCATTGCGGCGGCGGCACAGACGGTTTTTCCGCATCCGACGTCACCGACCAGAATACGGCTCATCGGAACGTCGCGTGCCATGTCGCGTGTGATGTCGGCAATGGCACGTTTTTGCGCACCTGTCAATTCGTACGGAAGCAACGCGGTGAGCGCCGATACGTCACCATTTGGACAGATCGGCGCGCCGTGCTGCTTTTCCTGTTTGCACGCCATGGCGGCACCGAGGGAAAAGCAGAAAAATTCATCGTAGACCAGTCGGCGGCGTGCGGTTGCCAACGCTTGCCACGACGTAGGCTTGTGGATGTTGCGCTCGGCGTATGCCAGCGTGCAGAGTGAACGGCGCTCCAGCAACGCGGGCGGGAGCGGATCCTCCGCTGTCGCGGCGAGCAGATCGAGTGCGGCGGATACGTCCTTGGCGATCTGCTTGGGGGTGATGCCCTCGGTCATGCGGTAGACCGGCCACAGTGGGGGAAGCTCCGCAAATTCGGTCCATGCTTCGGCTACTGGAGAGGACATCGAGAATTTTTTGCCCGTGCGCTCGACCTTGCCGAAAAAGCGGAAGGTCGCGCCGATTGGGAACTGCGAGCGCAGATAATCCTGATTGAAGTAAACGATCTCACAGCTCCCGCTCTCGTCAAAGGCGCGGAATTTGAGGAAGGATTTGTGACTGCGCAGGCGTACACATCGTGGTTCGCTTGCTACGGTGAGGATGACGGCGCTTTTTCCGTCGATGCGCGCGTCGGCAAGGAGTGTGACGTCACCGCGATTTTCATAGGCGCGCGGATAGTGAGAGAGCAGATCGCCTAAAGTCTGAACACCCATTTTTGCATAGTATTCTGCGCGCGTCTTGCCGATGCCCGGCAGGACCGTAACGGGGGATTCTCTTGTGATTGCCATGCGCTCACCTCCTTTTGCTTGTTCTGTGTTTATTATACTCCGACAATGGATTTTTGTCAAGTTTTTATTGGCGTTTCAATGCTTTTTCTATTGACATTACCTGATTTTTATGGCATAATATAATTGAACAAAATTATTTTGCATCCCCCACGTGGGAGAAAGGAATTTCCATATGCTTGAATTTAATTATCACCGTTCCTTGAAGGATCTGCACGTTGGCTGTGAGAAGCCTCATGCGTACTTCATTCCTTATCAGAGCGATGCCGCGGCGGATACCTGCAACCGCGCGTCGAGTGACCGCGTTCTCTCGCTTTGCGGCGAGTGGAGCTTCCGCTACTATCGTTCGTTGCACGACGTGCCCGATTTTACGGCATCCGATTGGAGTGCAGAGGGCGCTGAACGTCTGACGGTTCCGATGAGCTGGCAGTTGGCACTTGGTCGCGGATACGACGTGCCGCATTATACCAATATCAACTATCCGTTCCCCGTAGATCCCCCTTTCGTTCCCGAGGACAACCCCTGCGGACTGTACGAGCGGACGTTTGAGATCGACGCCGAGGCACTTGCCTCCAAGGACATCCGCATGATGTTCGAGGGTGTGGATTCCTGCTTCTATCTTTACATCAATCAAAAATTTGTTGCCTACAGCCAGGTCAGCCACATGACGAGCGAGATCGTGCTCAACAAGTATCTGACCGCAGGCATCAACACCGTGCAGGTGCTGGTGCTCAAGTGGTGCGACGGCTCGTATCTGGAGGACCAAGACAAGATCCGTTCGTCGGGTATCTTCCGCGAGGTCTATCTGCTTTTGCGCGACAAGGTACATATTGACGACATCTACGTGCGTAGTGTATTGAGCGACGATTTTGCAAAAGCAACCGTCAATGCACAGCTGGAGCTGAACGGCGAAGCAGAGGTCTCCTACCGTCTGGTTTCTCCTTGCGGCTGTGAGGTTGCATCGGGCAGTGTGTGCGGCAACGGCGCGGTAGAGTTTAACATTGACGTTGACGCGCCCGTGCTGTGGAGCGACGAGAATCCGAAGCTGTACGCGCTGTATTTGGTTTGCGGAGACGAGCACATCCGTCAGGAGATCGGTATTCGCCGCTTTGAGATCAAGGGCAAGGTGCTGTACGTCAACGGACAGAAGGTCAAGGGTAAGGGTGTCAACCGTCACGACAGCCATCCGTATCTGGGCGGTGCGACGCCGATGGAGCATATGCTGCGCGACCTGTATATTATGAAGGCGCACAACGTCAACATGGTGCGCACCAGTCACTATCCGAACGATCCGCGCTTTTATGAGCTTTGCGACCGTCTTGGCATCTACGTCTGCGACGAGGCGGATCTTGAAACACACGGTATGCAATGCATCGGGAACTGGGATCGCACGACCGATGATCCTGCATGGGAGGATGCGTATCTCGACCGCGCACAGCGTATGATGGAACGCGACAAGAACCACGCGTGTGTGCTGATGTGGTCGGTCGGAAACGAGAGCGGCGTGGGTTGTAACCACCGTGCGATGGCGGATTATTTCCACAAGCGTATGCCCGGGTGCATCGTGCACAGCGAGGATGCATCGCGCCGTATGATCGCGGCGGTGTATGCGGCGGATCCCAAGGATCGCAAGGATCTGCCGATCACCGTGGATTACGTGGATGTAGATAGCCGCATGTATCCGTCGGTAGAGGATATTGAAAAAGACTATATGAAGAGTCCGAAGCTGGTCAAGCCCTTCTTCCTTTGCGAGTACTCGCACGCGATGGGCAACGGCCCCGGAGATCTGGAGAAATACTGGAAGCAGATCTACGCAAACGATTGCTTCTTCGGCGGATGCGTTTGGGAGCTGCTTGACCACTCGGTGGATATCGGAACGGTGGGTGATCCCAAATTCATCTACGGTGGCGACATGGGCACCTTCCCGCACGACGGCAACTTCTGCGTGGACGGACTGCTGTATCCCGACCGCCGTCCGCACACGGGTATGCTGGAGCTCAAGCAGGTGCTTCGTCCCTGTCGCGTAGAGAACTTTGACGCGGAAAAGGGTACGGTCACGCTGCACAATCTGCGCTATTTCACGGCGCTGACCGATCTGGATCTGTACTGGACGGTGGAAAGAAACGGCAAGGTCGTGTGTGAGGGACGGATTTTAGAATTGAACATCGCACCGCAGCACCGTCGCGCGTATGCGTTGAAGCTTGGTGATCTTTCTGCACTGGATGGCTTCTGCTACCTCAATCTGTATTTCCGCACGAACAAGACGACGCCCTGGGCGGCAGCGGGACACGAGGTCGGATTTGAGCAGCTTGAGCTGGAAACGGCGGCAATGCAGCCGATCGCGGGTTGTGCTGTAAAGCGCACCTTTGCAGTCTGCGAAGGTGAAAAATATATTACCGTGACCGACGGAGATAACGTTTATACCATAGACCGTGTACACGGATTGATCGCATCGGTCAAGGGTCAGGGCAAGGAGCTGTTGACCGCTCCCGTGACGCCGACCATCTGGCGCGCACCGACCGATAACGATCGCAAAGTAAAGAACCAGTGGTATGAAGATTTCTATGATAAGATGCAGGTGCATTGCTACGGCTGTGCGGTGGAATCCGTCGATGAGAGTTGCGTATGCGTCAAGGCATCGCTTTCCATGGGCGCACCTGCCAAGAAACCGCTTGTGAAGATGGCAGCGACTTACGTATTTACCCGAGGCGATGGCGTGGAGCTTGCGCTGGACGTAAAGGTGGAGAAGGAAAACGCATTCCTGCCGCGCTTTGGCGTGGAGTTCAGAATGCCCGCGGACTGTGAGCAGCTCTCCTATTTCGGACGTGGTCCTGTGGAGTCCTACATCGACAAGAAGCATGCATCCCGCGTCAGCCGCTATGCAACGACCGTGACCGAGCATTTCGAGCACTACGTGCGTCCGCAGGAAAATATGGCACACACCGAGACGCGTTGGGTTGAGGTCGGCAATATGGCAGGGCAGGGCTTGCTCGCGCTCAATAGCGAAACGACGCCCGCGTTCAGCTTCAATTGCTCGCACTTTACGACGAAGATGCTGACCGATACGGCACACGACTACGAGCTTGTTCCGCTTGCCGAGACCGTGGTGCATCTGGACTACCGTCACAGCGGCATAGGGTCAAACTCCTGCGGTCCGCAGTTGGATGAAGCACTTCGCCTGAACGATACGGCATTCCGATTTGCAGTACGCCTTTTGCCTGTTCTGACAAACGACGTATGTCCGTTTGAGAAAACGGTGAAATAAGAATATCCATAGGATGGAGGCAGAACGATGGGCTTTTGGGAGCTGTTTTCGACGCCGCAGGGTGTTGCCGCACAATGTGTGGGATTCGTTGCGATGGGCGTTGCATTCTTTATCTATGCGTTCCGCGATCGCCGAAAGATTCTGTTTACCAAGCTGATTGCCGATGCGTTGTGGATGATCCATTACGTCTTGCTCGGTGCACATTCCGGTGCTGTGATTAATACGATCAACGTTGTGCGCGAGGGTGTTTTCTATCACAAGGAGAAACCTTGGGCAAGCCATCTGTTCTGGCCTTTTCTGTTCGTGGCAGCCAATGCCGTTTCGACTGCCTTCAGCTGGCAGGGATGGATCAGCCTTTTGCCGCTGGTCGGCTCGTCCTTGAACGTACTGGCACTGTGGTGTGCGTCGCCCAAACGGATTCGGCTGATCGCGTTGCCTGCACTGACGATGTGGGAAATTTATTCGATTCTGGTCGGTTCGGTTTCCTCGACGATCGTCAATGGTATCTCTATTGTATCGATTTTATTCGCAATGGGCAGAGATCTGCTTGAACGGCGGAAAAATGCGTAAAAATTACCTTATATATATGTTTTTCTCATCGGGCGAAGTCGGATCTCGGCATCGCCCGATCTTTCGTATTTGCTCCCGAAAATAAGAAAAAACATAAAAAAATGAATTTTTTTACAAAAAATACTTGACAATGCACAAAAAGGATGATATAATATTAAACTGCATTATAATCGCCGTATTATGCACCCTTTGGTGAATTATAACAAAATGGTGAAATCTGTAAGTGTATGGTTCACGGATGTCAAAAGGCTGTGCAGGACTGTGATTTTTCAACGCGCTATCAATTCAGAATGGAGTGATTGAATTAATGATCAAAGTAAAAGATCAAAAGCTTGGTCAGAACACAAGAAAAAGCTTCTCCAACTCCCGTTTCGATTATCCGCTGCCCAATTTGGTGGAGATCCAGACAAAGTCCTACGAATGGTTTAAGAAGGAAGGCTTGATGGAGGTTTTGCGTGACGCATCTCCCATCACCGATACCTACGGAAATCTGGTGATTGAGTTCATTTCTTATACCTTGGATGAAGCACATCCGAAATACCCCGTGGAAGAGTGCAAGGAGAGAGACGTCAACTATGCGGCGCCCTTGAAGGTAAATGTACGCTTGACCAACAAGCAGACCGGTGAAGTCAAGCAGGCGGATATCTTTATGGGAGATTTCCCTTTGATGACCGAGACGGGTACCTTTGTGATCAACGGTGCCGAGCGTGTTATCGTTTCCCAGATCATCCGATCCCCCGGTATGTATTACGCATCCGAAATTGATAAGGCGGGTAAAAAGACCTATGCGACCACGGTCATTCCGTACCGCGGTGCATGGCTTGAGTACGAGATTGATGCAGCGGGTGTTGCATATGTTCGTATTGATAAAAACCGCAAGCTGCCCTTGACGATGTTTATTCGTGCGCTTGGACTTCAGGAGCGCGAAGACGTCTATGCAATGTTCGGCGACGATGAGCATCTCCGTCTCACCTTTGAAAAGGATGAGAGTGAGGAGCTTGCAGCACAGAGCCGTTCCACCGCAGAGGTTGAAGCACTGAAGGAGATTTATAAGAAGCTCCGTCCGGGTGAGCCTCCTACGGAGGAAGCTGCGCGTACCCTTCTTCATAACTATTTCTTTGACCCCAAGCGTTATGACATCGCGCCTGTCGGTCGTTATAAATTTGATAAGAAAATGGCGGTTCACAACCGCATTGCAAACCGCCGTCTTGCAGCGGATGCTGTCAGCCCCATCACGGGTGAGGTGCTTCTGCAGGCAGGCGAGGTGATCACGCCCGAAATGGCGCGCGAGATCGAGCATGCGGCAATCAACGAGATTATGATTTCGTTGGACAACGGTGACGCGGTGAAAGTCATGGGTAATAACACCGTGAACCCCCTATACGTGCTGGGTGAGGATCTGAAGGACTGCGGCGTGCGCGAAAAGGTGCGCATCCCCGTTCTGATGGAGATTATGCAGGAGTGCGAGGGTGACATCGAGGCGATCAAGGCATCGGTAAAGGAAAGACTTGCCGATCTCTGCCCGAAGTGCCTGACCGTTGATGACGTGATGGCGTCCATCAACTATCTGCTCAACCTGACGCATGATATTGGAACTGTGGACGACATCGACCATTTGGGCAACCGTCGTATCCGTTCCGTTGGTGAGCAACTCCAGAATCAGCTCCGCATCGGCTTTGCCCGCATGGATAAGATCATCAAGGAGCGCATGGCAACGCAGGATAATGAGAAGCTGACTGTGCAGGCGCTGATCAATATCCGTCCGATCACCACCGCGATCCGCGAGTTCTTTGGCTCCAGCCAGCTCTCGCAGTTCATGGATCAAAACAACCCGTTGGCAGAATTGAGTCACAAGCGCCGTCTGTCGGCACTCGGTCCCGGCGGTCTTTCCCGTGACCGCGCATCCTTTGACGTGCGTGACGTTCACTATACGCAGTATGGCCGTATCTGTCCGATCGAGTCTCCCGAAGGTCCGAACATCGGTTTGATTTCCTATCTGTCCACGTATGCGCGCATCTCGGAGTATGGCTTTATCGAAGCACCGTACCGTAAGGTGGAGCACATTGATAACGGCGACGGTACCTTCCGTCATCACGTGACCGATGTGGTCGAATATATGACCGCAGATACCGAGGATCATTATATCGTCGCACAGGCAAACGAGCCTTTGGATGATGACGATTGCTTTATCAATGCCAAGGTCGTCGGCCGTGATAAAACCGAAATCGTTGAGGTTGACGCCGCTTCTGTTGATTATATGGACGTCGCTCCGAGAATGCTGGTATCCGTCGCATCCGCGATGATTCCGTTCCTTGAGAACGACGACAACACCCGTGCACTGATGGGATCGAACATGCAGAAGCAGGCGGTGCCGCTTCTGGTCAATGATTCCCCGATTGTCGGTACGGGTATGGAATACAAGGCGGCTCTGGACTCCGGCGTTGTTATGATTGCCGAGAGAGCGGGCTACGTTGAAAAGGTGCAGGCAGATCAGATCGTGATCGCATGTGAGAACGGCGTGAAGGACGTATACGACCTGCTCAAGTTCAAGAGAACCAACCAGGGCACCTGCTTTAACCAGCGTCCAATCGTTGCAAAGGGCGACTACGTCGAGGCAGGACAGGTGATCGCCGACGGTCCCGCAACCAGCAACGGTGAGGTCTCGCTCGGTAAGAATGCGCTGATCGGATTTATGACCTGGGAGGGTTATAACTACGAGGACGCGGTTCTTCTGAATGAAAGATTGGTACGCGACGATGTTTATACATCGTTGCATATCGAGGAATATACACACGAAGCAAGAGATACCAAGCTCGGTCCCGAGGAAATTACCCGTGAGATCCCGAACATCGGTGACGACGCATTGCGCGATTTGAATGCCGAGGGTATCGTAAAGAAGGGAACCGAGGTGCGCTCGGGTGACATCCTTGTCGGTAAGATCACCCCGAAGGGTGAGACCGAGCTGACGGCAGAGGAGAGACTGCTCCGCGCGATCTTCGGCGAAAAATCCAGAGAGGTGCGCGACACCTCCTTGCGTCTGGCACACGGTGAATCCGGTATCGTTGTAGACGTGCGCGTGTTCTCGCACGAGCAGGGTGACGAGCTTCCCGCAGGTGTCAATAAGGTTGTTAAGGTTTACGTTGCGCAGAAGCGTAAGATCTCGGTCGGAGATAAGATGGCAGGACGCCACGGTAATAAGGGTGTCGTTTCCCGCATTCTACCGCCCGAGGATATGCCGTTCCTGCCCGACGGTACGCCCTTGGATATCGTGCTCAACCCTCTGGGTGTGCCTTCCCGTATGAACATCGGTCAGGTGCTTGAGGTGCATTTGGGTATTGCCGCAAGAAAGCTGGGCTGGAAAATCATGACACCCGTTTTCGGCGGTGCAAACGAAAAGGACATTCTTGCATGCCTGGAGGCTGCGGGAATGCAGAGAGATATGTTCCCCTTGGAGAATCCCGAGGGCAAGGCTCTTTATGAGGAAATCACCGATGAGGAGAGCGGTGTCAAGACGCTGCGGACGCTGACCGACGAGGAGCGTGCGGACGAGGCATATATGGCACAGCTTCGCGCCGAGAAGCGTCTGAAGATCCTTGACGGTAAAACGGTTCTGTACGACGGTCGTACGGGTGAGCCCTTCGACAATCCCGTTACCGTGGGTATCATGTATTACCTCAAGCTTCACCATCTGGTTGACGATAAGATTCACGCACGCTCGAACGGTCCGTACTCTCTTGTCACGCAACAACCTTTGGGCGGTAAGGCACAGTTCGGCGGTCAGCGCTTCGGAGAGATGGAGGTATGGGCACTCGAGGCTTACGGTGCTGCATACACCCTGCAGGAAATCCTGACGGTTAAGTCCGACGATATCAACGGACGCCGCCGTGCATACGAGGCGATCATCAAAGGACAGAATATCCCGACGCCCGGCGTGCCCGAATCCTTCAAGGTTATGGTCAAGGAGCTGCAGTCCCTCGCACTCGATATCCGCGTGCAGGACAAGGAAGGCAACGATATCGAGCTCTCCGAGCTTTGCAGCGAGGAGGAGAACAATACCAGCCGTGCAGATAAGGAGGCGATCGACGCGATCCTTGGTCAGCGCGTGATGGACGATGAGCTTCGCCGCTCCTTTATGATGGAGGATGAAAACGGCGATCCGATCGAGGAAGAGGATGATGAGGATTTTGAGGATGACGAGTATTCCTATGAAGAGGAAGAGGTCTTTGACGAGTCCGAAGCGTTCCACGATTTCGGAGATGATGAATAATATTAGCAGATGATTCGCGCTTTGCGCGAACCCCGGATACCGGGAGGGGAAGTGCCTCCCGGCGTCCGCCCGATTATAGATAGAAAGGTTCATGGTTATAACTGTGGAGCAGAAAGAATTTTATTCTATAAAAATTGGATTGGCTTCCTCCGATATGATCCGTGAGTGGTCATACGGCGAGGTCAACAAGCCCGAAACCATCAACTACAGAACGCTGAAGGCGGAGATCGGCGGCTTGTTCTGCGAGCGTATCTTCGGTCCTACCAAGGACGGCGCGTGTATGTGCGGAAAGTATAAAAATTCGCACAGCAAAGAGATCATTAAGTGCGAAAAGTGCGGCGTTGACGTTACCACAAAAAAGGTGCGACGTGAGAGAATGGGTCACATTGAGCTGGCAGCCCCCGTTTCCCATATCTGGTATTTCAAGGCGGTTCCGTCCCGTATGGCATTGATTCTCGATATGTCTCCCAAGGCATTGGAGCAGGTGCTGTATTTTGCGGAGAACGTTGTGCTGGATCCCGGTAACACCCCCTTGGAGAAGGGGCTTGTAATGTCCGAGAAGCAGTATGTGGAGTACCGCGAGCTGTACGGAAACGAATTCCGTGCAGGCATGGGCGCTGAGGCGATCAAGGAACTGTTGCAGGGAATCAACGTAGAGGAGCTTTCCGCAACGCTCAAGAATGAGTTGGCACAGGCTTCGGGTCAGAAGAAAACCCGTATCATCAAGCGTTTGGAGGTCGTTGAGGCATTCCGTAAGTCGGGCAACCGCCTGGAGTGGATGATCCTTGACGTGATCCCCGTGCTTCCCCCCGATATCCGTCCGATGGTACAGCTGGACGGCGGTCGTTTTGCAACCTCCGATATCAATGAGCTGTATCGCCGTATCGTCAGCCGCAACAACCGTTTGCGCAAGCTGATGGAGATCCGTACCCCCGAGATTGTCATCCGCAACGAGAAGAGAATGTTGCAGGAGGCTGTAGACGCTCTGATCGATAACGGTAAGAGAGGTAAGCCTGTCACGGGCGCTTCTAACCGTCCGCTCAAGTCACTGTCCGAGATGTTGCGCGGTAAGCAGGGACGCTTCCGTCAGAACCTGCTCGGTAAGCGTGTCGACTATTCGGGACGTTCGGTTATTGTCGTTGGTCCGAACCTCAAGATTTATCAGTGCGGTCTGCCGAAGGAAATGGCAATCGAGCTATTCAAGCCCTTTGTTATCAAGAGACTTGTCGAGATGGGCAAGGCAACCAATGTCAAGGACGCGCAGAAGAAGATCGACCGTGCATACGATCCCGCGCATGCTTGTGTTTGGGACGCGCTGGAAAACGTGATCAAGGAGCACCCCGTGCTTCTGAACCGTGCGCCTACCTTGCACCGTCTGTCTATTCAGGCATTCGAGCCTGTGCTGGTTGAAGGAAGAGCTATAAAGTTGCATCCCCTTGTATGTACAGCGTTCAACGCAGACTTTGACGGTGACCAGATGCCTGTTCACGTGCCCCTGTCCGCAGAGGCGCAGGCAGAGGCGAGATTCCTGATGCTGTCTGCCAACAACCTGCTCAAGCCCATGGACGGACGCGCTGTGGCGGTTCCTTCCCAG
>JAFTPJ010000134.1 GCA_017463405.1 Clostridia bacterium
AAGATCGCAATGGTACTTGATTCCAAACAGACCACCGTCGCCTATCGCTGTCCGCATTGCGGCGCAGGCATCATCAGCGCCGTCAACGTGTTTTCCCTCTGTGCCGATATGGTCAAGCTGAAATGCACCTGCGGGCAGAGCGAGATGACCATCGTCTCGGGAAAGGACGGAAAAATCCGCATGACGGTTCCCTGCATGGCGTGCCCGAATCCACACATTTTCACGCTCAACAGCTCCCTCTTTTATTCCAAGGATCTGTTCACCCTGCAATGTCCCTACGTGTCAGATCTGACAATCGCGCTCTTTGGCGAGATCAATCAGGTCAAGGCAGAGCTGGCACGCAGTGAGCTGGCGCTATTGGATATGATGGAAAAAAGCGGGCTGGAGAATTTCGACAGATTTCACAACGACGAGGAAGCATTGACCGACCCGCAGATCCTCGACATCGTCATGTTCGTTATCAACGACATGGACGCGGAGGGCAAGATCTATTGCAGATGCGGAAAGGATGACAATGAGCGCGGATATGAGGCGGAAATCCTCGAGGACGGCGTCAGGGTCTCTTGCAAAAAATGTGCGGCTTCCCGCTTGATCCCCACCGATTCGCGCCTCGGCGCCCACGCATTCCTCAATGCAGACGCGTTACATTTGGAATAAATAAAAAGAGAGTCTTCTCTCAAATTGCTGACAAAGGGTTCAGAACTGCGGTTCTGAACCCTTTGTCATTAATCTGGCACTCTCCTATGGAAGAAGATTATTCAAATTTACTGCTGATTTTGCAGATCATCGCTGACTCCCTTTTTTATTCCCTTTGCAACGGATTCCACCGTCCACTGACATAGTAAAAGGCGAACATACAAAACATAACGAGATTGTGCGCAATCATACACGCCCACGCACCGACAAGCCCGAAAGAAAAAATCTGCGTGCAAACAAACGTTCCGACGATGCGAATCAGCCACATCCCCGTGACGTTGCCAATCAGCGGCATCACAGTTCTTCCCATCCCCTGCATCATGCCCTCCACAACGATCGAAACGCCGTAAAACGGTTCGGAAACGGCAACCATGCGCAAAACGGTCATACCGAGCAGAACCACCTGCGCGTCCGTCGAAAACAAAGACATGACCGAGGGAGCCAGAAGAAACAAAAGCCCGCCTGAAACGGTCATCATTGCCACCTCGATCACAAGAATCATACGCGAGAGCGCGCGGAGCTGATCGCGATCCTTGGCGCCATAGGCATTCCCTGCCAGCGTCGCGGCGGCGGTCTGCATCCCGTAGCCGGGGATATAAAACGCCGACTCCACCGTATTGGCAATGGTGTGCGCCGCCGTTGCCACATCGCCGATTGAATTGACCATCGCGGCAAAGACAACATATCCGAGCGAGGTACCAAAGCGCTGCATTGCGTTCGGAATCGCAACCTTGAAGCAGGGCTTTAAGATCTGCCAATCAGGGCACAGACTATAGCCGCGCGGCGAAACGTGGGGATGGCGTAACAGTGCCACGGTGATGCATACGCCGCCCACGAAAAACGCAATCGCGCTTGCAATCGCCGCACCGATGACACCCCACCCCGCACCGGGAATCACGATCTCCCATGAAAACAGCATCACGCTTCGCGTCGGATAGATCAAGAAAAAATTGAGCACCACGTTGGTCAGATTGACCCAGATACCCGCCAGCATCGGCGTTTTGGTATCTCCTGATGCGCGCAGAATCGTACCGAAGATGATGGTTGCGGTTCTTGCCAACATCGGTGTATAAAGGATGAAGAAATACTGCGAGGAAAGTGAGCGGATGTCCTCATCCACCTGCATCCACGCGGGAACGAAGCCGCTGAATAATAGGGTCAGTGCGGTAAAGAATATCCCCACGATCAGAACCACCAGCACCGCTTGCGCCGAAGCACGCTTCGCTTTTTCAAATTCCTTTGCGCCATGCGCCTTGGAGATGAATGCCAAAAAACCGACACCAAGCGCTGAAATCGTACTGCCGATCAGCCAGTTGACTGTCGTGGTCGATCCCACCGCCGCCGTTGCCTCGGTGCCGAGTGAACCGACCATCGCCGTGTCGATGTATTGCACCGCCGTCTGTAACAACTGCTCCAGCATCGTCGGCCAAGCCAAGGAAAGGATCACGGGGAGCATTCCCCACGGGATGCGCGTTTTTTCATTCACTGTGCATCTGCTCCTTTCACGCGGATTTATGGCAATTCAATATTTTTGACACGATCAATCCAGTCGCGAAGCCAATATTCGCTCGGAAGTCCAATTCCCATCACACAGTTGGTCAGAAAGATCATTCCGTCGATCTGCCCCTCCCGCAAAAGCTTCAAGCCGTATTCACACTGTAGCTCCATATACTCATTCGGAATCGCCTTTCCACTCGGATAATCGAGGATATAGATTCCGAGATACTTTTTATTGGTTGGAAATTTTTGCTCAAAGCGTTCAAAATTCTGCGAGAGCCTCTCCAATTCCCGATACTCCCACGTCCACAGCGTGAGATTGTCAAAAAGACCGTACAGCGACGGATCACACGATTCAATATCACGTGTATAGACCGTCAACCACATTGACAGCGGACGGCATGCCGTGTTGAGTGTTTCACGCGCCGAAAGGATCAATGCGCGCTTTTCCTCTTCGTTCATGGTCGTCTTCTGTCCCGCGCCCAAAAAATCGTCGGCAAATGCCCCCGTAACGTTGGGATAACGTTCCGCCAAATGACAAATAAAATTCTCCTCATTTCCCGCGCGGAATCCACCGGAGCCTGTAATGCTCCAAACAACGTTTTGCATACGGTAAAAGCTTTCCATATAGCCGTATGCTTCCGCCGAATATGGAGCAGGAACGCCGTCGGATCCGATCATGATCACGTTCGGAACATCCAGCATCATCGCGCCCTCTGCAGGTGTGATGCGTGACCAACGGGTAAAACCATTCGAGGGGCCAAGATAAATATCGTCATCGTGTGCGCGGCTGGCAAACAGCCACAGCTTATCTCTTACATTCATGTTTTCCTCCTTCATAATATCTGCCATAGATCTGTATTTATCATTATAACATCTACAATCCGAAAAATCAATTGTCAATTTTGACGTTCTGTTTGCAAATATTGCTTTCTTATTCCCCTTGCCTCATTTTTCGCAATTTTATTTTTTGCAAAAATCCGCCTCCCCCTTGCAATTCCATACAAAATGTGCTATGATAAGGATAGAATTTTTATGCTATGGAGGTGTTTATGAATCCGAATGCACAGCATCTTTGGAATCTCGGTGAGCCGTTCGCCGCAGGGCTTCTGGAATATGCCGATGGACCACTCCCGATGACCTACTGCCGCGCATACCGCCGCTATTACGAGACCTGCCCACTTGTCTACCGCGCGGATGCTCCGCTTTTTCCAGCGGGTTGCACCGAGCCGGCGCATGATTGGGATCCGGGACATTCCGATCGTTATGCCAAGCAGACGATGTGTGTAGTTCCCGCCTACGCACGTCAATACGATGTGCATTGGGATAAGCTGGAACAGAAGAGTCAACGCGCCGCCGAAATCATGCGCGAATACAACGCACGCTATCACTATGCGGGCAACTGGAATCACAGTATGCTGAATTACAAGCGCATTCTCGCCGAAGGAATTAACGCCTACGAAGCGCGTCTGCTTGCGAAGCGCGAGAGTGATTTCCGCACAGCACTCCTTGATTTGATCGAGGGCATCCGCACCTATCACCGCCGCGCCCTGGAGAAGCTTCCTGAAATGGGCGCGCCGCAGGAATTGATCGATGCTTTGCAGACTGTCCCCTTCTTCCCGGCAAAAACTGCGTACGAAGCCCTCGTCTCGCTCAACTTCTGTCTCTCGCTCGACGGCTGGGATAACGTGGGAAGGCTGGATGACATCCTCGCCCCCTATCACAAGGGAGAGGATCTGCGCCCCGCTTTGCGCTGTCTGTACCAGAGCATGCAGGAAAATGACCGATGGAGCATCACGCTCGGGCCCGATTACAACGAAGTTACCCGTCAGGCGCTCGAGGCATCGGTCGGTATGGCGCGCCCCTTGATTGAGCTGCGCGTCACCAAGGAAATGCCCGAGGATTTGTGGCAGCTTGCCGCCAAACGCATTCTGGAAAGCAGTGGACAGCCTGCGTTTTACAATGAGGAAATCATTCAAAAACGCTTTTTGGAGCGCATTCCGTATATGCCACCCGAGGACGCGCACGAATTTGCGGGCGCTGGCTGTACAGAGACCAATTTTGCGGGACTCACCTACGCGGGCGGCACCGACGACAACATCAATGTCCTGCAAATCTTTGAAAAGTACATGCATGAAAAGCTTCCGACAACGCCTACGTTTGAGGCTTTTTACGAGAACTTCAATATCCTGCTACGCGAAAAACAGGATGAACAAATGGCAACAATCAACGATGATTGGAACGAGCGTGCCAAGACCTGCTTTGCGCCGATCCGCTCACTGTTCGTTGACGATTGTATCGACAAGGAGACCGGTTGGTTTCAGGGCGGCGCGCGTTATACCTTTTCGATTCACTCGGACAGCGGTATCCCGAACACGATCGATTCCTTGCTGGCGATCCGGCACCTCGTCTACGAGGAAAAGCGGTACACACCGGAGCGATTTCTGGAGCTTCTTGCGGCAGAGGATCCCGCATTTTTCGCAGAACTGAAGACCTGCCCAGCCTACGGCGTGGGAGATGTGCGCTGTGACAATCTGGCGCATGACCTGACCGAGCGCTTCTACGCGCATTACCGCACCGGCAAGCTAGATCTCGGCATCGGATTCTTCCCCACCGCGCACCAGTTCCGCCGCCACATCTGGCTTGGCAGAGGCGTGGGGCCCACCCCCGACGGCAGACACGCCAATATGCCGGAGGCAGACTCCCTTGCGGCAGTCAACGGCAAGGCGACACGCGGCCCCACCGTAATGCTGGCAAGCGCCGCGCGCTACGAGCAAAAGGACATCCTTGGCATGGCAGTCACCAATCTTTCGATCACCAGAAAATACAAGCCGGAGGTCATCCGCGCGCTGGTGGAGGGTTATTTCGCTTCAGGTGGAACCCAGCTGCAAATCACCGCAACCGATAAGGACACCCTGCTGGCGGCGAAAAGCGACCCTGACAGCCACCGCGATCTGATCGTGCGCGTAGGCGGTTACTCCGAGTATTTCCACAAGCTTGACGGTGCGATTCAGGATGCTGTCATCGCACGAACACTATTTGAATAAGGAGTTTTTTGAGTCCTATGAACACATCCGGCGCGCCCGTTGTGGGGCGCATCCTCAACATTCAACATTTCTGCGTGGACGACGGTCCCGGCATCCGTACAACGGTATTCCTCAAAGGATGCCCGTTGCGCTGTGTCTGGTGTCACAATCCCGAATCGCACGTAGCAAGCGATGAGATCATGTACCGCGCAGACCGATGCGTCGGCTGCGGCGCCTGTGCCTCGGCTTGCCCCAACGGAGCACATACATTCGATGTCGAAGGAAAGCATTTGTTTGACCGCTTACTTTGTACCAAGTGCGGCAAGTGCACCAAGGCCTGTCTTGTTGAGGCATTGGAAACGGTTGGTGAGAGCAAAACCGTGGACGAGGTGTTATCCGACGTGCTGTCCGACCGTGTGTTTTACGAAACCTCAAACGGCGGTGTAACAATATCGGGAGGTGAACCGACCGCTCAACCCGCTTTTACCGAGTCGTTTCTCACCGCATGCAAGCAGGAAGGCTTGCATACCTGTGTGGAAACCTGCGGCTGGTGCAAGCCCGAAAACATCCTTGCGCTCGCCCCTTTGGTCGATCTGTTCCTTTTGGACTGGAAGCTGACCGACGACACACTTCACAAGCAATATACCGGTGTTTCCAATACACTCATTGTCGAAAACCTCGCACGCCTTTGTGAGATCGGCGCGCGCGTGATCCTGCGCTGTCCCTTGATCCCCGATATCAATCTGACTGAGGATCATCTTGACGGCATCGCCGCGCTTGCCAACCGCTTTTCCAGCATAGAGCAGATCGATCTGGAGCCGTATCACCCCATGGGCATCGGAAAAACGAACGCACTCGGCAAGGTGGCGGCATACACAAACGACACATTTTTAGAATCCGACCGAGCCGAGGAAGCAAAAGCTTTCATCGAAAAAAAGGTTTCTATCCCCGTGACGGTATCGGGAAAATAATGTAGCTGAAACAGAACTCTGTTATGGTATCGCTCTTTTACAGTACCATTGAGTCCCCTTCCGAGGGAACGGTGATAAATCGATATTGAAAAATACCTCATCCGTCGCTTTCCGATTGCGGCATATGCCCCATGCCCCCTCGAGAGGAAGGGGGATCGCGGAGCGAGACGGATGAGATGGATTTGAATCAATCAGTGTTTTCACGGCAAGCACTCAACGTAGGAGGCTTCTGAAAAATCCCCTCGGCTCCTGCAACTTTACAAACTTTTTACATTCATGCAACAGCAAACTTTACATTCAATTGATATAATATATAAGATTGCTTTTTATACCGTGCACGGCATAAAAAGCGTAAAAAATGACAAAGGAAAGATAGTCTATGGAATTTTTAGAGTTTTGGAGTCAAATGACGGCAAATCCGCTGTTGTTTATCGCCGTAGCACTGACACTCGGAGTGATATTGGTAAACGGCTGGACGGATGCACCAAACGCTATTGCCACTTGCGTTGTAACCCGTTGTATGCCACCGAAGGCGGCAATACTGATGGCAGCGGTATTCAATTTTCTCGGCGTTTTCATTATGACGCAAATCAGCAATCAGGTCGCCGTAACGATTACGAGCATGGTGCATTTCGGAGAAAATTCGGGAGAAACTATTATCATCGTTTTATGTGCAGCAATGCTCGCCATTGTCATCTGGGCAACGCTTGCCTGGGTGTTCGGCATTCCGACGAGTGAAAGCCACGCGCTGATTGCGGGTCTTACGGGCGGTGCTATGGCGCTCAACGGCTTTGAGGCGATCGTCTGGGGCGAATGGAGCAAGGTTCTGATCGGTATCGTGATTTCTGTCGTATTGGGCTTTGGGTTGGCTTGGCTGATCGGTAAGCTGGTCACAAAAATCTGCTACAAGATGAACCGACCGAAAACCGAGCCCTTCTTCAAGGGGGCGCAAATCGCGGGGGCCGCGGCAATGGCATTCATGCACGGCGCACAGGACGGTCAGAAGTTTATGGGCATTATTCTGCTCTGCGTATTTACCCTGCAGGGCACGGATGCATCTATCGCGACCTTCGCAATCCCAACATGGCTGATGGTTGTTTGCTCCATCATTATGGCGGCAGGCACGGCAATCGGCGGTAAAAAGATTATCAAATCCGTCGGCATGGATATGGTAAAGCTCGAAAAATATCAGGGCTTCTCGGCAGATATTGCATCCGCAATCTCACTGGTGTTCTGCTCGGTATTCGGACTCCCCGTTTCCACCACGCACGTCAAGACCACCTCAATCATGGGTGTCGGTGCGGTCAAGCGAATCTCCGCAATCAACTTCGGCGTTGTCAAGGAAATGGTGATGACGTGGATTCTAACCTTCCCCGGATGCGGACTTCTTGCATTCCTGGTAACCAAACTGTTCTTACTAATCTTCAACTAATCGAAAGGAAATACGTAAAATGGCCAAAGGTGATAAATTCTATTATGAAAACTTTGCGGCATGCACCGCGCTTGCAAAAAAGGCAGCTTCTTACCTCGTGGACTGCCTGGAGAACTATGATGCCGATAAAATTGAGGCAATGCTAACCGAAATGCACGTGTTTGAGCACAGTGCGGATATGAAAAAACACGAGATGAACGAGGCGCTTGCAAAGGCATTCGTAACCCCCGTGGACCGCGAGGATCTCGATATGATGAGCCAGCAGCTAGATACTGTGCTTGATCTTCTTGAGGAAATTCTGCAAAGGCTCTACATTTACAACATCAAGACCATCGAACCCGCCGCAATCGACTATGCCAAGCATCTTGTAAGAGCCTGCGATCTGCTTTGTGCAATCATGGCTGAATTTGAGAACTTCAAAAAGTCGAAGAAGCTTCATTCCCTCATCATAGAATGCAACGACGTCGAGGAGGAGTGTGACAAGCTCTACCTTGCTACAATGCACGAGCTGACAAAGAAATCCAACGATGTCCTCGTAACGCTTTCCTGGTATAAAATTTACGATTGCTTTGAGGCATGCTCCGATGCCTGCGAGCACGTCAGCGAGTGTGTCGGCTCGATCGTTATGAAAAATACATAATCTTGATTTGAAAAAGCCCTTTTGTCGGCTTTTCATGCGAGGGGTTGTCGCAAATTGCAGATTTGGGCAACCCCTTCTCTACTCTGTCACAGCTGCGGCTGTGATACAATTATTTTCGCAATATGGAGCTGGAACTATGAAAATCGTAATCATCGGTCTTGGTACAATCGGCAAGACCATCCTCAAAAGTCTGTCCGGAAAAGGTCATACCGTTACGATCATCGACGAGGACAAGGACAAGATCGAGGAGCTGATCGAAAAATATGACGTATCGGGTGTTGTCGGAAACGGCGCGTGCCTCGATATTCAGCGGGAAGCCCACGTAAGGGGGGCTGATCTTGCAATCGTTCTGACCGACAGCGACGAGTTGAACGTGTTCGCCTGTCTTGTGGCAAAAAAAATCGGTGTCAAGAATACGATCGCCCGCGTCCGCAATCCCGATTACAGAAAGCAGATTATGGATATGAAGGATGAACTGGGCATTTCCATGATCGTCAATCCCGAAAAGGACACCGCTACCGAAATCTTCAATCTCATCAACCTCCCCTCCATTGCCCAGGTCGAGCATTTTGCCAACGGCAGAGTGCTGCTTGTGGAGATCGTCGCCGAAAAGGGGTGCTCCCTGATTGGCGAGACGCTGATCTCCCTCGGAAAAAAGCTGACCGCAAAGGTGCTGATCTGCGCCGTGCAGAGAGAGCAGGAGGTGCTGATTCCGACGGGTAACTTCATTATCAACGAGGGAGACAGAATCCTGTTGACCTCGGATGCCAAATCCCTGCGTGACTTTTTGGCGGAGATTCATCTGATCCGCTCTCCCCTACGGAATATTATGATCGTCGGCGGCAGTAAAATCGGCTATTATCTTGCCGACGAGCTTTCCAAGAAAAAATATAAGATCAAGCTGATCGAAAGCGACAAGGAAACAGCAGAGGAGCTGGCAGACATCCTGCCCCGCGTCACCGTGATTCACGGGAACGGAACACAACACGATCTGCTCTTGGAGGAAGGGATCGAGGCGATGGACGCCTTTGTCGCCCTGACCGACATCGATGAGGAAAACATGGTCGTATCGATGTTTGCCAATAAAATGAAGGTCCGAAAGACCATCACGCAAATCAAAAGCGACAATCTCTACGGCATGCTCGATGAGCTCGGCATCGACAACAACGTCTCCCCGAAGGACATCGTCGCCGACCGAATCATCAGCTATATCCGCGCGATTGCCAACAAGCGAGGTAGTAACGTCCTGACGCTGTACCGCCTCGTAAACAATCAGGTGGAGGCGCTCGAGTTTCTTGCAAAAAAGCAGGAGCGCATCTACGATAAGCCTCTGAAAAATCTGAAAATCAAGGAAAACTGTCTGATTGCCTGTATCATCCGACAGAATGAGGTCATCATTCCCAACGGTAACGACTGCATCAAGCTCGGCGATAACGTCATTGTCGTAACCACACACAAGAATTTCGATGACCTGACCGATATTCTCGAGTAAGGCGGCGGTGACATGAATTACAAAAAGCTCGGAAAAATACTCGGCAAGATCATGATACTGGAGGCGATCTTAATGCTTGCCCCGCTTGCCGTTGCACTCATCTACAAGGAGAGTTACAGAAACATCTTCGCCTTCCTCGTCCCCATTTCAGCCCTCGCCCTGATTGGCTTCTTGCTGCAAATTCCGAAGCCGAAACGAAATAACCTCTACCAGAAAGAGGGCTTTGCACTGACAGCGCTCGTCTGGGTCGTTATGACCCTGTTCGGTGCCATCCCGTTTGTCATCAACGGTGATATCCCGAATTATGTCGATGCATGGTTCGAGATCATGTCGGGCTTCACCACAACGGGCTCCAGCATAATCGTCGACATCACGGCGGTCTCCCACTCCACGCTCTTCTGGCGATGCTTTTCCCACTGGATCGGCGGCATGGGAATCCTCGTATTCGTGCTGATTTTCATTCCCGAAAGCAACGAAGGCTCCTCGATGCACCTGCTCCGCGCGGAAAGCCCCGGACCGCAGGTCGGTAAAATCGTTTCCAAGATGAAGGTCACAACCCGAATCCTGTACCTCATCTATCTTGGAATGACGGTGCTGGAGGTGATCATTCTGATGCTTGATCAGCCCATTCCCGGATACGAGAACGATCAATTCTTTTTCAGTCTGCTTGCCACCTTTGGCTGCGCCGGCACGGGTGGATTCGGCTTTATTCCCGGTAGCATGGAGCTGTTCCATCCCTTCTCGCAGTACGTGATGGCAATCTTCCTCATTCTATTCGGCTGTAATTTCAGCCTGTATTATCTGTTGCTGATCGGAAAGCTCCGACAGGTGTTAAAAAGCGAGGAGCTCCGTAGCTATTTTCTCATTGTCTGCGCAGCGGTTGCCTTTGTATTTATCAGCCTGGTCGGTAAAACAGAAGCCTTCCCGCAGACCTATACCACGGAGGAATCGTTCCGCCATGCGCTGTTCCAGGTGGTGTCCCTAATCACGACCGCGGGCTATACAACCACAGACTATAACGTGTGGCCCATGCTGGCAAAAACCACCCTTGTCGTGGTCATGTTCATGGGGGCGATGGCGGGTTCAACATCGGGCGGTATGAAGGTATCGAGAATCGTGATTGCAATAAAGGGCGCGTATATCAACATCCGAAGGCTCATCAATCCCCATTACGTTCCCAAGGCAAAGTTTGAGGGAAAATCCTTGGAGGAGCGAACAATCAACGATGTATTCGCATTCCTCACGCTCTATTTCTTTCTCTTTATATCAGCAATCTTCCTGCTCTCCTTCGACCCCGTTAACGGTGAGACAATACAGATTGTATCCGATGCCGGAACCTATACGGCAGAGCACGGATTTTTCAGCAACTTCTCCGCGGCACTCTCCTGTATCTCCAACGTCGGCCCCGCATTTGAGGCAGTCGGACCATACGCAAGCTTCGCGGGATACAGCACATTCTCAAAAATCATCTTAATCCTGACCATGATGCTCGGCAGACTCGAAATCCTCCCCGTTTTCATTCTGTTCAGCCCAAAAACCTGGAAACGGGTCTGATTCAGGCAACGTGCAGAAAAAAAACTGCTCCCGACATCACCTGCGCCTCCCCGATGGAGGCTGCATCATTTGAAAATCTGCCAAATGCATATTGTAGAAACCGCAGATTTTGAATGCCTGTACGACGAGGGTGTCGCCTATGCAGATGCACTCCGCGCGACAGGCATTCCCGTGGA
The DNA here is from genome assembly GCA_017463405.1 of Clostridia bacterium. Classification (GTDB taxonomy): domain Bacteria; phylum Bacillota; class Clostridia; order Oscillospirales; family CAG-272; genus UMGS1865. The sequence goes on from JAFTPJ010000134.1 coordinate 11,485, forward strand.
GCTGAACAAAACGCAAGGAACGATGCAAGGCTTTGACATCGTGCCAAAAAGCACCAACTACCCAAGAGGCAATCGCAAACAGAATCCGATATATGCAAAAAATGTTTGACAATTCGTAAACTGTAGTACCTTGTTAATTCTAAAAGTCTGCATCCAGATTACTCTCGAAGATCTTTCTACACTCCGCCAAACCACAGCATACCCACCCTGTCATCTTGAGCAGGCACGGAGCGTCTCGTTGAAAGATCTTGAGGGTCCACCAAAAAAAGACGCGGCGTAACTTGCTTGCAAGTTTACTCAATGATGATACGCGAGGGGGGATGGCATCAACTTTTATAATTAACACTGTAGCAGCTTTATGTTTGAGTTGCTCATGGAGACCTTAAATATGAAGAAAGATATGTGCGCAGTCTGCGATGGATAATATCCAATTTATCAATTAGAAAGCAACAAGCAGTTGCTTGTCAGATCGGGTAACCTATGATAAAATATAACCACGAAGCTACAAGGTGGTGAATGTATGGAAACAAAAGATGTAATTTATGAGTTAAGAACAAAAAAAGGACTCTCGCAGGAGGAGCTTGCGGAAAAAATTTTTGTAACAAGACAGGCGGTATCTCGCTGGGAAACGGGCGAAACAATACCGAACACAGAAACGCTGAAGCTGTTATCCCGGTTGTTCGACGTGTCGATCAACACACTTCTCGGTTCCCCACGACAATTGATCTGCCAATGCTGTGGTATGCCGCTTGCGGACAGTAATATCAGTAAGGAAACCGACGGTTTTTTCAACGAAGAATACTGCAAATGGTGTTATTCAGACGGAGAATACATGTATCATAATATTGACGATCTGATAGATGTCTGCGTAGCGCATATGGCAAATGAACACTTACCCTCCGAGCAAGTCCGTACGTATATAAAAGAAATGCTCCCAAAGCTTGACTATTGGAAACAGTATAAAAACCTCGACGGTGCGGAAAAATTCGATGAATTCAAACGTAAACTGATTGAAGAAATTAACGCTCTCCGTGTGGATGGAATGCCAAAGGTAGAAAAGCTGAACGCTCTTGTGGGCGGATACATCAATCTTGAATACCGTCTTCCAAACGGTAAGACCGTAAAATTTCTTAACGATAATGCAACATATCTCGGAAATCAACTCGAATGTGAATTCGACTGCGACAGATGCTTTGGTATCGCCGCCAACATGGATTTTATCCTCATCTGTACTTATGAAGCAAACGGAGAGAATCCCGAGCTTGTGATTTACAAGAAACGATAAAAATAAAGGGCTGGCGAAAGCAATCGTCAGCCCTCAAAATTTGCGTCACAGTAAACAAAGAAAAGCCTCGGAAAGAATTTCTGTATGAATTTTTGGTAATGCTATTGACAATGAAAATAAAATATGCTATAATAGATTGAGCTCAATTAAATTGAGCTATTATTTCTTGGAGGTGCGATATGAACGCATACGATTTTAAAGTAAAGCAAATGGACGGCAGCGAGGTATCTCTGGAGAATTATAGGGGCAAGGTGTTGCTCATTGTCAACACGGCAACGGGATGCGGATTTACACCGCAGTATGATGAACTGCAAGATCTGTACGAGGAATTTTCGGAGCAGGGCTTTGAAATACTTGACTTTCCATGCAATCAGTTTGGAAATCAGGCACCCGGTGACAATGAAGAAATCCATTCCTTCTGCACAGGTCGCTATGGCATCACTTTTCCGCAGTTTGCAAAGGTTGATGTAAACGGTGAGAATGCCATTTCCCTCTATCAATGGCTGACCGAAAATACCAAGTTCGGCGGGTTCGGAAAGTCGCCTATGGCGCTGATGCTTTCGGGTGTTGTAAAAAAGACCGATAAGGACTATAAGAACAACGGCAAGATCAAATGGAACTTCACCAAGTTTCTCATTGACAGAAACGGTGAGATCGTCGCTCGCTTCGAGCCGACAGATATGAAGAAGCTGAAGGATGCTATTAAGGAGTGTCTGTGATGCGGTACGAATATAAGACCGAAAATACCTGTTCACAGATCATATCCTTCGATATTAACGAAAATATTATTACAAATATTGAATTTTACGGTGGATGCAACGGAAATCTGAAAGCAATCGCCAAATTGCTTGAAGGCTCGACGGTTGAAGAAATTGAAGAAAAACTGCTTGGTAATACCTGTGGCAGACGTCCTACCTCTTGTACCGACCAATTGGCAAAGGCAGTCAGAACAGCATATGAAGAAACAAAGAACAATAACTGACGGAGGTGTTATATGAAGATAGCTGTGAGATACTACACCCGTTCAGGTAATACCAAAAAGCTCGCAGAGGCAATTGCCGAGGCGGTATCTGTGAATGCAAAGGATGTTTCCATCGTACTTGAAGAAAAGGCGGATATCCTGTTCCTCGGTTGTTCCTACTACGCATTTGATGTAGATCAAGCGGTAAAGGAATTTATCATCCGTAACAAAGATAACATCGGAAAGATTGTTTGCTTTGGCACGTCGGCTATGATGAAATCGATGAAAAAACCTGTGACAAAGGTCACAAAGACCATAAACATAGCCGTTGCCGATGAAGATTTTCATTGCCGAGGACAGTTCGGAAAAATTCACAAAGGCAGACCGAACGAGGAGGATCTTGCGAGAGCTGCCGAGTTTGCCAAAAGTATAGTTGAATAAAAGAAAAAAGGAGAACGGTGATGAACGAGGTATATGAGTTTTTGAAAATGTGTGGATGTTATTTTCTCGCAACGACAGAAGGAGATCAGCCAAGAGTTCGTCCATTTGGTACGATAGATCTGTTTGATGGACGCATCTACATTCAAACGGGCAAAGTGAAAGCAGTCGCCGAACAGATGAAAACCAATCATAAGGTTGAGATCAGCGCAATGGCTCAAGACGGAAGATGGATAAGAGTTGCTGCCGAAGCGGTGCTTGACAATAATATTGAGGCGCAGGAGCATATGCTGGAGGCTTATCCGAATTTGAAGGCTATGTACAAACCAGGTGACGGAAACACCGAGGTGTACTATTTGAAAAACATAACAGCACAAATTTGTTCCTTTACGGATGCACCGAAAACCATCAAATTTTGATGTTGATATCTTGCTCCGCTTATGTTATAATTAAAAAAGATAAATTCACGAGCCTTGGAGGTGTTATATGAGTCAATCTAAATACGATGCGTTAAAGCTGGAAAATCAACTTTGCTTTCCGCTATATGCCGCCTCGCGCGAGATTGTGAAAAGATACCGTCCGTATCTTGACGAGCTTGATCTTACATATACTCAATATATCACGATGATGGTGATGTGGGAACAGAAAGAGATCACCGTTAAGGTTCTCGGAGAAAAACTGTTTCTTGATTCGGGAACAATGACACCTGTGCTCAAAAGCCTTGAAGCCAAAGGATACGTCACACGCAAAAGAAGCACCACGGATGAACGCTCGGTTACCATCATACTCACGGAAATCGGTGAACAACTCAAAGAAAAAGCAATAGAGATTCCTTCCAAGGTTGCCGGATGCGTTGGACTTGAACCAAGTGAAGCGATGCAACTTTACGAACTACTCTATAAGATATTAAATACAAATAAAGATTGAAATGAGGGCTGAACAAAGCGTTCAGCCCTCAAAATTTGCGTCGGAGGAAGCAAAGAGTAGCCAAATCGGTTGAAAAGTTCACAGAAAAATGTATAATAAACTCACTGAAAATTCAGAATTTGATGAGGCAAAACCATGCAAAACACAGAAATTGAAAAAGCGATATCGTGGAATCCTTGGCACGGTTGCAAAAAAGTAAGTCCCGGCTGTAAAAACTGCTTTGTATTCAAGATGGATCAAAGATACGGTCGTGACACAACTATCATAGCTAAAGGAAAAACTACATACGAGCTGAAGGATAAGGATTGTCCACCTAACTCGCTCGTAAAGCTTTGTTTCTCCTCTGATTTCTTCATTGAAGAAGCAGACGAATGGCGCGAGGGCTGTTGGGATTTTATCAGACGAAGAAAGGATTGTATCTTTGTCACCACCACAAAACGCCCCGAAAGAATCAAAGAATGTCTTCCTGCCGATTGGGGAGAAGGATGGGAGCACTTCCATTTGAGTATATCCATTGAGAATCAAAAAATGGCAGATAAACGCTTACCGTATTTCCTTGATGCTCCGCTTGCACACCGTGAGGTCTTTTGCTCTCCCTTGATTGCTCCTATATCACTCGGCAAATATCTCGACACAGGTCTGATCAAATGCGTCAATATTGGCGGTGAAATGGCGCCCAAGGTAAACGTCCGCCCCATAAGATACGAGTGGGTGGAAGCACTATACCTTGAAGCCAAAGAGCGTGGAATTGAGTTCTATTTCCATCAATGTGGTTCGGCATTTTATAAGGACGGAATCCATATCGGAAAATGGAATCTGAATGACCAAATAACCCGTGCCGAAGAAATACAGCACGAGCTTGAGAGAAAGCATGGATAAATAAGAATTTGATAAACAGGACAATCCGTGCAAATAATATTGACAAAAACGGTAAAATGTGATATAATTACAAAAATGAATAAATATAAAAGGAACCAGCTGACTGCAGAGGACGTTGGTTCCTTTATGCTTTTTAGAGGAAAACTTTATGGTTAGGAAAAAGAAATATACACTCTCAACCACGCAGATCATATTGCTCAGTTTCCTCGCGACTATTCTCGTAGGAAGCGGACTTTTAGCATTACCGATCAGCTCTGCAAGCGGTGAAGCCGTTCCATATCTCGATGCATTTTTCATGGCAACTACCTCCACCTGCGTGACGGGACTCGTTACGCTTCCCACCGTGTCTACTTGGAGTGTGTTCGGTCAGATCGTCATACTGATCCTAATACAGGTCGGAGGACTTGGCATCATCACCATTATGTCGGGATTGATGCTTCTGCTCAACAGAAAAATGGGCATCGGCGACCGATTGCTCATTCAGGACGCCTTCAATCTGAATACAATGTCGGGACTTGCAAAATTCGTTAAGAACGTGCTGTTTGGCACGCTGATTATTGAAGGCATCGGCGCTCTGCTGTATATGTTCGTGTTTGTTCCCGAATTTGGTGCAAAGGGCATATGGATATCAATATTCAATTCGGTTTCTGCCTTCTGCAACGCAGGTATTGACATTATCGCGAAAAACAGCCTTTGCAATTACGCAACCAATCCGCTGATCAATATTGTCACCTCTGCGCTCATCATTCTCGGAGGACTTGGATATATCGTATGGTGGGATGTGCTTCGTGTTATTAAGAGCCGTTCGCCAAAGAACAAAAAAATATTCAGACATCTGACCTTACACTCAAAGATTGCCATTACGGTCACGGCAGGACTCATTCTTGTCGGTGCAATTCTCATATTTATATTTGAATATGCCAACCCGTTGACCATTGGAGAGATGTCCTTATTCGATAAAATTCAAGTTTCCTTCTTCCAATCGGTTACCACGAGAACCGCAGGCTTTGCCTCTCTTCCTCAAGAAAATCTGACGAATGCCTCTGCCGCTGTTTCTATTATCTTGATGCTGATCGGCGGCTCACCCGTGGGAACGGCAGGCGGCATGAAAACCGTCACTATCGCCGTCCTTGTTTGTTCGGCATTCGCTACGATCCGAAATAAGAATAACGCAACGCTCTTTGGTCGTCGTATTTCCGAGGACTCGGTAAAAAAAGCGGTTGCCGTAGCGGTAACATTTCTCACCATCTGCGCAA
>JAFTPJ010000135.1 GCA_017463405.1 Clostridia bacterium
GCCTTCAGCTCGGAGATCGGCAGACGAACCTGTTCCATCGTGTCTCTGTCACGAACGGTTACGCAGTTATCCGCTTCCTTTTCACCGTCGCCCACCGTCTCAAAGTCAACGGTAATGCAAAGAGGCGTACCGATTTCATCCTGGCGGCGATAGCGCTTACCGATCGAGCCCGTCTCGTCGTAGTCGATCATGAAATACTTGGACAGCTCGTCGTAAATCTCGCCCGCCTTATCACCCAGCTTCTTGGACAAGGGGAGAACTGCCGCCTTGAAGGGCGCCAGCGCGGGATGCAGATGCAACACTGTGCGTACATCGTTCTTCTCAACGTCGATGACCTCCTCGTCGTACGCATCCACGAGGAACGCAAGTGCAACACGGTCGGCACCCAACGAGGGCTCGATAACGTACGGAATGTAATGCTCGCCCGTTTCCTGGTCGAAATAGGTCATATCCTTACCGCTGTGGGACTGGTGCTGACCGAGGTCATAGTCGGTACGGTCGGCAACGCCCCAGAGCTCACCCCAACCGAACGGGAAGAGAAACTCAAAGTCGGTGGTGGCCTTGGAGTAGAAGCAAAGCTCATCCGGATCGTGGTCGCGCAGACGCAGGTTCTCGTCGCGCATACCGAGGTTCAGAAGGAACTGATGGCAGTAGTCTTTCCAGTATGCAAACCACTCCAGATCCGTCCCGGGCTTGCAGAAGAACTCCAGCTCCATCTGCTCGAACTCACGGGTACGGAACACAAAGTTGCCGGGCGTGATCTCGTTACGGAAGGACTTACCGATCTGCGCGATACCGAAGGGCAGCTTTCTGCGCGTGGTGCGCTGTGCTGCGGGGAAATTCACGAAGATTCCCTGCGCGGTCTCGGGACGCAGATACACCGTGCTGGAATTGTCCTCGGTGACGCCGATGAAGGTCTTGAACATCAGGTTGAACTTCTTGATATCGGCAAAGTCATGGCCCCCACACTGCGGGCAGGCGATGTTCTTTTCCTTGATATACGTCGCCATCTGCTCAAAGCTCCATGCTGCGGGGTTGTCATTCAGCCCGTTCTGAAATGCGTAATCCTCAATCAACTTGTCGGCGCGGTGACGCATCTTGCACTGCTTGCAATCCATCAACGGGTCGGAAAATCCGCCCACGTGACCCGACGCAACCCACGCCTGCGGGTTCATGATGATCGCGCTGTCGAGTCCTACGTTGTACTTGCTCTCCTGCACGAACTTCTTCCACCAAGCACGCTTGACGTTGTTTTTGAACTCCACGCCGAGGGGACCGTAGTCCCAGGAGTTTGCAAGTCCGCCGTAAATCTCGGAGCCGGGGAAAATAAAGCCGCGCGTTTTGCAAAGCGCAACGATTTTATCCATTGTTTTTTCAGAGTTGTTCATAATCATTCTCCTATTTCTGAAACTATCTTATATATTCTACCATTTTTTTCAGAGCATGTCAAGTGTTTCACAAAAAATTATGTCGGAGTGTGAAAAAACCCGACCCAACCGAGGTTTCCGGTCAGGTCGGGCTCTTTCATTTCTTACAGTTCATCGTCGGGCGTCTTATTATCATCGCCGCCTGGGACACCGCTTTCAACCGTCGAGCTGGTAACGATGATATCCTTTGCGTCTATTTCAATGAACTGAATTTCGGGAGTTCTGTACATTGGCTTCATTTCCTTTCTGTAGATTTATTGCTCAATCAAAATATGCTCTTGCCGCGTCTCCGTAAACCACAAGACGCTTTGCAAGCTCGGCGTTGTTGTCGCCCTTATTCTGATTGATATAAGCATATCGTTCGGGAGAGTATCCGATCACGCCGCTGCAGGACGTATTCCCTGCGGCATCCTCAAATACCATGCAAGCATATACCGTATTGAACATCTCCTTTGCGGGTTGTCCCTCATACTTGCCCTCCCAGCGGCTGTAGTCCTCCGACCATACCATTGCTTCGCTCGAGCTTGCGTTCGACAGCGTCAATGCATCCAGCGCCGCCACGTCGTTCTCGGTCCAATAATAGATCTTCGCACTCGCGGGCGTGAAGTTGACCTTTGCGTAGAAGTTGTAGTCAATCGCGCCTTCCAGATTCAGATATCCGCCGCGCGAGGTCACCATCGCACTGTCTCTGACAAACGCGGAATCTTTGCCATCCGGCACGCTGTAGTCGCTTCTAACGAGGCTTCCGTCCCACGTCATCACCTTCTGCGCGTCGGTCAGGTCGGCATTCATAAGGTCATCCGTTTTATAGTCAAAGAGTGTCTGAGCCGCCGCACCGTAGTTGAGAATCGACGCCATCAGATCGACGAGTTCAGTATCGGTGGGATTGTTTTTGATCTGATTGTAGCAATAGGTTTTAGGGCTGTAGCCCGAGATCAGACGGCTGTAGGAATAGCTGCCGTCGTCATTGCGGTAGTACGCGCGGAAGGTCAGGCGGTCACCCAGATTCTTCGCTGCGATACCGCGGGCGGTCGTCTCGAATCTACCCTCGGTCGCATTATAGGCCGCACCCGCGACGATATAATCGCAGTTCGAATAAATTGCCTCGGCATCTGTGGGAGCCTCGTCCGCGTTCCAAATCAGCAGTCCAAAGCGATCGGTCAGATCAGCCGGCGAAATACTCTCCATCCCCTCGATCTTGTACCCGACTCCCATCTTCACCTCGGATTCGAGATACAGGAAGGCTTGCATCGAGGTCTGGAAGGTGGCCGTGGCGGGAATGCTTCCGTCCACGTTCTTATCCGTTCCCGCATAGACCTTGATATCGTCGATGTAAGCGTATCCGCTCGCCCATGCAGATGCGGCAGAGTTGATTTTACCGAGGAGAACCGAGCCCGCGGGAATTTCGGTAATCGAGTCAAAGCAGACAGTGGTTGTACCAACCTTCTGATACGGGATCTGCTGATTCTCCAGCGCCGGCTTGTTGTTAACGTACACATTAAAGGTTGCATCGGTCAGATTGAGCGCAACCGAAACCGTAAAGAACTCGTCGGTGGGAAGTGTATAGCCTTCTCCCGCGGCATCGCTTTCGCGGCGGATCTCGGTGATACCGTTGCCGTCCGCATACAGAATATAAAGATCGTTGAAGTTCTTGCTAACCTCCGTACCGCCCGCAGTTCCCTTCATGTTATACAGCTGTGACTGCATCTGGAGCTTTGCCGATGCGGGGATGTAATACTTTGCCTCATAGATGATGCTCGGAATCGTTTCCGCATCGATCGCGAGGTTGTTGATCCTGTTCTGCTGGTTGATCACCGTTGCGTCAACCAGCCAAAAGCGATTTCCGCCGCTCATTCCGACAATGTCACCGCTGGGGATATTTGCGAAAAATCCGCTGTTCAGTGTCAGCGTATCACCTTGGGTATAGGTTTCAAAATCATTGCTGTAGGACTTGAACGAATAGAGATAATCAGTAATGCTTTTCCCGTAGACAGAAACGTTATCCACGCAGAAGCTGCCGCCGTAGGTCCCGATTTCTGCCTTCATGACCTTCGCCACGGACCAGGACGAGAACACCAGATTAGTAGCGGCAACCGCCGTTTCGATCTGAATCGGCAGACCGTTGAGGAAGAACACTGTCTTGCCCGTTACAAGATCCAACAGCATTCCGACCGTATTCCACTGCCCGATTGCCAGATTTCCGATTACGGCATTAGAGCCCGTGGTGGTCACTCTGGCGCTGATCGCACCGGTTGCCATGTTGATCACGTATAAACCGAGGTAATTTTTAGCAACACCGTCCGTGGTATAAGCGGTGATCTGCGATTCAAAATCCCCTTTCGATCCAAGGGCAATATAGTACGACGCCTCCATGTAAACGGTTTGATCGGTGACGTAAGAGATTTCGGGGAGACGCAGATTCATGGGGCGATCCAGATTGACGCCGTCGCCGAATTTCGTAGACGCCGCATATTCACCGGTGGTCAACATCCATTGAGTTCCGCCGTATGTAAAGGTACCATAATATCCCGTGCCGTCGGGCGTACCGGAAACCGCGTAGGAGCTCTTATCCGACAGCGTCACCGTTCTTTTTGTCGCGTCGTAGGAAACAATCTGCAACGCCGTGAATTTCGTATAACCGGAATAGGCATACAGTGGTACGTTAAACTGGCTATCCTCACCGATCACCAGCTCAGCGTTGACCTACATCGAAACGTCGCCGTTCTGTTCGACGGGAGTCGCGGTCGAGGGGCAGGTCGAAAAATCCAAGCCCTTCATCACCGTCAGTGTATCGGCGTCCAGTCCCTGGTACTTATCAAAGGAATTGGTATAGATCACATCCTCGGATTTTACGGAAAAGGTCTGGCTTCCCTTTGCACCGCAGACGCAGGAGTAATAGAACTCGATTCCGTCCGTGGGATTTTCCACACGGTATTCATCGCGCAGAACCGAGCAAGAATAGGTATGCGGAACGGTTGCGCCGTACGTAAAGGTTTCGGTGCCTATTTTTCCGCATTCGCAGGTATAGTAATAGGTCGCGGGAAGGGTGCAGGTTGCGACGGTTGCCAGATAGGCGCTGTCGACAACCGTTTGGTTGTACAGATGAATGCCGCAACCCTCGAAATCGTCAAAGCCCGAGGGGTCGTTGTTGGCAGATACGGCCAGGGGGAGATTGCACACCGACAAAAGCATCAGGCATGCAAGCGAAAACGAAAGCAGCTTGGAAAGAATCTGTTTTTTCATGGCAATACACTCCTTCTGTTCTTGAAAAAAATTCACCGCCGTTCGGCGCAGAACAAATCTTTCATATTTTGTAATTATCATACCATATTTTCCTTGGTTTGTCAAGAGATTTTCGTGATGTTCGTATTCTGTTTTGTGTAGTGTTACAATAGATGTGAGACCGAAAGTAAAAAAAGGATAGAAAAAGTGATTGAGTTCTGTTAAAATAAAGTCACCACAACTCAAACCTAACAGAAAGGACTCAATCACTTCATGAAACATTATACCACAAACAAAC
>JAFTPJ010000006.1 GCA_017463405.1 Clostridia bacterium
AATTGTTTTTGGGATTGTCAGTACAGTATATTCCCATTGGTGCAAAATGACACGGAATGCTCCATGCCATTTTGTGTTTTCTGATTGATTATGCCGCGGTTGTCTCTTCGCCAGCGGTGGTATCCTCGGTGGTATCACCTGCTGTGGTCTCTGCGGTGGTGGTCGGCTCGCCGATCTTGTTCAGGACGTTTTCATCCAGCTTGTAGCCGCCTTCGGAAACAAGCGTTTCCAGAATTTCGGTCATCTCGGATGCGACCCATTCGTCTCTCGCAGTTCTGGTCCATTCCTGCTCTGCGGACTTAAAGTAGGTCACGTAGTAGGAAGTGTCGCTGACCTTTACAACGGCGACGTCATCCATTTTGCGTGCTTCGTCAAAGAGCCATTTCTGAACAGCCTCGTCGGAGACAGCGGATTTTTTGATATTGGTCTCAAGGGTTGCGCTGTTTACGGTTTCTTTGCCCTCGGAATCCTTGGTGGTTGAGGTCAGTGCGATGAATGCGTGCCACAGCTCAAAGCCGGTCTTGTCTTTGAGCTTATCAAGCGCCGCGTTCGCATCCGCCTCGGTCTGGAACTTGAGATAGCCGCCGTATACGGTAGCTTCATCGCTCTTTGTCAGCGTCATGGGCTCGACAACCATATAGACATTGTAGCCCGTAACCTCGTCGCTGTCATTCTTGCTTTCGAAATACTTGGTTTCGTTTGCAACACGCTTGAAGGTACGTTTGGAGATTTCGGTCTCGGTTGCTTCAACAACGTCAGCCTCGCACATCCATTCCTCAAAGGTGTCCTTGGTTGTTGCCTCGGGGTGGGTCAGTGTGGGAGCAGTGGAAGCATAGGAGGAATCCAGATTGGATTTCAGATTACGGAAGAAATAGTAGTAGTCGCTGTCCGTGTAGGTTGCGTACTTGACCGAATATTGGATGTCATCCTCGTCGGTGTCGTCCACGTCGGTAACCAAAACAACGTAGGTGGTTCCGTTGTCGTCAATTTGATATACGCCGTCCTTCTTGATATCGTTGTCCTCGTCATAGAGGTAATCCTGGATGGCGTCGGTGGTATCGTTTTCACCGGGGGTGGAGTAGGAGTTGGTCTGTGCCCCCTCGGGGAATGCAACGGTCTTGTCCTCCTTGAGCTGATCGTAGAATTCCTTTGCCAGCTCCTCTGCGGACTTGTTATCGGTGGTGTTCTTGCGATCCTCGGAGTTCAGATCCTTCACAAGGGACTCTCTGAAGGATTCATAGCTTGCGGAATCGTCCGAAATCTTAAATTCCTTAATGCCTGCCTTCACAATCATGGTGTCGGAGGGGTTCGCCTCGGCGTTGTTGGTCTCGTAGATATAGACCAGATATGCGGTGGTTCCGTTGGTGAGAACGTCAACGTTGCCCGCTTTTCTAGCGGATGCAAAGATGAACTTGGCGAGCGTGTCGTTCAGCTCGGGGGTATAGGTGGACGTGGTCTTGCCGTCGGTGGTCGCACTAACCTTCTGATAGGAGACCTCGGTCAGTCCGAGCTCCAGTGCCTTTGCATTTGCGGCGTCAAGATCGTCGTCGGTCAAGGTAGCGTCACCCTTGTCCTCGAGTGCCTTGAGGATCAACGCCTCTGCCTCGTCTGCTCTGGGGAGGGTGAACTTGTTGAATGCCAGCGTATCGAAGTTGACCTCCATGATACGGTCAACAACCATCGCGGTAAATTCCTCGGCGGTCTTCGCCTCCAGCAGCTTGTCTGCAAAGTCCTTATCGTTTACCTGATACATACGGTAAACTGCCTCGTAGTGACCGGAGGGATTTTTTGCAATATAGTCGAGCAGCTTGTTCTCGTCGTTCTCGCCGATGTCGTTGTCCAGCTCCAGCTTCTTGTAGTCGCAGTACTTGGTGTACATTGCCATCAAGCCTGCAGCCTTGCGGATATCGGACTCCTTGACGCCCTGTGCCACGAATACGTTCAGGAAGTTCTCAAAGGGGTAGCTTCCTGCGTACTGTGTGTGGATATTCTTGACCCAATTGACCAGATCCTCGATGGATGTCTGATCGTCTTCGTTCAGGGTAAGCCCCATCTTGACGGCTGCGTCGGCACCCGCAACCATTTCCGCAAGATAGTCGGCGACGATGTCAATACCGTCGCGCAGCATCTCGGTGGAGTAGTAGTTTGCCATGGAAACGGCGTAGTTCATCGCCGAGCCGTAGGTGTCGAAGATGTCGTAGGTATCATCATACAGACCGTACTGCGTATAAGTAAATTCTGTATACGCCTGATGATACATGTTCTGCCATACGATAAAGGTTGCCATTTGTTGATTCATATCATACGTATCGTCCTGTCCTTGGCTGTTCACCAGGATCCGGTTACGTAAAAATACGCCGTTATCGAACAGGCTGGTCAGTACGATTGCGCCGACAACGATGATGAGCAGCGCAGACCAGATGGTGTAGGTTGCCCATTTCGGCATACGGAACGGTTTTTTTGGTTCCTTATACTTTTCGGGGTTGGTTTGCTTGTCCTCAAAGTGAAACTGTCTGTTTCTTTTTCCTTTTCCCATGATGGAAACTCCTCTTTCTTTCTTTGTAGTACATCGATTTTGCAGTGTATTACCGCAAAGTCACCTAAACATTATAACTTTGTTCTGTGACATCACTGTGTCACGATTATGAACAAAAACAAAATTTTAAAGAATATATGATAGAAAATTGATCAAACGTTCATAATAACGGGCAAAATCATCGGCTTACGCTTGGTTTTTGCATACAGGAATTTTGTCAGATCGTCCTTCAGGCACTTTTTCAATTGCATCCGATCGACGTGATCGTCGTTGTACAGAAGGTCGGTCAGTGTGTCGTACGCAACCGCACGCGCCTCTTCCATCAGCTCCTCCGCCTCGCGTACGTAGACGAAGCCGCGGGAAACGATGTCGGGACCCGATAGCAACAAGCGCGAATCAGTGTCCACCGTGGCAACCACAACGATCAGACCGTCCTGCGCGAGATGACGGCGGTCGCGGAGCACGATGTTACCGACGTCGCCGACACCGTAGCCGTCGACGAGAACTCTGCCCGCGGGAACCGTACCGTTCCATTTGGCACCGTTTTGATCGATCTCCAGGATTTTACCGATCTCGGAGATGAAAATGTTTTTCGGGGAAATGCCCATATAGCTTGCGAGCTCACGGTTTGCCGAGAGGTGGCGGCTCTCACCGTGAACGGGCATCACGTATTTCGGCTTTGTCAGCGCGAGCATCAGCTTGATCTCCTCCTGGCAGGCGTGTCCCGATACGTGAACCTCCACGACAGCGTCGTGCAGGACCTCAACCTGATTTTTGGAGAGCTCGTTGATGATGCGTCCGACGAGCTTTTCGTTACCGGGGATCGCCGATGCGGAGAGCACGACGAGGTCGTTGGCATCGAGTGCGACCTGCGAATGGTCGGAAAACGCCATGCGGTAGAGCGCCGACATCGGCTCTCCCTGACTTCCTGTCGTCACGATGGTCAATTCACCCGGCTTGTAGCGCTTGATATCGTTGATGTCCACAAGGACACCGTTCGGGATCTTCATGTATCCCAGCTCGGTGGCGGCGCTGACGATATTCAGCATACTGCGTCCCGTAATGGCAACCTTTCTCTTGTGGTGCGCGGCGGTATCGATGATTTGCTGCACGCGGTGCACGTTGGAGGAGAAGGTTGCGATGATGATCCGCTTTTTCTCGTGCGTAGCGAAAATATTCTCCAGCGAGGCCCCCACCTTTTTTTCGGACGGTGTGTGACCGGGGCGCTCCGCGTTTGTTGATTCGCAAAGAAGCATCAGCACGCCCTCCTGACCGAGCTCGCCGAGACGGACGATATCCATCATTTCACCGTCGATGGGGGAGGTGTCGAGCTTGAAGTCGCCCGTATGCAGAACGATTCCCGTAGGGGTGTGCAGTGCGATTGCGCAAGCGTCGGCAATGGAGTGGTTGACGTGGATAAATTCCGCCGTCACGGCACCTAGCTTTACGGTATCTCCCGCATTGACAGTACGAAGCTCCGGCTTCCACGGGAGCACGTGCTCCTCTAGCTTATTGCGGATGATTCCGAGGGTCAGCGGTGTTCCGTAGATCGGTGGATTGATGGTCCGCAGAAGGTAGGGGATGGCGCCGATGTGGTCCTCGTGACCGTGCGTGAGCAGAACGCCGCGGATCCGCTCCTTGTTTGCCTCCAGATATGAAATGTCGGGAATGACCAGGTCGATGCCGGGCATATCTTCCTCGGGGAAGCCGAGACCGCAGTCGATGACAATCATGTCGTTTTCATACTCGACGACCGTCATGTTTTTGCCGATCTCACCAAGTCCGCCGAGAGGAATGATACGGATCGGACCCGTTACCTTTCCTTTTTTGGGCTTTTTTGGCATTGTAAATGATTGATCCTTTCTTGATTTTGATGTATTTGCTTTGCCGCATCGGGCAAAACATAAGAAGCCCTACGTATCCGCCGCGGAGACGTAGAGAGGGTGCCCTGTCCGCGTGGGGAACACGCCCCTCCCCAACCTTCCAAGGCTTGATATGATATTCGATTACAGCATTCGTGCGGCAGTATCCGCCACACAAATGAAGAGAACGGTCTCATATAACTACAGTTATTATACTCTAAAACTTCCGAAAAGTCAATAGCCCGCCCGAAAAAAATGAAAAAACGGCATACACAATTCAGAAAAAGATCAGACAGAGGGTCAGTGACGCGCAAAATGCACCGCAGAGGATCCCTGCGAAAAAGAAACACCAGCGAAGTCGTTGCGGATGCTCCGCAGGGCGATGCGCGGAGGTATTTTCAGACAGAATTTTGTTTGCCTCGTTCAGAATATCGTTTCGTTTCGCCGCACCGTCGCTTACGTCATTCCGCAAAACGAAATACGCCTCGTCGAAATATCTGCTGCTTCCAGTCCGTAGAACGATCATTTGCTTTCTCGCTCCTTTGATCATACAATCCTCCTTTTATGCTTCCTTGGCAGGAGTATTTGCCCGTTTTGGTTCAAAAAAACCATAGGCGGCATAAAAAGCAGGAAAAAAAGATGCAAAACAGCATGACCGCGAACGCGCAGGGGAAGGCGTAGCGCGTGTGGCGTATGTTGACCGAGGAAAAATAAACGGCAATGACGTAGACTACGGTGTCGGATGAGGCAAAGATGACAGACGCGCAAAGCCCTGCGAGGCTGTCGGCACCGACCTGCTCCAGCAGTGTGCTGTATGCGGCGGTAGAGGCACTTCCGGAGAATGGACGGGTGAGCAGGAGCGGCAAGAGCTCTGTGGGGATGCCGACGTGCGCAGCGACGGGGGAGAGCAGATTCGACAGTGTCTCGGTCGCGCCCGAGGCGTTCAGCATGGCGACCGCGACCATCAGCGCGACCAGTGTGGGCAGAAGATTAACGGAGATCTGCAAGCCCTGCTTCGCGCCCCGCAGAAAGGAATCAAAATAATTGCTTTTGCCGAATAAAAGGAGCAAACCCACGGCAACGACGACCGTCGGCATGGCAAGCGCGGAAACCGTTTCGAGCATACATCACTTCCTTTTCTGGGTTCTGCGTCCTTTTTTGGAAAAAAAGCGCGGAATGCTTGTTAGAAGAAGCGCCATCGCGGCACAGAGGCAGGAGGTTAGCCAGACGGGGATCATGATGGCAAAGGGATCCGATGAGCCTGCCGCACGGCGCAGCGCCAGTAGGTTGGCGGGGATGAGCGTCACCGAGGCAGTATTCAGTACTGCCAGCGTGATTTGCTCGCCGTCGGCACGTGTGGGATCGGGGTTGTGCTTTTGCATCTGCTCCATGGCACGGAGCGCCAGCGGTGTGGCGGCGTTTCCGATGCCAAGCAGATTGGCGCTGATGGCGGCACTGATTTCCTCGGCGCCCTCGCCCGTGCGGTATGCGTTGGGAAAGAAGCGACGCAGAAACGGAGAGAGCAGGCGCGAGAGTCGGCGGATCACCCCCGCGTCCGCGAGTACCTCCATCAAGCCGCACCACAGGCACATCATTCCGCAAAGTGAGATCGTAACCTCAACGGCGCGCGCGGCACCGTCGGGAATGGCGTTTGCAACATCGGTCATGTTTCCGCAAATTCCGCCGAATACGAGTGCGACAAGGCATAAAATGCCAAAGATTTTTCCAAGCATAAGGTTCCTCCGTTGGTTGTCGGTTTCTGTCGATCAAAAAAACAGAAAAAAGTAAAAAAATCCCGTTTTTGACTATTGACATACAAAAAAAGATCGTATATAATATAGATATCGGATGAAAATACAGAGATTTGATCGAAAATATAGAATAAAAGAAGAATAAAGGAGAGAAATGGAATGAAATCAACGGGAATGGTAAGGAAAGTAGACGAATTGGGGCGAATTGTGTTGCCTGCGGAAATCCGTCAGAACTTGGGCATCGACGTGCGCGACTCTATGGAGATTTATACGGAGGAGGATCGCATCATTCTGCAAAAGTATCATCCGGCGTGCATTTTTTGTAACAATGCGGACAGGATTGTATATTTCAACAACAAGCGTATCTGCACGGAGTGTCTGGAAAGGCTGAAAACGCAGTTCTAATATACGCGGATCCAATTCGCTTTATGACAAAAAACAGGAGGGGGCATCGCGCGATTGCGCGATGCCCCCATTTGGGCTATGAGCGGATCGGATCCATCAATGACCGCAGCAGCAGGTGAGCAGAATGATGGCAAGGATGATGATCCAGATGCAGTTGTTATCGAACAGGTTGCAGAAACAGTTATTCATAATGGTTCCTCCGTAAATGATTGAAGGAGCGGAAGCTTTTGCCCTTCTGCTATCATATTATGTCGGTTTACAGAAAATGTGCACGGATTTTGTTGGGATTTGGAAAATCATTTTCCGAACCCGGGAATGAAACCGCAATATCTGCAACGATTGCGATTTTGCTCCCACGTGTGCGGTATTACCATTCTGTCATATCGCGCATGATCGGATAAACACCGTCTGCCATTGTTCCGGCGACGCTTTTTCGGTTACGTGGGGCGCGTCTACACCCATACGGAATTATTGCGCGGTCAACGCAACAATTCCGGCGGTTTTGCCTCATCGGAGAACCTCGATTGTAATACGGCTTTGCGCACAAAATAAAAATCCGCGCTCAAAACCACAAGTACTTCGGCACGGTGATTTTTTCGTCACAAAAAGCCTATCTCCGAAAAAACTCTTGCAAAACCCGAAAAGATGAGGTGTAATACTGCTTGGGGCCGGTTATCCGGTTGTATAGGAGTGCGTCTACACTTTTATGCAGGGCTGTCATACGGTCAATATGAAAGTCTGTCTTTTTTATTTATACTGTATTTATTGCGGTTTGTCAATCGGTTTTCTGAAAATAGTGATTAATTTTTTAGTGATGGAACGGTTCGAAATCCGCACTTCGGAAAAACGAAGAGGAGCGCATCCCAAATACGCGGTTGCATTTGGGATGCGCTCTTGGCTTTACAGATAAGAGAACAGCAGGTGCTTGCTGTGTGCGTCCAGTACGGTGTAGTCGGGGATCTCGTAGCGGTTGTCGTTGCTGTCGCGCACGAGGACACGTCCCGTGCCGCGCACGAGCTTGATGTCGCTGTGACGGTTGCGGATGCGGAACGTGATTTGCCCGCGGTCGGTATCCACTGTCCACTTCAACGAGCCGAATTTTTCCTCGCTTTTGGTAAGTGCCTTGATCCTGGGAATCATGTAGTACTCCGCGAAGCATTCCTCCAGTACCTTAACCGAGGCGGGATCGAGCTCGGTGTAGTCGCGGATGAAGGCGACCTCGCGTTCGTTTTCGTCCAGAAGTGTGATGAACATGGTGGTGTTGCTGAAGGGGAAGAGGCGGCGCGGCTCAAGATGCTCGATGACAGAGCCATCCTTGAGCGTCAGCTTGACCTGATAGACGTCGGTTCTCTCCAGTCTTCCGGTGTATTTATCAACGTAAATTCTGCCCATATTGTTCACCTCACTCAAAGTTTTCTTCGCGCCGGGATTGTGCCACCTTGTCGGACATGGATTGGATTTCTACCAAACGGTAGTACTTGCCCTTCATTTCCATCAATTCCTGTGGCGTGCCGTATTCGAGGATTTTACCGTTGTCGACCACGATGATTTTATTTGCCTTGGCAAGGGTGGACAGACGGTGCGCGATCATAAGGGTGGTCCGCCCGCTGATCAAATGCTCAATCGCGTCCTGGATCAAGTGCTCGGTCTCGGAGTCTACCGAGGCGGTTGCCTCGTCGAAGACCAGCATCTTCGGATTGCGGAGCATAGCGCGCGCGATCGAGATACGCTGGCGCTCACCGCCCGAAAGTCCCACGCCGCGCTCACCGAGCATTGAATCGTAGCCGTCGGGCTGACGGACAATGAATTCATGCGCATTTGCGATGTCCGCAGCATTGATGACCTCGTCCACAGAGAAGCTACCGTCACCGTAGGCGATGTTATTGTAGATAGAATCGTGGAACATCATCGGTTCCTGCTGTACGTAACCGATGTGCGAGCGGTAATACTGCATGTCGATGTCGCGGATGTCTACGCCATCGACCGTGATTTGGCCCTCGTAATGATCGTAATAGCGCAAAAGCAGGTTGATCAGTGTAGATTTTCCGGAACCTGTGGTGCCGACGATACCTACGATGTCGCCGGGCTCGATGACGAGATTGATGTCCTTAAGTACCTTTTTGGTGCGGTCAAAGGAGAAGCTGACATGCTTGAATTCGATTCTGCCGCCGATGTCGGCGTTCATATTACCCTTACCGAAGTCGTGCTCGGGCTCTGCATCGAGGATATCCATGATGCGCTCGGCGGACGCCAGCGCATTCTGCGTGGAGTCGGAAAGGTTTGCAAAGAAGTTGACGGGCTCATAGAACATGGTTGCGTAGGAGATAAAGGAAACAAGAAGTCCGACCGAGATCGAGCCCATAGTGTTGGTTTCGATGGAATCGATGACAAGATTTCCGCCAAGGCTCCAGATAACGACGCTTCCGCAGGCGATCAGCGCGTTGACGATTGCGGGGTAGGTGTGCAGAATTTTGCCCGCTTTGGAGTCGGTCTCACGCCATTCATCCACACAGCCCTCAAAGCGCTTGACTGCGTTCTTTTCGTTGGTAAAGGATTTGATGACGCGGATACCGGGGATGGTATCGGTCAGCGTGCTTGTAACCGCCGAGGAGCGGCGCCAGATACGGCGGTAGAAGGGGGCGATCTTCTGGCGGAAGATGCGCGAGCCGATGACGACGAGCGGCACGGGGATCAGGGAATAGAGCGTCAGCTCCCAGTTGATACAGAGCATGACGACGACGATTCCGACCATCTTGGAGAACTGAACCACAACCTCCTGTGTGATGCGGAGCATAAAGGATTGGAGCGTTGCGGTGTCTCCGCTGATGCGGTTGATGACGGCACCCGTAGAGGTTTTGTCGTAAAAGCGCATCGGCAGATGCTGTGCCTTTTCGTAGACCTCACAGCGGATGCGGGCAACGATCTTGTTGCCCGAGCATCGCAGAAGGTATCCGCGCAAGCCACCCAGCGCGTGCTGAACGAGGTGCAACGCAACGAGCGCGATGGAAACATACATCAGCATATCTCGCTGCTTGTTCGGCAGGATATCGTCAACCAGCGAGCGCGTCAGCATTGGAGGCATCAGCGCCATGAAGGTGGTGACGATGGAAATGATGACCGAGATGATTAGAACGGTCATTTCCGGTTTAATGTATACGGCTAACTTTTTGAACAGCTTACCCTTGTTCATGCAGTTGATACAGGGCACGCCGGGGGAGGTCAGGGTGCGTCCGCACTTGGGGCAGACCGAGAGGAGCTTATGGTACGCTCCGTCCACCGCCTCGAGCGCCTCCTCGGGGGAAGTACCGGCGTTAATGTCGTTGACGTAGTTGACAACCGCATCGCAGAGCGAGGTAATGGTAAAGTTGAAGCGGAACAGGTCGCACAGCGTTCCGTCCTTTTTTTGTACACGCATCAGCCCGTTTCCGTACATGCGCTTGTTGAAGATCTTTTCAATCTCGTCAAACGGAATTTTTTCGGAAACCGTGTCGGTTTCCAACTCATACGTAAACACGTGCGCACGCGTGCCGAGGAGCACGAGGGTTCCGTAGCGGGCGTACTGGGAGATCTCGCCGATCACCGCGAACAGGATCGGCTCTTTTTCGTCGGACAGCTCGATCAGTCTTTGCAATTGGTTGTCCTCTAATTTCAGGTTGGTCAAAAAGGGTGCTTCCATAATGGGGATCGTCGCAGAAGCGACACTCCTTTCCTCGAGGTTTGCATTATTTTAGCACTCTGCTCCCGAATTGTCAAGTGTTTTTCGACATTTTTTCAGACGAATTTTTTTGTGCAGAATGAACGATTCCATATACACATATTTTTGCATATAAACCAAAAAGAATCGGAAAATGGGGAATTTGACCAAGGAACAGGAAGAAAAAACGCGGTTTTTTCTTGGCCGAGATGTCAACTTTTTTCGTCATATTGCACAAGTGCTCCGAGAGCGCTTGAAAATTCGG
This sequence comes from Clostridia bacterium, assembly GCA_017463405.1. Lineage (GTDB taxonomy): Bacteria > Bacillota > Clostridia > Oscillospirales > CAG-272 > UMGS1865. The sequence goes on from JAFTPJ010000006.1 coordinate 10,514, forward strand.
AAAAAAAGATAAAAAGGCTATGGAAAAAATTGAAGAAAATATCCGAATTTCTATAGACATTCCAAAAGGAATATGATATAATAACTTCACATCGCACCGCTTTTGTGGCGAAAAAGTCATTGATTTTGAAAAGGAGATTTTCATATGTATCAGTTTCCGATCGGCGTCGTCGTGGAGTCCTTCCGAAAGGAGATTCACGAGGCAATCAAAGAAGCGAGCAGTCTGGGGCTCGACGGTATCCAGATGTACGGCACGCGCGGAGCGTTTGCTCCCGAGAACTTTACGAAGGAGGCAAGACGCGAGCTGTTGAACTTTGCAAAGGACAACGGAGTGAAGTTTTCCGCAATCTGCGGCGACTTCGGTCACGGTTTTATGAGCGTGGAATCTAATAAGATCTACGTGGAGAAATCCAAGAGGGTAGTCGATATGGCACTGGATATGGAAACCAATATCGTCACCACGCACATCGGCGTCGTTCCCGAGGATAAGAACGCGGAGCGATATAAGATTATGCAGGAGGCGTGCTATGAGCTGGCGCAATATGCCGACAGCGTCAACGCGCATTTTGCTGTGGAAACGGGCCCCGAGACTTCGGCAACGCTGGGGGACTTTCTCGATTCGCTCGGTTCTTGCGGTGTCGGCGTCAATCTTGACCCCGCAAACCTGATGATGGTCACGGGTGACGATCCCGTGGGTGCGGTACACCGTCTGAAAAAGTATATCGTGCATACGCATGCAAAGGACGGCGTGATGTTGCACAGAACCAACCCCGAGTACATCTACAGCGTCATTCCGATGCCTGAAGATGTCAAGAACATCACGGCGTTCCGCGAGGAGCCCTTGGGGCAGGGCAGTGTGGATTTCCCCGCGTATCTCAAGGCGCTGGAGGACATCGGCTACCGCGGATTCCTTACCATTGAGCGAGAGGCGGGCGACAATCCCGCGAAGGATATTTGCATTGCGGCGGATTATCTGCGGCAGATCATTAGCGAGAACTGATTGCATCATTTAAAATACGGGGCACTGCAGACCGAAACGGCACTGCGTGCCCCCATTTCACGGGGGATGCCAATTATGGAAGAAATCGTTTTAAACAAAAAACGCAATCGCGCGTATTGGCTGTTGATCATTTCGAGCTTTATCCTTTATATCGTGATGACAAGTGCGAAAAATTTGTACGTTGCCGAAAAAACAACGCTTTATACGTTGGGAATGTTTGGAAATCTGACCGACCTTGCCGCCACGATGGAGTATTATTTTTATACCTATGCTGCGGCGCAGCTTTTTATGGTACTGATGATGAAGCACTTGAATCTCAAATGGTACGTCACGCTTTGCCTCAGTGCCTCCGCCGTCATCACCGTATTGATGTCATTTACGGGGAATATCCTCCAGCATTACGTGTTGTACACGGTCAACGGCTTTTTTCAGGCGTGCCTGTGGGGATGTCAGATCAAGGTGTTCAGCCTGTATCTGCCGATGCGTCTGTTGCCGACGGCGAATCGGGCGGCATCTGCGGGACCCGCTGTAGCGGGAGCGGTTGCCTACGGCATCGCGGCGGCATTTGGCGACAATTGGCGCGCGCCGTTCTTTATGGTGGGAGTCCTTTTGTTTGCGATCGTCTTGCTGTATTTTTTTTTCGGTGACCTACGTTTCCCGCTTCCCGAAGGAGATCGAGACGCATCACGTCGTGTATGCGGACGGAAGCGAAGCAGACGTGTCGGACGAGGAGGAGAACGATTTTATTCACCTCAAAAGCCCCAAACGAATTGTTTGGTTTTACATCATCTCCATATTGATCGGTGCTTTGGTGACCTCACTGTATTTCGCGCTGAACAACAATCTGGACGTCTTTCTCAAGGAGATCGGAGGTCTTTCCAACGACTCGGCAAAATGGCTGACGATCTTTGCGCCCCTTGTGGCGGCGGTGGGACCGGTTGTTACGGTCTATTTCTGTGAGCGGCACAACAACTTCATTACGATCGGCGTGATTCACTTCGGCGAGGCGATGCTGGTGGCGCTGTTGCTGCTACTGCTGTTTGAGGTGAACGTGATCCTGTCGCTGATTCTCATGATCCTGTTTTTGACGATCGTCAACGGCGGACGCTCGATCTCGCTCTCGATTGCGGCGTTGCGCATGCGGCAGAAGATCGATTCGGGTGTATATACGACGCTGGTCAATGTGGCGGGATCGATCGTGGCGGGGCTTTCTCCGAAGCTGGTTGCGATGATTCTGGACAACAACGCACTTTCCGTCGCGGACAGCTGGCGGTGGTCGCTTGCGATGATCCTGGCGTGGAGTGCTTTGACGGTTGCGGCATTGCTGTTGATTCTTTTCGGCATCCAGCGATTGAACAAGAAAGACCGAAAAGCACAAAAAAACTAAAAAAATCGTAGAATACTGGAAATGTTTGGCGCAGGTGCGGTTGATTTTGCACCTGCGCTTATGTTATAATCATAACCAATCAAAGGAGGCGAGGATATGATCGGATTCGATATCGGCGGTACGAAATGTGCGGTTTCGGTCGGTGAGGAGTGCGACGGCGTGCTTCATATTACTGACAAGCGCGTGATGCCAACCGACCTCGCGGTGTCTCCCGATGTGATGATTGCGCGGATGTGCGCGGCGGCGGAGGAGATGACGGCGGATTTTTCACAGATCGGAATTTCCTGCGGCGGACCCTTGGATGCGGCACGCGGCGTGATTTTATCGCCGCCCAATCTGCCGGGCTGGGATGAGGTAGAGATTGTGCGCATTTTGCACGAGCGGTACGGTGGATACGTGCGTCTGCAATGTCGTGCCCGCAGAGTTGCGGGAGAATATCGGAGATTACGCCGCGCTGTCTTGCGCGCTGGAATGTGCGAGTGGCGAATAATGCGCTCGCGCACGAAGTAAGGGCTCCTATTTTACGAAGTCCCCTTCTCTCAACGGAGAGCGTTTCCTGAAAAACGATCTTGCGAGAAAACTGATCGAAATCCTTACTTACTAAAAAAGGAGAGTACCGTATGAAAGAATTATTTAAACGCTATCCCAAACTGATATCATGTCGCGCCGAGATCGAAGCGGCGCTTGCGCTGTTGTCCGAATGCTTCCGCACGGACGGAAAGTTGTTGCTGTGCGGAAACGGCGGGAGTGCCGACGATTGCGAGCACATCGTGGGAGAATTGATGAAGAACTTTTTGAAGAGACGACCGCCGAGCGCTGATTTTTGCGCGCGCCTCGGTACGCTCGGCGAGGATGCAAAATCGCTGGCGAGCTGTCTGCAGGGCGCGCTGCCCGCCATCTCTCTGCCGAATCAGTCCGCGCTGATTTCGGCGTTTTCCAATGACGCGATGGCGGATGCGGTTTACGCACAGATGGTGTACGGCTACGGAAAACCGGGGGATATGTTGTGGTGCATTTCCACATCAGGTAACGCGAAAAATGCAGTGTTGGCTGCCAAGGGTGCCCGTGCGATGGGACTGCGCGTCTTGTCGCTGACGGGGGAGCGCGAGAGCGATTTGTCGCGGATCTCGGACGTAACGATTCGCGTCCCGGAGCGCGAAACTTTCAAGGTGCAGGAGCTTCACTTGCCCGTATATCACGCGCTTTGCGCCGCACTGGAAAATGTGTTTTTTGACGCGTGAGGTGAATGGATATGGAAAACAAAAAACGACGCTCTCTGGACGGCGAATGGAATTTGTATATTGCGGAAAACAAGCACTGTCAAGCCTTTGCCCACACGCTTTGCACGGAGGCACAGCTGGCAGAGACCGACTTTGTGAAGATCGCGGGGTGTGTGCCCGGTAACTTTGAGCTCGATATGCAGGCGGCTGGGCTGATCCCCGACTTGTATTTCGGTGAGAATACGTTGCTGGCACAGACGCTGGAAAACCGACATCTGTGGTATGTCACACGATTTTCGTCCGATGGCGAGGACAGTGTGCTGACATTTGACGGCATCGATACGTTTGCCGATATTTATCTCAACGGCGAGCAGATCGGAGAGGTAGACAATATGTTCATTGAGCACACGCTGGCGATTTCGCCGCGGTGTGGGCTCAACGAGCTGACGGTGCATATCAAGCCCGCCTGTATCGAGGCGCGCAAGTATGTGTTTGAGGCGGGCATTCGCTCCTTTTTGCCCTATAACGCACCCGCTGTGACGATTAGAAAGGCGGCGCATATGTTTGGCTGGGACATCATGCCGCGCGTGGTGTCGGGTGGGATCTGGAAATCGGTCTGGATCGAGCCGAGACGGCAAAACCGCATCGAGGCGCTTTATTTGGCAACCGACCGTGCGGATGATGCCTGCGCCGTGCTGTCGTTGTATTACCACGTACATGTCGAAGATGACTTTGCGACGCGGTATCGGTTGGTGATCGGTGGCGTGTGCGGCGAGAGTCGTTTTGTCTATGCGCAAATGCTGTGTCATACCGAGGGAATCGTATCGATCTGCATCGATTCTCCGCGCCGGTGGT
>JAFTPJ010000136.1 GCA_017463405.1 Clostridia bacterium
GAGCACGCGCATCTTACACCGCCATTCCGACAGTGGGAACCTGCCACAAAATCGCGGTCCCAACAACAAACGCCAGGGTCAGAATCGACGGAATCGCAAACCAGCGCCTATCCCCACGGAAGTAAGGAACAAAGCAAAACACGACAAAGAACAGCGTCGCGATTGCCAGCAGTGCAAACACAGAGTACGTAATGCTGTCGAAATAGTACGCGGCAAGTCCGCGTCCGAACGTCGCCATCCACACAAGAAACACGGCGGAAAAGCCCATGGATAGGTACAACGCTTTAAAAAAACGTTTCGTTCTGATTTTTTTCATTGCTTGATCCTTTCTTTTTCAGATTTTTTTATGGGACGAATAACGTGAGATCGAAAGAATGATACCAACCTCGAAGATCTGCAGCATCAAGGATGTACCGCCGTAGCTGAAAAACGGCAGTGAGATACCCGTATTGGGCATGGAATTGGTGACGACGGCGATATTGAGGATGACCTGCAGTGCAACCTTAAATGTCAGTCCGTACACCATCAATGCACTGCACCTGTCCGGGGCGTGCCGCGCGATATGGAAGCCGCGCCATACAAACGCCACAAACAGTCCGATGACAAGAAGGGCGCCGATAAAGCCGAGCTCCTCGCAGACAATGGTGAAGATAAAGTCGTTTTGTGGCTGGGAAACGAAGCCGTATTTCTGGCGGCTGTTTCCGAGTCCCGTGCCGAAGAGTCCCCCGGACCCGATCGCCATCAAGCCCTGCAGGGTTTGCCACGCCGCACCGAGCGGGTCGGCTTTCTCGATGTTGATCCACGTATCCACGCGCGCCAGCGCATGCGGATAAATGAGGATGAGCAACACGCCCGCAACGACGACAATTCCGCCGAGTCCCAGCAGCCAGCGCATTTTCGTGCCGCCGAGAAACATGACCGCGACGCCGATCATCGCGATGATCAACAGTCCCGAAACGTGCTTTTCCAGTGCAATCAGTACGCCGATGACACCGATGAAAATACCCGGATACAACACACCGTAGCGGAAATCTCCGCCGAATCGGTACTGCGTGGTGATCTTTTTCTCATGCGCGGTCATAAAGCGCGCCAGCGAGAGCACCAGTGCAAGTTTGGCAAGCTCGGAGGGCTGGAGCGTGAAAAAACCGAGATTCAGCCAACGCTTCGCACCGCTGTTCAGATCCGTTCCGAGCGGCGTCAGCACCAACAGCATCAGGACAATCGCGATTCCGTAAAATACGTAGCTGAAATCCCGCCAGAACATCGGTGTGCAAAACCTGACGATGATCGCCGTAAATCCGACCGCAAGTAGCAAGAAAACCAGATGCCGCGTGATAAAGTATGTGGATTCGTCGTGATGCTGCTGTGCAAATACGTAGGACGCGCTGTAAATCATCACGCATCCGAACAGCAAAAGTGCCGTCGTAATCAGAAGCATCGGAATGTCAATGCTCCCTTTGGTCGAAACGGAAGAGCTGCTCTCACTTTCATCCGCAACAAACGTCTCCGCAGGTATGGGTTGCTCCGTTGTATTCTTTTGACGGTTCATCGATAGCTCCTCCTTTCCGTTTTTTGTCGGAGTTTTTTTGGGTTTCAGACTTTCGGGTTTTGGGTGATGTCGGAATCTTTTTGAGAAAAGGTTCCGACATCACCCCGCTTTCTCCTTCCTGTCGGCATCAAAAGAATGCAAACCACGAAAGAACGCAGAAAGCGATTTCGACGAGGGTGAAGACCACGACGATTTGATTCTCACTCCAGCCGCATTGCTCAAGGTGATGATGAAACGGTGCCATTTTAAACAGACGCTTCCCTTTGGTAATCTTGAAATAGAAAATCTGCAAAAAGCTCGAGAGCATCTCCAGAACAAAGACCGCGCAAACGATCAATCCAAGCGTCCCGTTTCCAAACCCGAACGCCGCAGAGATCGCAAGCGCCCCCAGGAAAAGCGAGCCCGTATCTCCCATAAAAACGCGCGCGGGGTGGAAGTTGTAAATCAGAAATCCGAGCGTGGCGCCGATGAGGATCGCGGAAACCATTGAAAGCGATTCGTCTGTCTCCCAAAACGCCACGATGCCGTAAAACACACCGATCGCACAGGTCACCGAGGACGCAAGACCGTCGATGCCGTCGGTAATATTGCCGCCGTTGACAACACCCGTCAGAACAATCACGGCAATCGGATAGTACCCCCAGCCGAGCTCGAATACCCCGTCGACGAACGGAAGTGCAACGGTTGTGTCCATGCATCCCGTGTAGGACATCACGCAGACGTACGCTGTGGAAAAGGCGAGCTGCAGGAACAGCTTTTGCAGACGCGTCAATCCTTCGTTCTGCTTTTTGACGAGCTTGCAGTAATCATCCACAAATCCGATCATGCCGTTTCCGACGGCAAACGCCAGCGTCATCGCCAGCGGAATCAAGCTTGTCGCCGTTCCGTTGATGCCACGTATGATAAAAAATACCGCCATTACAAGCATCGATGCCAGAATAAAGCCGATGCCGCCCATAATCGGTGTCCCCTCTTTGGACTTGTGCCAACGGGGACCGATATCCAATATTTTCTGTCCCAGCTTGCGCGAACGCAGAATCGGGATCAATATCCGCTCCGCCACTACGGTCAGTAAAAAGATCGTAACGGTGACAATAACAAATGTGACGGTAAATTCATTCATCTTAACGGTTCCTCTCGGTCTTAATGATGTAATTTCCAGTATTCGAGCACGCGCTCCATGCGGATCGAACGGCTTGCCTTGAAGAGCACGGTGTCCCTCTCGCGGCACAATCCGATCAATGCATCGGCGCTGTGCGCTATGTTATCGGTATCCGTATTGATATGGATGCAATCTCGTGCCATTCCCGCATCTGCGGCACCGCACGCGATCTGCTCCCCACCGTGCCCCAACACAAGCAGGCAATCCACGCCGCTCTCTACGATATACGCACCGACCGCGCGGTGCAACCCGTCGCTTGCGTCTCCCAGCTCTAACATATCCCCCAGAACGGCAATGCTTCTGCCGCCCGCGCGTTGCGCGCATCCGACCAGCACGTCGATCGCGGCACGCATGGATTCGGGGGACGCATTGTAGCAGTCCTCGATCACGGTCATCCCGTGATACCCGTAAACGTTCTGCCGCATCGCCCCGGGCGTGAAGTTCAGCAAGCCGCGACGGATCTCCCCGGCGGAAAGCCCAGACAGCATGCCGACCGCAAACGCGAACAGCGCGGCATAAACATTGTGGCGACCCTGCACGCGGATGTGCAAATCCCGATGCGTGCAACCGTCCCAAACCGCTTCAAAGTGCGTGCCGTCTGCCTCTACCCGAATATTTTGTGCAAAAAGCGCCGCATTCTCGCATGAAAGCGAGACATCAACCGTGCGGTAAGTTTTACCGCTCACATTCCGCAGCAGCGGCTCATCACCGTTGAGCAGCAAGACGCCGCCGTTTTTCAGCCCGCAAAGAATTTCCAGCTTTGCGCGTCGGATATTCTCGCGACTGCCAAGCATTTCCATGTGCGACGTTCCGATATTGGTCACAACCGCGATATCGGGACGCGCACACCGCGACATCCGCTCAATCTCGCCAAACCCGCTCATGCCCATTTCCAGCACGGCGTATTCGTGCGGGGCGCCGATCTCCATGACCGACAGCGGCATCCCGATGACGCTGTTGTGATTGCCCTCGGAGCGATATATCTGCGCATGCGTTGAAAGCACCGACGCGATCATTTCCTTTGTCGTGGTCTTGCCGACACTACCCGTCACCGCAACCGTTTTGCAGGAAAGCGTTTGCATATGTGCGGCGGCAAGCTGTGAGAGCGCCACCTCGCTGTCGGGAACGGCAAGCTGTGCTGCGTCCGCCCCCTCGGACAGTCTTTCACAGATGACAAGACGGCATCCGCGCGCACACGCCGCGCCGATATAATCGTGCCCGTTGACGCGCTCGCCGCGCAGAGCGACAAATGCGGTATCTGCGTCCGCCTCGCGGGAATCGGTGCAAAAGCCTCGGATTTTGACATCACCGTCGCCGCAAAGCCTTCCGCCGCACATAGCGCCGATCTCCTTTGCGGTCAATTCCGATTGCATTGTCACCTTCATACCCTTCACTCCGTTTCCCTGCTGTTTTCCGCTTTGCGACGCGCCTCATACGCGTCTGTCACAATCTCGCGCTCGCAGAAGCGGCGTCTGCCCGCGCGCGAAATTTCATATTCCTCATGTCCCTTGCCCGCAAGCAGGATCAAATCCCCCGCTGTGGCGTTTTCCACTGCATATCGGATTGCCGCCGCGCGGTCGGGAATGACCGTGCACGGTGTTGCCTCATGCATGCCCGCCGTGATCTCGGCAATAATATTCAGCGGATCCTCGCTCCGGCTGTTATCCGCCGTCACGATGACCGCGTCCGCCAATCGGGAGGCGATCTCTCCCATCACGGCACGCTTGGTCTTGTCACGGTCGCCGCCGCAACCGAACAGCACCGTCATCCTTCCACCCGCACTCACAAGTCCCCTTGCCGTGTACAACAGCTTTTCCAAGGCGTCCGGTGTATGCGCGTAATCGATCAACACGGTAAAATCCGCACCGAGCCCGAGTCGCACGCGCTCCATTCTGCCCCGCACGCCCTCCATCGTCGCCAAGGTGCTTTTGACAACGGCGGGGCTACACCCCAGCTCCAATGCCGCGATCGCCGCCTGCATCGAATTGAGGACGGTAAAGGCGCCGGCGATCGGACAGGAAAGCTTAAGCCGCGTCCGCACGGAGTGCAAGCGATAGCGAACGCCTGCCCCGCCCATCAGCTCCACGTCCTCGGCTGTATAATCGGCATCCCCGTTCGTCACTCCGCAGGTGATACAGCGTCCGACGCTCCGCTTGCGCATGCGCTCCGCATACGGCGAATCCGCGTTGAGGATCGACAGCCGCGTGTTTGCAAACAGCTGCGCCTTCGCCTCGGCGTAATGCTCCATAGTCCTGTGGAAATCCAGATGCTCCGGCGTGAGATTGGTAAAGATCGCCGCCTCGAAGGTCAGCGGTGCTAGCTTTTCCAGTGCCAGTGCGTGGGAGGAGACCTCCATCACGACGTATTCCACGCCGTCCGCAACCATTTGTGCCAGGATTCGGTACAGCTCCTCGGGATCGGGCGTGGTCATGTTGGCAAGCGGATCGCCCGCGCGTCCCGCAAGCGGCTTCCCTGCCGACGTGCAACCGACCGTTCCGATGATCCCGCAACGGAACAGAGCCGCCTCCAGAATCGCGCGCAGCATGTACGTCACGCTGGTTTTTCCGTTCGTTCCCGTCACGCCGATCAGCTTCAGGTGCTCGGCGGGATGCCCGTACCACGCGTGCCACAGATAAGCGGATGCACGTCTGGTATCGGCGCACCGCAGGAACGTGACGCCGTCGTACGCGGAAATTTCGGCATAGCGATCCACCAGAACGCAGGACGCGCCGTTTTGCACCGCATCGCCGATGTACGCATGCCCGTCGGTATGCAGACCGCGGATACAAATGAAAAGCCATCCGGGCTTTACCGTACGCGAATCGGTCGACATCCCGCAGATCTCATTTTCTCCGATGCCGTCGGGACATGCAATTCCCGCGGCATCACATAACGCTTTCAATTTCACAGAGCCTACCCCCCGATCGGAAAAATTACTTCAACTTCCCGACAGAGATGCTCTGTCTGATTTACGATGCCTCCCCGTGGGAGAATGCTGTCAACGAAAGGACAAAGTAGAATGAACGCCTTCTTCGGTCTACTGCAAATAGCCCTCACCGAGGTCATCCTCATCCAGATAGCGGAAGGTCACCTCCACCACGGTGCCGCGCGGCACTTCGGTATCCTTTGCAATCGACTGCGAGATCACCTTCGGTCCTGTTCCGCTCAAATAGTTTTTGGTTCCTTCAATGCGGATATTCAAACCCGCATCGATCAATACCTGATTTGCCGCCACGGCGGTCATTCCCGTTACGTCCGGCACCTTGACCGTCTCCGTCTCGGCTCCGCGATCGGTGTAGACAATGATTCTCGACGCCGATTTCTCAACGACCGTTCCCGATTCGGGATACTGCTTACGGATGACGCCGTTCTCGTCGCCGATCACCTCGACCTCGATGCCGCGAGCCTCACAGTGCTTCCTTGCCGCCGAGACCGTCCATTGCGTCACAGGCGGAACGGTAACCGTCATATTCTCCAGCTCTTCCTCGGTATAAACCGCCTCCACACCGAGATACGGAAGAATGCTTTCCATCACATTTCCGACGTAAGGCGCCGCCACGGTACTTCCGTAAAGCGTTCCCTTTGTCGGCTCGTCAACGATGATCACAACCGCATACTGCGGATTCTCCGCAGGTGCAAACGCCACCGTAGAGCAGACGTAATCCTCGCTCACCGCAAACTCGGTGCTGTCCCCGATGTAAGCACAAATACTGCAAACGTATTTCTGCTCACCGTCGATCTTTTTCGGAACACCGACGCTGTCGCACTGCGGGCATTCCCGTTCCTTTTTTTCAGACGTACCCGTCTTTGCGGCAATGCGGTAGCCTGCCACGTAGGCGTTCTTCGCACCGCCGTCGCCCGAAACACCGCCTTCGAGAATCTCCGCCACGGTCTTGCAGACGTCGGTGCTGATAACCTGACGCTTCGCCGCGGAATCAAAGGACGAGATCAGCGTCCCGTTGTCGTCGGTGACCGAGGAGACCAGATGCGGCGTTACCAGGTACCCGCCGTTCGCCACGGCGCTGACCGCCGTGATCTGCTGGATCAAGGTGACGTTGAAGTTCTGCCCGAAGGAATAGATCGCAAGATCCAAGCCCGTAAATGCTTCCTCGGAGGCAAAAATGCTGTTGCCCTCGCCCGGAAGATCGATGCCCGTTTTTTGCAGATAGCCGAACGCCTTGAGATAATCATAAAAGGTTTCCGTCCCCAAACGCTCGCCCACGCGCATCAGCCACGGGTTGCAGGACTGCTGAATCCCCTGCACAAAGGTCAGCGAGCCGTGTCCCTTCGTCCTATGGCAATGGATGCGCTGACCGAGCACGACATGCGAACCGGTGCAGGTGTAGCTCTCATTCAGACTGACAACGTCCTCCTCCAGCGCCATTGCCGCCGTGATGACCTTGAAGGTCGAGCCGGGGATGTAGGATTCGTTGATTGCCTTATTCTTCCACATATTCAACAGGAGCGCCTGGCGCATCGCGTTATATTCGTCACTGTCCTCCGCATAATCGCTCATCGCCAGCTTGATCTCGGATTGCTCATCCAGATCCCACGGATCATTCAGATCAAAATTTGGATAGATCGCCATGCCGAGCACCGCGCCTGTGTTGACGTCCATAACGATGCCAGCCGCGCGGTTCTCGCCACCGGACTCGGTATAAGCCGTCTCCAACTCGCGCTCCAGCGCCGATTGCACGAACATATCGAGTGTCGTGTTGATATGATAGCCGTTTTGCGCGGCGATGTATTCCTTGTAGCTGTATGGCATTTCGTTGCCCTGCGCGTCACGCGCAGTCACGTAGCGGCCGTCGGTGCCCGAGAGCTGCTCGTCGTACTGATATTCCAAACCGTAAAGCCCTGTGCCGTCGCTTCCCGTAAAGCCGAGCACATGCGATGCAAGCGTCGCGTACGGATAGTAGCGCGTGTGCGTGCTTTCCAGATAGATCATCTGTTGCAGGCTATACTCATCGATAAAGGCGCGTACGCGGTCCGCGGTCTCCTCGTCGACCTCCTTTTGAATCGTGCGGTCAAGCACCCTCGTATAGGTCGTCTGCTCCAGCACAAAGTCGTAGCTGCGATCGAGAATCTCGGACAGATGCTCCGCGATCAGGGTATCCAGACGGATGTTACTCCCGTTCTGATCGTGCTCACTCTGCGCCTTTGCGATCGTCGAGGGCGAGATAAACACGCGATAGGTCGAGACATTTTTCGCCAGCACCGCACCGTTACGGTCGTAAATGTTGCCGCGCGAGGCGTTGACCGAGGACTGCGTGGTCATCTGCTCCAACACCTTTTGCTGATAGTGCTCGTAATCGACGGTCTGCAACAGAAAAATTCGTAACAAAAGAACGGAAAAGAGCAACACGGAAAGCCCCAGCAGCACCGAGGCTCGCCCGATCGTCTTCGGTGAAAGACTTTCGTTGCTCTTTGTTTCGTTTTGCGGGGTCTTATCTTCCATGGTCTCTCCTTTCCTTAAGGCAACACCGCACAAATCTGATGGTGCAATTACGCCGTCAGAAATTTCGTCAAACAAGCCAAATAGAAGCAGGCAACAGTGGATCTATTGCCAATGAAATTTGTGCAGTCTGGCGGAATTTATGCAAGCAAGTGTACCGTCACGGTTTTGTGCGGTGTTGCGTTAAATTTGCGGGAAAGGCGAAGGAAGCTCCTCCGCTTTCACTCTTGTCCTGTTTAGTTTATGTTTCCGCGCGTCGGTTTATGACAAAACCGCAATCATTTGATGCCGAGCGCGCTCAATATCGCAGAAAGTCCGATCGTCTGCTCGGGCTCCTCCTCAAACACCTCGACCGAATCCGCCTGCCCTGCCGAGAGATACTCCATGCGGATGTATTCCTCGCTCACCATACCGTATTCGTTGACCGCCACGTCGCGGATTGCAAACAGATCGTTCTCCATGCAAAGGTCGGACCGAAGCTCCGATACCTCACCCGTAATCGCCGTCAGCTCGCGCTTGAGCGTGTTGACGCGGCTTTCACCCTGATTGATCATCACCGAGCTCGCCACAATCAGCATCAAAGACATCGCCACAGCAAAGATCGCCGCCAACGCCGACAGCGGGAATCTGCGCGCCTCGCGGCTTGTATCCGCCTTGGTATGATCGAACCATGCAGTATGCGACGCGCGCATCTTTTCCATTGCCTGCGCGGGAAGCGCCTTGATGCGTCCCGGTAGTAAAGCAATCCGTGCGCGAACACTCGGCACCGCCGTGCTTCTCACCGCGGGCACACAAGCCTTGTCCTCCTCGCCCGCAAAAATCGCGTCATCCGCGGGACAAACACATGAAAAATCGGCGTTTTGCGTACGCATTGCGCGGGTATCGCGGAAATATTCCAGCAGATCGCCGCCCGACATCATATCCTTGCCGTGGCGATAGCGTGCGCTGATATAGCTCTCCGAAAGCGTGGACATCCGATACGCCACCGGCTGGAGCGACGCCGTTTTGCGCTCTCTCCGCTCCTGCTCTGCCGCCTCCGCATGAACCGCATAGGCAAGGCCGCGCCCGCAAAAGCGTTCGCTGATCGCTTGCACGCAGGGCTCTGCACTGACCTGCAACCCCATTGCAGGCGCACTGTATAAAAACTCTGTCTCGGCGGTGTTCATGGCAGCTATCCTTTCATTTTATCGTTACAGCTTTTCCGCAACGCGGAGCTTCGCGCTTCTGGAGCGCGGATTGATCTCCAGCTCCTCCGCACTCGGAAGAATCGGCTTTCTGGTCACGAGCTTAATCTGCGGACGGTTACCGCACACACAGACCGGAAAGTTCTTCGGACAGGTGCATCCCCCCGTCAAGGACGCAAAGGTCTGCTTGACGATGCGATCCTCCAGAGAATGGAAGGTAATGATCGCAATCCTGCCACCGGAATTCAAAAGGGAGACGGCGGACCTGATCGCAGGTGCGATCACATCCAGCTCGGCATTCACCTCGATGCGCAACGCCTGAAACGAGCGCTTTGCGGGATGATGTCCGCCCTCTCTGGCTTGCGCCGGGATCGACCGTTTGATGATCTCTACCAGTTCCCCTGTGGTTTCGATCGGGGCCGATTCCCGTGCGCGGATAATGTTCGATGCTATGCGGGAAGAAAAACGTTCTTCCCCGTATTCAAAGAGGATTCGTCTGATCTCCTCCTCGGGATATTCGTTTACAATTTGTCTCGCCGTCAGCGGATTGCCCGCATCCATGCGCATGTCCAGCGGAGCGTCCGCCTGATAGGAGAATCCGCGCTCCGCCGTGTCCAGCTGATAAGAGGAGACGCCAAGATCCAGCAACAGTCCGTCGATATGCGCAATTCCGCGCTGTGCACAAACTGCGGCGATGTTTTTGAAATTGGTGTGGACCACCTCGGCACGCTCGCCGAAGACCGACAGCCGCTCGGTTGCCACCTCCACCGCCGTCTCGTCCTGGTCAAGCGCCAACAGCTTGCCGCCATTACCCAGTCGTGCCGCGATATGCGAGCTGTGACCCGCACCGCCCGCGGTGCCGTCCACATAGATTCCGTTTTCACGGATGGCAAGGGCTTCAAGGCATTCGTCCAGCAGAACCGAGCGGTGCGAAAAATTGATCTGTTCCTCCATCTCTGTCCCTTCCCCTTCCATCAATCTGTCAAAGTCCGAGCTCCTCGAGCTCTGCAATCATGGCGTCTCGGTCGACCTCGCCCTTGAGGCGGTCATAAGCATTTTCCGCCCAGATTTCCGCATAATCGCCACAACCGACCACGATGACGTTTTTGTCGATTTCGGCATACTCCACCAGCTCCTGCGGAAGAACGATTCTTCCCTGCGAGTCGGGCGTGACCTGTGCGAGCGAAGCATGCAGGAAGCGCATGATCTTTTCGGAGAGGTTTCTTCTTTGCTGCTTCAGAGGCGCGATATAATTTTCCCAGCCCGCCAACGAGTAGATCTTCAGGCAGCTTTCGCGGATATCTTTGGCGACCACGAAGGTGACTCCGAGCTCCTCGCGCAGCTTTGCGGGGATGAAAATTCGGTTTTTGGCATCCAAGCCGTGACGGTATTCCCCACCGAGCATATATCGTTCCTCCTTTTCTGTGTATTTATTGGAAACGCAGTGTTATTTGCTCCACTTTGAAACATTTTTCTCCACTTCGCACCACTTTTAAATATATTATACACTACTTTTCACAAATGCGCAAGGGGTTTTGCAAAAAAAATTTGATTTTTTTGAGATTTTTTTCAAGTTTTTTCGCCACTCGAAGCAAGTATCCGCCACAATGCTCCACAGAGGTTGTTTTTGTTTTTTGTTTTCTGCGGAGCAGTGGGACACGGAGTGTCACAGGGAGGTTGATCCATAGGGCTTTGCCCCTTGGGGCTCCGCCCCCTGTTACAGCAAAAAATCATTTTCATTTCCTTTATCCATATCACTATCATTATCACTATCATTATCATTATCACTATCATTATCATTATCATTATCGGCTTTTTTCGCTTTTCAAAAAAACCGTTCGCTTTTTGCAAAACCGAACGGTTTTGCAAAAAATCGGTTGATAGATTTCAAAACCGTCGGGAAAGTCAGAAGGCGCAAGATGACTCGCGGGGGATGTTATAATGTCAAGGTTTAGACGAAACAAGCTACTACGTTTTTTGAATGCGGCGTACGGTCGGCGCAAAGAGATGCGTCACACAAATTTCGGAACGAATTTCAAAAAGCAACTTGACGATTTTATAAAAATATGGTATACTGTTAACTGAATAACTGTCTATGGCACAGGAACTGCAGAAAGAAGGATTTTAAGTAGATGGAACAGATGCAAACAGGTCTTTTAGAAGCGCTGTACGAGCTCCGTCGGAACATCCGCACGCGTGAGAAGGAACGCACCGGACGCTCCCCCGTGGTCTGCTCGGACGACTCTCTGAATGAAATGATCCGTCTGATGCCGCGCAAGGCATCGGACTTTTACAGCATTCCCGGCGTAGGTCCCGCCTTTGTGGAAAATTTTGCCGAGGAATTTCTCGTCGTCCTAAAGGGCAAGAGCGCCCCCTCACCCGAGCAAAAGCAATCGGATGTTGAATCCACACTCCGCGAGCTTTCCAAAAAGCTGATCAATATCAATAAGAGCAACCGCATGCTCTTTCTCCCCAAGCTCTCCTCCAAATATGCGGTGGATATGTTCGGACTCTCAGGCAGTATCAATCCCTTGGATATTCTGTTCAAGCCGACCAAAGAGACGATCGTGATCGCGCAGTCATCCGATCAGGATCTTCCCCGCACCGATCCCGCAAGAGAGCGCTACAAGGAGCTGACCGGACTGATCCGTGAGGTTTCGCGCGACTTGCGCGATAAAGGGCAGAACGACCTGTATATCGGCTATCCCTTCGTGCAGGGCAACCTCGTGGGCGGTGAGTTCGGCATCCGCGCCCCCCTGTGCCTATTCCCTGTCATCCTTGACCGCTCCACCTCAAACATCACCGTGGAGCCCGACCCCACGCGCGACGTGATCTACAACAGCACGCTGATCCTGGCACACGACAAATTCAATTCGCTCACCACCCCGTTGCCCGATTGCACGCTGGAGGAAACGGACCCCGACAACTTCCTGCAAGCGCTGTTGGATTTCTATGAAACAAACGATATCCGCATCGCGTATGATAGCGACGAGCTGAAGAAGTTCACCGAGTATCCGGGAGACTCCTTCCCCCACTACGCGCGCGGCACACTGAAGCTGGTGCACAATATTGTCATCGGTAAATTCCCTGCGTTCTCCAACTCGATTCAGCGCGATTTCGACGAGATTATGGACAATGGGCTGATAAACCTTCTGGTTTCCGACCTCGTTTCGGATTACGGTGCAACCGACTTTTACTCCGATCATACCGATACGGATCTGGAGCTCAACCATCCCGGCAACAAGATGGACATCCGTGAAAACTCCCTCGTTTATATCAATGCACTTAACAGCGCGCAGGAAACGGTCCTGCACGCCTTGAGCGAAAAAGACGAGCTGGTTGTGGAGGGCCCTCCCGGCACCGGTAAATCCCAGACCATCACCAGCCTGATTACGCAGTTTGTCAATCAGGGAAAGAATGTCCTGATGGTCTCCGAAAAGAAAACCGCACTTGATGTCGTTTATTCCCGTCTCGGAAATCTGTCGCGCTACGCGATCATGATGGACGACGCCAACAACAAAAATCTCTTCTACGGTCAGCTGGAGCGCCTGTTACTCAGTACCGACTCCAACGTACCGCTTGAGGTGCCGGATCTTTCCCCCATTTCCGCAGAAATCGACGCGGATGTGGCAACGCTTGAGCTGATCGCCGACCGTCTCTTCAAGCCCGGCGAATTCGACGTCGCGCCCTACAAGCTCTACATGGAGAACCGTCGTATCAATCTCTCGAGCCACGAGCAGATCAAGACCTACAAGACCATCCGCACGGTCATTACCGACGAGTTGCTGAATCTGAAATACGACGAGATCAACGCGATTCACAAGAGATTCGCAAACGGGCAGCTGACCAACAGCCTGGATCTGTACCAGCTCACCGTCGAGCGTTACCCGTGGTTCCTCAATATGAAGGACGATCTTTCCAACTACGATCTGATCCTCTTTACCGACGCAATCGACGAGATGATCCTCAAGATCGACGAATGGAGAAACCAGTCGGTGATTCAGCGCATGACCTCCAAAGGAAAACTGACCAAGGAGATTCAGCAGATGACCAAGGACTACTTCCAGAAGCAGAACGGCGCGTATACGGTGCGTCTGATGATGGAGCAACCCGAGGCGGTCAAGCAGAGCCTGAAGGAATTTACCGCGGGATACGCAAATCTCAAACCTATCGTCATGAGCCTGACCGCGCACGAAAATATGTATCTTGCCGCACTGCGCAAGATTCACAAGATCTGCGGCGGCACGGTATCCGAATGGAATGACGAGCTCTACAACACCATCCTCTTTGAGTACATTCAGAAATTCGAAAGCGAGAACCGCACGCTCATCCCGAAGGTGGATTCCTTTGAAAAGATCATCAACTCCATTGAGGGCAATATCAAAATCAAGCAGGATCTGTCCCGTCAGCTTGTGACCAAGCAGCTCGCAGACGATCTGAAATATATCACAACCTCCAAGCGTAAGGGCGAGATCAACCGCGCAATTGAGAGCCGCAGACGCTCCAGCATCGGAAAATTCGTGCAGAAGTTCGATTTTGAGATTTTCAAGGCGCTCAAAATCTGGCTGATGACTCCCGATGCCGTCTCCGAAATCCTGCCCCAGCAGAACGATCTGTTCGACCTGTTGATCTTTGACGAGGCATCCCAGCTGTATATTGAAAAGAGCATCCCCTCCCTCATCCGTGCCAAGAAGGTCGTCATTGCGGGCGACCACAAGCAATTGCGTCCCTCCAGCCTCGGAGAGGGTCGCTTCGAGCTGGAGGATATGCTCGACGAGGATGCGGAGATCTCCGCAGCGCTTGAGGAGGAAAGCCTTCTGGATCTGGCGCGTTTCCGCTATCCCGACGTGCTGCTGAACACGCACTACCGCTCCAAGTACGAGGAGCTGATCGACTTCTCCAACTACGCATTCTACAAGGGACGGCTGTTCGTCGCGCCCAACACCGACGTGCCCGAAAAGCCGCCGATCGAGGTGCATCAGGTCAGCGACGCGACCTGGCTCGGACGCTCCAACCGCCGCGAGGCAGAGCGCGTGGTCGAGTTGCTCAAGGAGTTCTTCGAGACGCGCCGTGAGAACGAGACCATCGGTATCATCGCCTTCAACGCATCGCAGCGCGATATGATCTATGACGTGATCGATGAGGAATCGGTCAAGGATCCCGCCTTCGGCACCGCCGTCCGCGCGGAAATGGCGCGTAAGGACAACGGCGAGGACACGGGGCTGTTTGTCAAGAACATTGAAAGCGTGCAGGGAGACGAGCGTGACGTGGTCATGTTCTCGATCGGTTACGCAAAAAATGCCAGCGGAAAGCTGGTTCACAACTTCGGCTGGCTCAACCAGAAGGGCGGCGAAAACCGTCTCAACGTCGCGATCAGCCGTGCAAAGAAGAAGATCCATATCGTTACCTCCTTCCGCCCCGGCGAATTGATGTTGGACGACGCTAAAAACGACGGACCGCGCATTCTCAAGAGATATCTGGAATACGCATTCGCTGTCAGCAGTGGCAATAAGGACGAAGCAGAGATGATTTTGCGCTCCTTTGGTGAGACCTACGGCATCGTAGCGGCACCTCTGGAGACCGAATTTGCACAAAAGATTGCCGACGCGCTGCGTGAAAAGGGATATGACATCGACACACAAGTCGGCATCGGTGGTTATCGCATCGATATTGCCATCCGTAAAAACGGCAAATACGTGCTCGGAATCGAGTGTGACGGAAAGCTTTACACCGTTGCTGCGTCCGCACGTGAGCGTGACTATCACAGACAGAAGTATCTGGAGTCCCGTGGCTGGAAGATCAAGCGTATCTGGAGCATGGACTGGTGGCGCGACCCCGAGCGGGAAATCTATAAGATCTGTACGCTTGTTGACAGTCTGGAATAATACAAACAAAAAGTGGGTGTCTCAAATGCGAAACGCATTTGAGACACCCTTTGCTATATGTATCAATTTTCTCTTTTCTTCACGTGCACTTCTCCGCTGACCGTTTTGACAGCGATCTTACTGTGTCCGTCACCGCAAATATACGCGCCGTCCTTTTGCTCGACGCCAAAATCAATCGTCGGTGCACCGCCGCTGACAGTTTCGCTCGTCAGCGTAAAGCCCTTGTCTGCGGGCAACAGCAGCGTAACATCCCCGCTGACCGATTCCACCTTCAAGTTCTCCACCGCAATGCCATCCACCGTCAAATCCGAGGATACGACCTTGACGTTTACTGCGTTCAGCTGTGCAAGCATCCGTTCCGGCACACGCAGGATCAGATCCTTCTGTTTATTTTCACTCGTGCCGAAAAAGCTGGAGGATTTGCGGTATTTGATCGACAGGCTCTTGCCATCCGCGCTGACGCACCAGCGCATACGGCTGTCGTCGGTCAAAGCTCCCGGCGCGCTTTCGGTCACAGACGGATAGTCATCCTGACACACGACAATCTGCACCGTGCCGTCGATCCAATCCACCGAAACCGATGTCAAATCGGTTGCGTAGATCGTGCCGTCCCCCACCGTATATTGACTGTCATCGTAATGATAATCGGTCCAGCCGAAGGTCCATTGCCCGTCTGCGAGCAGTGCGTTGAGCACACCGACCGCCACCGCGCCGAGCACCAACACTCCCAGCACGATCAGAACGATCATCGTTGCTTTTTTCATATTCATATTTCATCCTCCAAAAACTCATATCGCTTATATTATACAACATTCTTGCTCTTTTGTCAATATCACAAAAGGGCGCTTCGAAAAAGAAGCGTCCTTTGAAAGTCATTTTCGTTCCGATCAGAACTCAAAGCCGATTGCCTTGAGATAGCCACGGCTGTTGGCAAGGCATACGAAGGGATTGGGCTCGTCGGGGAAGGTTCTGTCCTGCTCGATGAACACGTACTCCGTGCCGGCGGCCTTCAGCGCATCACCGATCTTCTCAAAGTCCAGGATACCGTCGCCGCACCAGGTGAAGTGGTTCGAGCCGTCCGCCTCAAGCTTATAATCCTTGAAATGCACGCAAGGAAGTCTGCCTGCAAGACGGTTGATCTCCGCTACGGGATCACTGCCGCCTGCCTTGACCCAGTAGGTATCCAGCGTAAAGCCCATTTCCTCAGGTGCAAGTGCCTCGGAAAGATACTCCATAATATTTTTTCCATCGATAGAGGTCTGATACTCCCGGTCGTGGTTGTGGTACATAAAGTACTTCCCTGCTTTCGCGAACGCCTGTGCCACAGGCTTTACATTGACCGCGAAATCGCGGGTTGCCTGTGCGCGCTTTGCCTCATCCGCATCCCAAAGTCCGGGGAGTCCTCCAAGACCGATGTATTTGCAATCAAACACACTGTGCTCTGCGATCACCTTTTCGGTTTCCGTTTGCATACGGTCGAAGGGGGTGTGCGTCAAGGGACAAATCAAGCCGTTCTTCTTCAGCTCGTCGCGAAGCCACTCGGGCTCATACGCACAGGTGCCCGACACCTGAACGTAGGTATAACCCATATCCGCCACGCGCTTGAGCGTCTCGGAAAAATCCTCCAATGTCTTGCAATAGTCATGCAAGGTGTAAAGCTGTGCTCCGATTTTCATAATATACTCCTTTTATTCGCCGCCGCGCGGCTTTTTATTCCTTTAAAGTATATCAAACTTTTCCCTTTTTGTCAATAAGGCAAATAAAAAAACTTACGGTGCTTCAAACCCGATCATTGCCTGATAGAGCGTTTTGTATTCCTCGTACGTCGCCTCATTCGAGGATGCGCCCATGATCCACGCCTTAGAGAAGACGATTAAGGTATCCGCGGGCATACGGCGCAAAGCATCGTAATAGCGGTACATTGCGGTATCCCCCAGACGGATCGCGTATTCGTCATACGCATTTTGCGGCGTCGCTCCCAGCATGTCCGAGATCTTGACAAACCCCTCTTTATCGTGGAAGTTCTCCTCATAGACCATCTCGCTGACCAGCCAGATCGAGCACTCGCCCGTTCCGCGGTAATTCGTGAACGCGGAAATCTCGCTCTGATTGGTCTGCTTCAGGGTGTTGAAAAAGGTAATCGAGAAGTCGCCCTCCTCGTTCGTTGCTTTTTCCCGCAGCTCCTCCTCGGTATAGACGTTATACGTCAGGAATCCGACCTCGCGGCTCTCGCTTCCGCCGCTCTTGTGGAACAGCGACTCAAAAATGTCCTCGATCGCCGATTTTTCTTGCTCGCTCCAGATGTACTGCTCCTCACTTGGTTCTGCATACGCGCCCGCAAACACGACGGGAATATCCACCTGCTTGCTCTGTGTGCACTGCACGAAGCACACAAGGAACACCGTAACGAAAAATGCGACCACAATCACGGTCCATTTGTAATGATACCAGAAATTATCCAACCATTTTAAAAAACGGTTCTGCACGACGATCTCGCCGCCTGCTTCCTTTTCTTTGTTTTCCATTTCTTTTCCTTTCATTCGCCACAGAAGCCCCCTCCCGGTGAGGGAAGGCGGCAAGCCGCCGCGAGATTGCCTGCGGCAACTCGGGGGACGTCAACGGCGCGTCAATCTTCAATATTTTAACTTCGCAATACGCCGTTGGCAGAGGGGAGCATGCGTAACTATAGACAGCCCGACGTTATATACCTGTCATCTTTCGTACATGCTCTTCCTTCCCGTCTGTACCATATTCACAAAAGCAACATCATCCGACAAACGGGTGCCATCAAAAAAGACGGCACCCGTGTTGCTTTATTAGCCCTGCGTTCTGGAAACCTCCAGAAGCTTGAGGCGTACCGTTCCGTTGGGAACCGCGACGTTGACCTCGTCCCCCGATCTTCTGCCGATCAAAGCCGCGCCGATCGGAGATTGATCCGAAATCTTGCCATCCATCGGGTTAGACTCGTTCGAGCCAACCAGATCGTAAACAAACTCTGCGTTCATATCCAGATTCAACACCTTAACCGAGGAGCCGAGACTGACGACGCCCGTATCGATATTGGATTCGTCGAGGATGACCGCGTTCTCGATCAGCTCCTCCAGCTCCTTGATGCGCGCCTCGTTCTTCGCCTGGTCATTTCTCGCCTCATCGTACTCCGCGTTCTCGGAGAGGTCTCCGAACGAGCGTGCGACCGCGATGTCGTTCTTGATCTTCTCACGTTCCTCGTGTGTGCGGCGATGCAGCTCATCTACCAGCTCCTGGTAACCCTGCTGCGTATAAAGCATTTGTTTTCCCTTTGCCATGATTCGTTCTCCTTATGGTGAAAAAATTTTAATTCAATTGTTCCAGTGCCGCCTGCAGCTGGCTATCCAGCGCCTGCGGGAGTGTATAAAGGCTGTATTCCAGCGCCTCGCCAGTCAGCGTGACCGCTACGTCGGGCGCGATTCCGATATCGTGATAGGTAACGCCGCATTTCGTGACGTATGCATGCGTGGTCATCTTGACGTATCCCTCGTACAAGCCGTAGCTGATATTCTTCAGGCTGACAATCGATTGCATGATGCCCTTTCCGAAGGTTGTCTCACCGACAATCACAGCCTTTTCGTAATCGCGCAGCGTTGCCGTAAAGACCTCCGCCGCGCTTGCGGTATTTCCGTTGCAAAGCACGATCATATCCAGATCTCCATACATGCCGATCTCTCCCGTCGCAACGTTGCAGGAGGCATAATCCCCCGCCAGCATC
>JAFTPJ010000137.1 GCA_017463405.1 Clostridia bacterium
GACGAGGTTATTGACGTTGTGAATCTCAAACTACCGACCGAGATGTTCGGCTCATTCGGTGCAGCGGACGGAGTCTATCCGGCATATCACATGAACAAGCTTCATTGGATCTCGGTGCTTCTTCCTGATGCGCCCGATGATGTGGTGCAATTTCTTGTGAACGTGAGCTTTGAGGCAACAAGGAACAAGCGGCAATTAAAACGACGTAACAAAGATTCAAAGTAACGATGACACGGCAAAGGCGGCGGACAAATTTTGTCCGCCGCCTTTGCCGTTTTTTACCCTACTTTCTTAAACTCGGGTAAGAAAATGCACGCTGTTTGTTTTGAAAACCTTATATTACAAGTATTTGAAAGCATCTATATGTATCGGGAAAAAAGTATCGGAAAAATGCCAAAAATCCGATACTATTTTTTGCCCTTTGAGAAAACAGCTTGTCCTTATCATTTTTTAATAAATTAAGTTGATTTTTTGCTAAAAATGCTTGTTGTTGCTCTTATATGATAGCAGGGTGACAAATTTTAAGCGTTTTGCCGAAGTGCGAAAAATCCTTATTTTACAAGGGTTTTCGGTGATTTTTTGATAAAGATTGCACTTGCATAATTGCAGCATCTGCTGCCAGATCCTCGTTAAGGTCGGCGATGATATCACCCTTGACGCCAATATATTTCATATCGGTGGGGATACCGCCGGCGGATTGCGGGTAGATGCCGGTTGTGTGATCCACAAAATACGAGGCGAAGGGGGTATCGGCGATCTTTTCCTCGGAAATGTTGCGGGTGAGCTGATAGAGGATTGCCGCGACCATCTCGAGATGGGCGAGCTCCTCGGTTCCGACATCGGTTAGAATCCCTGTAACCTCACCGTAGGGCATTGCGTAGCGCTGGTTGAGATAACGCATGGAGGCGGCGAGCTCGCCGTCAGGACCGCCGAGCTGGGAGATGATCAGGCTTGCCAGTCTGGGATTCGGATTTTTGATCTTGACAGGGTATTGCAGTTTTTTATCGTAAGTCCACATGGATGATGTCCTCTCTTTCTGTCAGTTTGCATCCGTTTCCCAAGGCCAGGGTCCCTTGACCCAATCCCAGGAATTGCGGCTTCGGTTTCCGTACATGGTTACGGGACCGCACTGTTGTTCATATGCGGCGACGGCTTTTTCTCTTTGGTCAATCAGTGCGTGATAATATTGGAGCGCTTCGGGGTGGTCCGGATAGGCGTCCAGGTAGAGAACTGTCTCTTGGATAGCAAAATCCAGCGCGCGGAGCATTTCCAACTGATTTTTGCAGCGACTGTTGTTGCTATTGGCATTCATCATAGCATATTTCCCGCGTCAGAAGGGACGACGGTTTCTGACCTCCTTGCATCCGTTATGAGACACGACTTCCAAGGGCATGGAAAGCTCCGCAAAGATCGTTCCGCGAGAGAGACCTGTGGTGGGATCAAACAGATTTCTCCAGCATTGTTTAGGTGAGTAGACCATAGCTAGGGAAGGAGCGTGGAGCGTAGTAGGGCACGTATAGTCGTCGGTGTTATCGCTTTCACGCGTCGTACCGTCACATCGTACTCGGCTGTTGTTTTGTAGCTGTGGAACAATGGAGGGAGCGGCGCGCTCGGTGTTGCTTGCTGTATTGGGGGATTGGACGCCCGCAGTCAGATTCATGACCGGGAAGCCGTCACCGGTCAATTCTCCGCCCAACATGCGGCGAAGAAACTCATCGTCGGCACGGCGGGTTGCGGAGCGTCTGTTGTTTTCAGAATACATGATAGACTCCTCAAGGGTTGCTTTTTGTCGACCAATCATCGGTCGACCTATTTTTAGTGTATGCAGGAGTCTCAAATTTTGTCATTTTTAGTCGAAATAAATAATAAGAACAAAAACTGTTCTAAAAAATATAAAAATTTACATATAATTTCAATTTTGGATTGAAATTTCAAATAAAATAGTGTATACTATAATTGCTTATCTGCAGATACATTAGAAACAGCTTTTATGAATGAATATGAATGAAGAGGAGGATTCAATTATGCCGGGACCCGGAGGTGGCTCCAGAGGTGGAGGATTTGGCGGTGGTTCACGCGGAGGCGGAGGCTTCGGCGGGGGCGGCGGCTTTGGAGGCGGTGGACATCACGGAGGACCGAGAGGACCTCGTTTCCATGGCGGATTTGGTTTTGGACCGTGGTTTGGATTCGGTCCGCGTTATTACGGAGGCGGCGGTTGCCTAGGCGGACTTTTGGGCATGCTGATGATGCCGATCATCATTCTTTTGGTGGTTGCGGTATTGCTGTTCAATATGGTAGGATCGACGATTACCAACGTGATGAACGGCGGTGTGGTTGAGTATGACGAGGCAAAGTTTCAGGATTATGCGAATGCGGAATATTCCAAGGCATTTGGCAATATGACCGCCTTTGAGGACAACCTGCTGATCGTCTTCCTTGCAAACGAGGCGGCGGACGGATATTACTGTATTGCTTGGGTCGGAGACAATATCCAAAGCGACATCAATTTGATGTTCGGAAACGACAGCACGGCGTTTGGTCAGACTGTTCTGGCTTCCATCGATTCCGATTATTACGTTTATTCCTTGGACAGCAATCTGGCGACCGTCATGGATACCATGAGCAAAAAGGTTACGGCGCTGGACTTGGAGTCTTCGTTTAAAAAGGAATATTCTCACAACGACGCTCCCGATTCTCACGTGAAAAACTATACCGCGCTTGAGATCACGGAGGTGACTGTCAACGATGCGTTGGTATCCTTTACCGAGGCGACCGATATTCCCGTAGTAATTGTAGTCGATACAATGGAAAATGTCTTTGGCAAGACGATGCCGATCTCCGACATTATCATTATCATTGCTTTGGTGGCGCTGGCTGTCATTGCAGTGTATATGATCGTTCGTGCGGTGAAAAATCGCAGGAACAGTGAGGACAATAGCGACGACAGCAATAACAACAGCTATAACAATAACAATTCCGGCTGGGGCAATAACTCCCGATGGTAAAATTAAAAATGCGAGGGGAATGCGTTTTTTCATTCCCTTCGCACTTTTTGATTGTAGGAGTGTTTCTGAAGTGTCAGTATTGATAAACCAACATATTCCACGAATGCTTTTTCAGCTGTGGGACATCTTGTACTTCACGCTCTGCGGGCGCGACGCTTTGGGAGGCTGCGCTGTTGGTTTGCTTGATGTCGTCGGAATACAGCTCCACGTGGCGGTGCAGGGTAGCACCGTCGAATCCGCAGGGGGCAAAATCAAGCTCGATTTCCTCGTCGAGCGATCGGTTGACCGCGAACACAATCAGCTCACGCGTATCGCCGTTGTGTATCACCGCCGTCTCCAGGTACGGTGCCTGCAGACCGTCGCTGCTCTGATAACCATCGCATTTTACGACCGGACGCAACGCAGTTCCTCTTCCGTAAACGGATGCGTACATGTACGGATAAAAGATGGTCTGCGCCCAAGCCTTGCCACCGTTTTCGGTCATGATGGGGGCGATGACGTTGACAAGCTGCGCAAGGCATGCGATTTTCACTCGGTCGCAGTTGTTTTGCAGTGTGATCAGCATGCATCCAACGAG
Source organism: Clostridia bacterium (assembly GCA_017463405.1). Lineage (GTDB taxonomy): Bacteria > Bacillota > Clostridia > Oscillospirales > CAG-272 > UMGS1865. The sequence continues at coordinate 3,583 of JAFTPJ010000137.1, forward strand.
TAACGCGTCCTCAAGGGTATAGATATCCTCCAGAATCGGCGGTGCGATCTGCCAATCCTCCACCTTTTTTCCATTGCTGTGAAACCATACGTTCCATTCGTCAAAGGATAGGTAGATAGATTTCTTGGCGTGTTTTTTTGCCTTGATCGCGTCACAAATGGATGCTACAGACTTGATAAACGCATCCATGTGTACCGATCTTGCCAGAAAATCCGCCGTGTTATCGGTATGGTTACCGTAGTACTGGTGCAGAGAAAGATAATCAATATAATCGTACGCATGGTCGAGCACGGTCATTTCCCACTCTCCAAAGGTTTTCATATCATAGTTCGAGCTTCCGCAGGCAACCAGTTCGATCGACGGATCGGTCCATTTCATTAGCTTGGCGGTTTCGGTGGCGATTCTGCCGTATTCCTCGGCGGTCTTGTGACCCATCTGCCAATGACCGTCCATTTCGTTTCCGAGACACCACGTTTTAATACCAAACGGCTTTTCAAAGCCGTTTTTGCGGCGCATCCCGGCATAGTGTGTATCGGTGTCGAGGTTGCAGTATTCCAGCAGATTTTGCGCGTCCTGCGGTGTTCCCGTGCCGAGGTTGACCGCCATCAGCACCTCACTCCCGACTCGCTTTGCCCATTCCTGAAATTCGTCGATACCGATCTCGTTGGTTTCGATCGATTTCCATGCAAGATCGAGGCGGCGCGGACGCTTGGAGCGCTCTCCCGTTCCGTCCGTCCACTGATAGCCGGAGACGAAATTGCCGCCGGGGTAGCGTACCACGGGAACTCCGATTTGGCGTACCAGCTCAATCACGTCACGGCGGAAGCCGCAATCGTCGGCGCTCTTGTGGGTCGGCTCGTAAATACCGCCGTAGACCGCACGTCCCAGATGCTCAATAAACGAGCCGTAAATGCGCCTGTCGATATTGCCGATCGGATAGTGTTCGTTGATGATGATTTTTGCTTTCATTTTTGCATCTCCTTTCCGGATGTTGATTTTATTATACCATCTTGACATCGATTGCACAATAGAGTATAATGTTATTATACTGATGTTTTGTGCTTTTTGGAGGATTTATGGAGATTACAAACGTAGGGTATAACTACCGTCATCCTGCAAACTTTTGCATTGACAGACAGCACGGATCGGGAGATTATATACTGCTGATCATCCGAACCGAGGCGTTTTTTGTGTTGGGAGGAGAGCGGGTGATTGCCCCGCCGAACAGCGCCGTGGTCTTCAAAAAGGGAACACCTCAGTTTTACGGCGCAACGCGCGACGGATACGTGAACGATTGGATTCATTTTGAAATGGACGAATCGGAGGAGCTTGCTATTTCTGCTCTGGGATTACAGTTTGATACGGTGATTCCGTTGTACGAGGCGACCGATCTTTCCGATTTCATTAAGCGGATCTTTTGGGAACGGTATTCGCAAAACCTTTATAAGGAAGAAACGATGCGGCGATACTTTGAGCTGATCATACTGAAACTTGCGGAAAAAACGAACGCAGAAAATCCCGCAAGAGAGCATCCGTACTATCATCTGTTTTGTACATTGCGCAACGACATTCGCCTATTGCCGCAAAGCGATTGGAGCATTGACGAAATCTGCAAACGGATGAATTTGAGTCGATCCTACGTCCAGCATCTATATAAGTCGTTTTTTTGCGTGAGTATCGTGTCGGATGTGCAAGGAAGCCGCATGGAGCATGCGAAATATTTGCTGTCCGCCACCAATATGACGGTGAGCGGGATTGCTCAAGCGTGCGGATATGAGAGCGATGTTCATTTTATGCGTATCTTCAAAAGAGTGACGGGGATGACGCCGTCGGGATTCCGCAACGAGTTTCAGGTTGCACCGAATGAGGTCAGGGAGTCCAAAAGCAAGCGCCCGTTTTGTATCTGATTCCTCGTAAAAATAAGACGTGGGTGTCGCCAATTGATGGTTGGCGACACCCACGCAGATGATTCGGATTCAATCAATCGGATACGAAACGACGTTGTAGGCGAAGAAGAACTTACCGACAATGTATTTGTTGCAGGCAGACTCAAAGCTGATTGCGACTTTGCCGTCAACGATGGTAAGTCCTTCGCTGAATGCGGGCATCGTGATATTCTGCTCGCGTGTGGTGGAATCGAGATAGTAAAGCGGTATCGCCTTGCCTGCGACATCAATAGTTGTGCCGCTGTCCTTCATACCGCTGTGGATCTCCAAATAGGAGGGATTGAGCCCCCAGGAACGGGAAAGCGCAATTTTGCCGTCTTCGGTAATTGCAAAGCCCTGCACCTGTGAGGTGATAGAGATTGAAAATGCGGGATAGATGCCGTTTATGGAGCCATCGGCGTTGAGGGGATACGCGGATAGGATGGCTTTGTTTTCGTCTCCCGCGGGAGAGGTATAGTAGTGGGATGCGGCGGTTTCGTAATTGACTGCACGGTAAAATTCACCTACGTAGAGGTATTTGTCATCCGAGAAACAGAAGGACGAGGAGGTATCTACGTTAAAGGTGCCGATCGATTGAACCGAGGCGCCGTCGGGTGCGTTCCAAAGCTCACTGAACTTGAAGACACGGAGCATGCCAACCTTGCCGTCTCCCTCGTTTTCATTATCGCAGATGTAAAGATAGTCGCCCGCGCGAGTAACGCCGCCCGCGTGTCCCGTCGCACGGGTGCCGTCGGGATTGAGCGGGATGAGCTCTTTGACCTTGCCGTCGGTGACGAAATAGAGCTCGACATTCTTACCGTTGTAGCCGGAATGAATGTAGGTGTCGGTTTCGGGATCATAGTCGAGTCCCTGCGGAACGAAGCCCTCGTTGAGTGAGGGAATGGGGGAGAGAACCTCGGCGTTACGGTAATAATCGGGGTACATGAAGTATTTTGCGATGTGGAGGACTGACCATGCGAGCAAAACAAGGGTGATGAGCACAGCCAGGATCAGAAGCAATGTTTTGAAGATCTTTTTGAGAATTTTCATGGTGTTTTCCTTTCATTTTTTATAAATGGAGTATTCTGATGCCTATTATAGCATGATTCGCGACTTTTGTCAAGGGAGATCGATTTGGAAAGTGGAGGTGATTTCTTGGAGTCAAAAATATTTTTTGAAAATTTTCAAAAATAGTATTGACAAAAAGAGCACGGTGTGGTATAATATCCAAGTACTTGTGATGAGCACGCATCGATGCGAGTGTAGTTCAATGGTAGAATTCCAGCCTTCCAAGCTGGCCGCGTGGGTTCGATTCCCATCACTCGCTCCATCAAGAGTGCTCCCGAATGCGGGAGCATGCCTTGTGATGTGCCTTTAGCTCAGTTGGATAGAGCAACTGCCTTCTAAGCAGTAGGTCGGGGGTTCGAATCCCTCAAGGCACGCCACAAATTAAATATGGTGGGATTGGCGCAGTTGGCTAGCGCGTCAGGTTGTGGCCCTGAAGGTCGTGGGTTCGAGCCCCATATCTCACCCCATAAAAGAAAACCATCAACGCATCGCGTTGATGGTTTTCTTTTATGGGGTGAGATCTATCAGCACGGCGAAAAATCCCGCAAATACGCACAAGGCGCATTATCCTTTTGTGTAGACCGTTCCCGGCTGCAGCTCATCACCCAACAACTCCGAAACGGTTACTACGTCGTAGCCCATTTCGTACAGGCACTGCAGGATGATCACTGTTGCCTCGTATGTATTCTGATACAGATCGTGCATCAAAATGATGTCACCCTCGGAAATGCCCGAGATGACGTTGTTGACGATCGTGTTGACGTTTTTCTCGTGATCTTCCTCGCTTTCATCGATCTTATGCTTCCAATCCTCGGAGTCCACGCTCCACAGGATGACCGAATACGCGCATTCGTTTGCGCGTGCAGAGGTAATTTCTCCGCCGATCGGGCGCATCAGAGTGGTCTGATACCCGGGCTTTTTCTCACGGATCGCCTGTTCCGTCCATGCAAGCTCCTGATCGTAGGTGGTGTCGGAGCAGGTCTTATAGGAATACTTGTGCGTGTACCCGTGAATGCCGACCTCGTTTCCCGCCTTGATAGCATACTGCATCGCCTCACCGCCCGCGTACTCGGTACCGTCCACACGGTTGCCGACCACGAAGAAGGTTGCGTTCCAACCGTATTTGTTCAGCTCGTCCACGATCTGCTTGGTGCGCACGTTGTGCGGTCCGTCGTCAAAGGTCATCGCCACGCGCGGACGCACCTCGCCCGACACGGGAATGTCCGCCTCGCTTTCGTTTTCCTCACTGTATGCGCTTCGCTCACCTGCGGCACTACAGCCGAGGAGAACGACGCACAGCAACAACAGTACGGCAAAAGGGCGCAAAAAACGGTGAAATACGAAAATGGCGGAACGCGAAACTCTTTGTGTCATGAATCTCCTTTGGCGGGTACACCGCGAATAAAATTTGTGGAAAGGACCGATATCTTAATTATAACAAAATTTTCTCAAATGTCAATATGAACCTATGTTAACGTTTTGTAAATAAGAAAAGCCGACCGTGAAAAACGATCGGCTCATTTTTTTACCCAAACACGCCTGCGAGGCGCAAGAGAAACGCTGAGAGAAATACCGTCAGCGCCGACACCAGCGTAGTCCAAACCACAAGTTGTCCCGCAAGAATCGCGTCACTGTTCATTTCCTGCGCCATCGGCACGCTGGAAACTGCCACCGGTGTGGCAAACATCGCGATGAACGCCGCAAAGTGACCGCCGTGGAAATATGTCGGGAAGAAGAACAGGTACGCCGCACCCAGTCCCACGATCGGTACGAACACCGTGCGCATCAGTGTTCCAAAGATGATTTCCTTTTTCATGGATGCCACGGCGGAAAACTCAAACTGCGCGCCCAGCACCAGTAGGGACATTGGTGTTGCCATACCCGAAAGGTAATTTAGCACGCTGTACACGGGGGTGACATCGGTCAGGCGGAACGAAATGCCTGTTTGCACAAAAATCGATCGGATTCCAAGCACAACGAGACCCGTCAGCACGCCGAGAATCAGCGGATTTTTTACAATCTCCAAAAGAATCTTCTTCAAACTCGGTTTGCCGCCGCCCTCGCGGAAGACCGAGAGGCTGATGACCGCCAGCACGTTGAGCAGAGGGATCGTTACAGCAGAGAGCAGTGTCGCGATCATCACGCCCTCGTCTCCGCTGAGCGATTGAGCGAGCGGGATACCGATCAGCGCGTAGTTGGAGCGAAAGGCCACCTGTAATAGCACACCGCGTCGCTCTGGCTTTTTGGTTACCACAATTACCAGCGGCACCGAGATGAGAAAGATCACGAGGAGTGCCACCAGCACGTATCCGATGTAGCCGAACCCGATGCCGCCGATGTCGTCGATTTTGTAGACGTTCAGAAATAGCATGGAGGGCAGCAGCGCGCGAAACACCAGCTTATTGCCCATTCTGGCAAAGGTGTCGTTGAGAAAGCCGATGCGCTTGAGAATATAGCCGATTGCCACCATAATAATAATCGGTGCAACCGCATTAATTGCAAAAATTAAGGATTCCATCCCTTTCCCTTTCCTCCCAATAAAATACACTCGCAATTATAGCACAAAACGTCGTCGTTTGCAAGTCCCTCGACGAATTTTTACGGAATTTATCTCTATCATCGTTGACTTCCCTACCGAAATATGATATACTGTATTTATAAATGCAACTATGAATCTAAAAGGAGAACACCATGAATAACAAAGTCATCCTAATATCCATTGACGGCATGCGTCCCGACGGCTTTCTCGCCTGCGGCAATCCATTCATTCACACCATGATGGAAAAAGGTGCATATACCTTATGTGGACAAACAGTTCTCCCGTCCGTCACTCTTCCTTGTCATATGTCCATGTTCCACAGCGTACCGCCACAGCGGCACGGCATCCTCTCTAATACCTATACTCCGCTCGTTCGTCCTCTTAATGGATTGATGGAACAGATCAAAAACGCCGGACGTGTTGCGGCAATGTTCTACGGTTGGGAGCCTCTGCGTGATATTTCAAGACCCTCGTCACTGAAATTCTCGCAGTATATTCACTCTTACGCGGTCGAATCCTCGGACAGCGAGCTGACCGACGCCGCGATCGCCTGCATCGAACGCCATTCCCCCGATTTCGTTTTTCTTTACATGGTAGAAACCGACGAAAAGGGCGGACACGACAACGGCTGGATGTCCGAAGAATATCTCCGCCGCATTGCTATAGCGATTGAAAACGTCAAGCGCGTATTTGAGCGTTTCGGCGACGAATATAATATCATCGTTACCGCCGACCATGGAGGGCACGAGCGTAGTCACGGCACCGATATGCCTGATGATATGACCATTCCGCTCTTCTTCATCGGAGAAGGCTTTACAGGTGGCAAACAGCTTTCGGAGGTCACCATCCTCGACGTTGCTCCCACCGCTGCGGCATTGCTTGGTATCCCCGCAGCTCCCGAGTGGGAGGGGCGCGCGCTCGTTCCCAATGAATAAATCAAGGAGATAAATATGAATATCGTCACCACAACAAGCGTATTTCCGCCGTGCTATCACGCGGAAAAAGCATTGACACGGCTTCATAATTGCGGTTTTTCTCATCTCGATCTTGCCTTTGATTATCTCGTACAGGAGTGCGATTTTCCGTTCGTTACCGATGCATGGGAGAATTGGGCAAAGCGTCTTGGCGAGCATTCCGAGCGTCTTGGTGTCCGTTATACCCACGCGCACGCAAACGGAAACGCCGCATGCCGCAGCGTGCCGATGCTGCGCAGCTTCAAGGTCTGCCGCATTCTGGGGATTCCCTACATGGTCGTCCACCCGCTGTTCCGCGATGCCGACGGCAAAAACATCGACAGCATCGACGCGTTTGTTGAGGTCAATGCCGCCGCAGTCAAGCCGCTTTTGGAGATCGCAGAGGAAAACAACGTCACGATCCTTTCCGAAAATCTTCTTTGGGGCGCATCCATTCAGCCCGCCGCGATCGACGCATTGGTCGAGGCGGTCAACTCGCCCTACTTCGGTTGGTGCTACGACACGGGACACGCGCATGCATTCGGCATCGAGGCGAATGCATTGATCGGACTGAAACACGTGCCGCTCTCCCTTCACATGCAGGACAACCACGGCAAGGGCGGCGACGAGCATCTTCTGCCCGGTGACGGAACGATCGACTGGTCGCAGTTTTTACGTGTCCTCGTCGAAATCGGTTACAAGGGTGACATCGTTCTTGAGGCACATCATCAATCACTTGATGCAAGGGACGAGGACCGCGAGGCAATCCTCTGCGAGCTCTACCGTCGCGCCGAAAAAATGAAAGCAGAGCTCGTCGCTTTGCAAAACAATCACTAAAGCATCACAGCCATATCTATTTTTTTCAGAAAGGAGACAATGCATGAAAAAGAAGCTGACCATTGGAATACTTGCACACGTGGACGCAGGAAAGACTACGCTGTCCGAGGCATTGCTCTATCTTTCGGGCAAGATCCGTACGCTGGGACGTGTCGATCACAAAAACACTTATCTTGACAACCACGCCGTCGAGCGCGAGCGTGGCATCACCATTTTCTCCCAGCAGGCACGCTTTTCTACTGAACTTTGTGACTTTATCCTGCTCGATACTCCGGGGCACGTGGATTTTTCCGCCGAAACCGAGCGTACGCTCGTACTGCTTGATTATGCAATCCTCGTTGTCAGTGCGCCCGACGGCGTCCAGCACCACACCCGCACGCTCTGGCAGCTTTTGGATTTTTATCGCGTTCCCACCTTTCTGTTCGTCAATAAAACTGACGTTTCGATCAAGCTCACCGAGGAACTCGAGGCAGACCTTGCCAAAACGTTCTCTCCCGCCTGTGTCGGCTTCTTTGCCAACCAAAGCACTGCCGAGCGAGGCGAAAAGCTCGCACTGGTGCATGAGGCGTTTTTGGAAAGCTTCCTTGCCCAAGAGCCGATCGACGACGCAGATATTGCGGCACTCATCACCGAGCGCCGTCTTTTTCCCGTCCTCTTCGGCTCGGCTCTCCGTATGGAGGGTATCGCGTTCCTTCTCGAATGCCTCGACCGTTTCACGCTCACCCCCGTCTACGGGGAAGAGAACTTCGGCGCCAAGGTCTACAAAATCGCCCGTGCAGGCAACACGCGCCTGACCTATCTGAAGGTCACGGGCGGCAAGCTTACGGCGCGCGACGAGCTGACCTATTTTTCCCCCGATGGCAAAAAAACAATCGAAAAGGTTGCACAGCTCCGTCTGTATTCGGGTGACAAATTCGAGCAGGTCGATGTTGCCTCTGCGGGTGAAATCTGTGCGGTCAGCGGGTTATCGGCGACCTATACGGGTCAGGGGCTCGGCATGGAAGCGGATACCTGCAAGCCGATTCTTGAGCCCATCCTCGCCTATGCTATTGAACTTCCGCCGGAGTGCGACCCTGTGCTGTATTTTCCGAAGCTCAAGGAGCTCGAAGAGGAGGATCCCACTCTGCACCTGTGCTGGAACGAGGAGCTGCGGCAGATCGAGGCGCGTCTGATGGGCGAGATTCAGATCGACCTGCTTCGCCGTATGATCGCCGAGCGCTTTTCCATCGAATGCACATTCGGGAGCGGCAAGATCCTTTATAAAGAGAAAATAGCCAAGCGCGCGATCGGAATCGGGCATTTCGAACCGCTGCGCCACTATGCCGAGGTGCAACTTCTATTGGAGCCACAGCCCAGGGGAACGGGATTGATTTTCGATACCCGTCTGCCCGAAAACACGCTGGATACCAACTGGCAGAGGCTGATTTTATCACACCTGTATGAAAAAACACATCGCGGTACCCAAATCGGCGCGATGCTGACCGATACGAAAATTACACTTGTCGCAGGACGTGCGCACCAAAAGCACACCGAGGGCGGCGACTTCCGCGAGGCAACGCTCCGCGCCGTCCGACATGGATTGATGCGCGCGGGATGTGTTCTGCTGGAGCCGTATTACAGCTTCCGCTTGGAGCTTCCCGCCGCCTGCGTCGGGCGCGCGATGTCCGATCTGCAGGCACGGTCGGCGGAGTTTGAGATCATCTCCTCGTCCGAAGATGCGTCCACTCTCTGCGGCAGAGCCCCCGTCGCGACATTGCACGATTACACCGGCGAGGTGATCTCTTACACGCGCGGGCGGGGGAGCCTTTCATGTACCGTTGACGGCTATGAGCTCTGTCACAATGCCGAGAAAATCATTGCCTCCGCCGCGTACGACCCCGCAGCGGATCTTGAAAACACGCCGCATTCGGTCTTTTGCGCCCACGGTGCGAGCTTTGTCGTTCCGTGGCAGGAGGTTGAACGCTACAAGCATCTTGAAGCCGACATCACGCTTTCCGATGCGTCAGAGATTCTGATCCCCAAGCCCACTAAGCTTGCGAACAAGTATCACCTGAGCGACGATGAGTTGGAGGCACTGATGCTCCGCTCATTCGGACCGATCCGGCGGAGGCAATACAGCGAGCCGAAAACCAATTCCGCTGAGAAAACGAACAAGCGTTCTTCCAAAAGAACCACACGCCCGCAACGAAACCTGACCATCATCGACGGTTACAACGTCATCTACGCATGGGAAAATCTCCGTATAATCGCCGATTACAGCCTCGAAAAGGCTCGTGATGCGTTGATGGATCTGTTGAGCAATTACGTTGCGTTTACCAAGACCGATTTGTGGCTGGTGTTCGACGCATACCTCGTCAAGGACGGCACCGGATCGGACTTTACGCACGACGGCTACCGCGTGATCTACACGAAACAGGACGAAACGGCGGACGCCTTCATCGAAAAAAAGATGTACGAGCTCGGTCCCGATTACAGCGTGCGCGTCGTCACAGGTGACCGCCTCCTGCAATTCTCCGCTGTACACTCGGGAATTCTCCGCGTGACCTCCAAGGAATTCGAGGAGGAGATCACAGCGGTCGGTAACGAGATCACCGAATTCGTCAAACGGCTGGCGAAAAAATAGGCGCGCTCTCTCCTCTACGCTCATAACAAGCAAAACCGTCTGCAAATGCGTTTCGCATTTGCAGACGGTTTTTTTCATTTGTGTTTCAAGGCACTACACGTCACGCTTGATTCCGCACTTGTGAGGTCGAGTTTTCCGTACAAGGGAATCAGTTCACACCCAAGTGTGAGCGCACTTCATTTTTGCGCTCCACCAAACAACCGTCTGCATCGACCGTTCCGCAATTGGTGAGCGTAAGTTTCATCGGCAAGCCCTTGGTGTTGACATTGCCCTTGAACACGATACCGTCGGTTTCTTTTCCAACCAATGGCGTTTCGGTTTCAAATTCGTTGTTCAAAATCTTTACGTTACGGTGATAATACGGTGCCGCCTCGGTCACCTTGACCTCGCTCTCAAAAGAAATGCGCGCACGCTCACCGACAAATCGGCAGTTCTCGACCGTCAAGTCGGTAATCGGTCCCGACTCAAACCAATACGTCGCATCTCCCGTCAAAAGGAACGGCAGCTCGCTCTCGCAATTACGGATCACAAATTTTCCGCGCGATTGCAGACGCAGATGAGAGTTTGCCTTTCCGAACGTGCAATTTTCAATCGTCACGTCGCAATTGGCAGTAAGGCTTTCGATCATATCTCCCACGCCATGCGCTTCTACCGGTCGGTCAACGGTAAATTTTGCCATCTCATCATCGATAATTTCGATTGCCTGCACTGTGTATCGCGCGATTTCCTCCATCGTCTGTCCGCGATAGACCGCAATCTCATCGCCCACACGGTACAGATTCTGCGCTTGCTTTTCACAGGAGGCACGCTTGGTATAGATCACGTTTCCGAATACGTGATCCACGGTGCGGAAATTGGAGTGAATATTGATCGCATCGTCGATCATTCCTTCAAAAACGCTGTTGCGTATTTCAAATTTACCGGAAGTTCCAAACGAATGCACCGCATCCGCACCGTTGGCAATGATACAGGGTGATTTTTCATCGTGGGTCAAAAGGAAGCGATCCAGCAGGATATTCTCCACACGGTATACAAAAACTCCCATCCCCTCACCGGACAGAATGCGATAATTCTTCAGAGCGAGATTTTTGGTATCAATTGCAAATACGTTGGAATACGTTCGTCCCTCGTGCTCAATCGCCAAGACCTTGTTCGGCTGATACACGTCGGGAATTTTACCCTTGAGCAGAATCGTTTCTCCGTCCTTCTCAACAGTGAAATGATTAATAGCAAACGGGAACGACTGATCCTTGATAAACGGTGTACCGATTGCCCCTAGTGTGATCCCGCAACCCTTGCGCGTTTCAGGGTCAAACATCTGGAAAAACACGCCCCTGTAATTCAAGCGTCGGTTTTCCCAACCTGTGCCGTAAGGGATCAGTTGATCTCCTTCCACGCGGCAAGTGCAATGCTCGTTTAATTGCAGCCTTGCAAACTGCGGCGTCACCTCAGTGATCAGTGCCTCGGTATACATCGGGCGATCGTAGGTCACACTGCAGTTTTTCAGGATGATATTTTCACACCTATCAATCAAAAATGGTTGAATTTTGCCGTGCATCACCAACGTCGCACCGCCAAAATCGATCGTAATATTCTTTTTATCCTTCATCAGAACAAACACGTTAAATTTCGGCGTCGATGCGTGTCCGCGCATCGCCATGTAACGGGAATCGTAAACCTCCGTCGTATCCGACGCATATACGTGATACTCCGTCTCGGTTGCGAAATATTCCGTGTTGCTTTCCAAAGATATACCGATTTGAAATTCCTTTTTCATTTCTGCGCCTCTCTTAAAAATCACCGAAGGTAATGAACAGCGGGTAATCCTTGATGGGAATATTTTTGAATGTATACAGATTGCTTTCCGTGCGTGTCATAATCTCCGCGGGAATCTCATAGATATTTCCGTCCATCGGGTCGATCAAGTGCACGTCGCCCGCAACACCCGAAAGCTCAAACGTTGCTGAACCCTCGTAGCTCCCGAAGGTCACCATATCAGTCGAGCGCCAATAGACAAATGCACACGCGCCGTTTTTCTTTTCAATTCCGCCGTAAATGATTTCGCGGGTAGGACAGTCATATCCGCCAAGACGGCTGGACCATTGCGGGGTAAAAATAACGGGAATATAGGATGGCGTAACGTTTTCATTAAACAATGCACAAAGATTTTGGAATGCGTAATAGGACGGCTTTTCATAATAGTCGCCCATCAGCGTTCCGGTTTTAGGATCGAAATCCGCCCCCAGCAAACCAAAATAACCGCAGGTTGTGATCGGTTCGTCCGCTTTGGCATCCAGATTTTCTGCCATGTCCACGCAGGAAAATACCGATGTAAACTTCACGCCCGACAGAATGTCTGCCACGGTATGACGCAATATCTGCTTGGTTTGCATATCTTGGTTGGTCCGAATCCAACCAAGCGCACCGTTTCCGCCGCTCTTGGATTGCGAGCCCGATTCTCCCTGTATGATCTCCGCATGTCCGCCGTAATGCTTGATCAATGCCTTAAGTGCCGCGACACGCTGCATGGAATACGTCTCATCATAATGATAAGAATGATACGTCACCGCATCGGAGATTGCAATCGTACCGTTGGTAAACTCCTCGTTAAAAAACTCCATAGAGTCCTGATAGTGCGAGCCCGTAATAACCTTGGCATTCGCATCGGCAGACTTGATCTCCTTTGCCGTCTTGACGCAAAATTCAGCATACTCTTTTACATTGGCAACGGGACGCCATGTCCAGTTCCCCTCCGCCTCATTCCAAATTTCATAATACTCGATCCTGCCCGTAAAATGTTTCACCGTTTCATAGACGTACTTCAGCCACGCCGCATACGCGCGTTCAGTTCGGATAGGAGTACAACCGACCGCACCGTAATATTCCTTTGCAAGATCGTCGTAAACGATGTTTCCGTAGCAAAGACAGAGCCATGGCTTTAAGCCCCGCGCCAGCAACTCGTCCACTTGGCGGTCAAGCCAAGCGAAATCATATACTCCCTCCGTCCGCTCTGTTTTTTGCCAACCGGATTGGATGCGAATCCATTTAACGCCCAATGCCGCTACACGGTCGTATACCTTTTCGGGATCAAAGGCATCTCTATCCAGCTTCTCCATACCCAGTCCCAAGCGAGATTCCTCGATGTCACGCGAGTGAATCGGCTTCACCGTACCGATTTTTAAAAGTCGTTCCATAATAGCCTCCTTCGTTTCAAATCGCAAAGAATCTGTCAATCTTTTGTATTAAAGCGTAACAATCCAGCTTACTCCTGCTATTATTATACCAAATATGAAGTCAAAGTCAATATAAAATCTTGCTGACTTTTTATAAAATCTTATGATGCGAAAACAATATTAAGACAATACCGCACAAATCTGATGATGAAATTACACCTTCAGAAATTTCGTCAAACAAACCGAATGGAAACAGGCTTCCGTGGATTTGTTTCCAATGAAATTTGTGCAGGTTGGCGAAATTTATGCAAGCAAGTGTGTCCTCACGATTTTGTGCGGTGTTGCCTTGAAATCTCCGAAACATGAGAGTGAAGCGATCGCGATTTGCCTTCATGTGTCATAGCATTTCTGCTTTTGAATGTGACGGCCTATTACATATTAAATTCGGTCAGAAGAACCTCCTTCCACGTACGCTCGCTGTCTGGGAGGTAGTAGGTGACCACACTCCACGGAGTGACGGTTGCGGACAGCGGTGCGGGAAGCAGAGCACCCGAGACGGTGCATTCTGTCTGGTGTCCCTCGGTTTCGTAAAGGCGCAGGACGGTTCCGCATCCGTCCTCCGCACGCTTGATCGCGCTGATCTGCACGTTCGGGGCGGAGCATTCGATGCCGCGGAAGTGATCGGACAGCGTGCCGACGTGGTTGTTTTCCAGGATGACCGTAACGGAGTGTTGAGCTGCTGTGCCGCACGGATCAGAGGACTCCAGTCTCCGCGCTTCACCTCGCAGAATGCGTATTGGATGCGATGCTCGCCCTGATCGGTGTAGAGCATTCCTCATTCCGCGCTTTGCCGTGGTCAGCGTAGAGTGGACTGCGGATGGCGGTGAGGAGGATGGTGCCGTCCTCGACTGAGGAAGATTGCAGTCGGGTTGGACGAACCATCCGCCAACGACGATCCAGCGTCCCTCGCGGATACGCGCGCGGATCTCCTCGAACATCGCGGGGTCAAAATCTTCGATCCAACGGTAGACCGATGCGGAGGAGCACACGAATTTGAAATCGGGATATTCTTTCATGCGGTCGAGCGCACTTCGCACGGTCGCCTTTGCCTCTGCAGATCCCTCCTGCCACCGCCACATCCAAACGGGATCGAGATGCGCGTTTCCGACAAAATAAAATTTTTTCATAGGTTACTCCTGCTGTTTTTTCTTCATTATAAGCCTCTTGGCGTAAGAAATCTTCTATTTTCATACCTGAAGGCTCCAATATTCTACGATTAAAAAAAGATCTTCCCCAAAAGTGCTTTTTGTGTTATAATAAGGATATCGGGAGGGAAGCGTATGGGTTACGAAGCGTTGTTGTTTTCCAAGGAGATGGTGGATGCGGTTCGGCATGTCACCGTGGAGCGGAGGCGGTTTCACGGGGAGTCGCGTGTGCATTTTCATGAATTTTTCGAGATAGAGGTGATCATCGGCGGACACGGCAGGCAGATGCTCAATGGAACGGAGTACACGCTGGAGCGCGGATGTGTATACCTGCTCTCACCCGCAGATTTTCATAACGTGATCTGCGAGGGGGAACTGGAGCTGATCAATATCATGTTTGACGAGAGTCTGCTTTACGGGTGCAATTGCCGGATACGTATTGCAAGATCGGCGGTCGCTTTGCTTTGGCGTGGATGAAAAAACGCTGGCGCGTGTGCAGACGCTCTCTGAACTGTTGATGGAGGAGTATACGCGGGATGCTGCGTTTGCCGATACGTGCATACGCGATCTGACGGAGTATCTGCTGCTGTTTTTGATGCGGCATGCGGGATCCTTGGCAGAGAGTGCGGGCGACAGGAGCACCTTTTCCGGTGGTGCCTTGCGGTATCTGTATCTGCATTTTCGCGAGAATCCGTCGGTGAGTGAGATTGCCGAGGCGTGCGGGTATACGCCGAATTATTTTTGCAAGCTGTTTCGCAGTGTGACGGGACGCACCTACACCGATTTTTTGAACACGTTGAAGATCAATCATGCGAAAATGCTGCTTGCCTCCACCAAAATGACGGTGACCGAGATCGCATTTTCGTGCGGATTTACCTCGCTTTCGAATTTTTACCGCAGTTTCCGCACGGAAACAGAAAGTGTGCCGCTGGAGTGGCGTGGTCGGAAAAAATAGGATCCTTGAAAAGGGGATCGAATATCCATAGTTACAAGGTGTTTTCGGTCACAATGCGTATACGGATAATAATCGCTTTCACCCTACGACAAAGGGTGAGTCAAATGCAAAAGTGCATTTGGTACTCACCCATGTCGTTTTTTTTGAGGCTAAACATTGCAAATTTGTCTGTTTTACAGACTAAAAATGCAAATTTCGCATGTTAAAAGATTGACACCGGCTTTTTGCGCCGGTACTACGAAAACGATATCGTATCTTTTCTTGATAACTACTGACCAGATGGAAGACAACAAGCACAGGGGGGATCAACCGCAATGCACAGCCTCTATAACCAATTACGTTTTATTTGAGGTATGGCTTATTTCTACCTCCATAGTAATAGCTAAAGGCTTGGGGCGTTTTTATCATTTCTCTGGCGAAAATCAAAAATGCAACAAACGACGGTGTAGGCTTAAAATTATATACCGTCTGCATTTCATCGTCCATCTCAATTTGCGTGTTATATAACAAATTATATTTTTGGAGAACAGTAATAATTTGATCTACTTTGTCCTTTTCGATGCTTAGCTTTTTGACAAGCAGATTTTCGGTAAATGCTTTCCGGCTATCACGCTTGTTTAACAAAACGCAAGCGTCAAAAACATCTTTATCCGAAAAATCCTTGAAAAAGGTCAGATAATCCACATCTTCAAAAAATGAAACATCGGTATTTTGGATTTCGGGCACCAACA
>JAFTPJ010000138.1 GCA_017463405.1 Clostridia bacterium
CTGATTGCGGAGCATTTCCGTGTATTCGGTGCGGATAGAGTCAAATTCATCACCCTGCGGCGGAATGTTGATGCTTTGCACCGCATTGTCACGGCTGGCGGAACGGTTGATGAAGGAAAGCTGAAACTTAATGGACGAATCGAAATAGTTGAGAAAATCGCACCATCCGTCGAAAATGGCGGATTTGTCCTCGTTGGTGTTCAGCTGATAATTGATATCGGCAAATCGGATGGTTTTTGAGTATGTTTTTTCATCAATGCGGCAGATTCCGTCCGGGAACATCCGCTGAAACGGAATGGAATCCTGCGCGCTCATCTTGTTTTTGTCTTTTTGTTTGTTCCTGGCAATAATAGCTTCAATCTGTCTGCGTTCACTTTTGGTCAGCTTTTTTGCCATGAATAACGCTGTGTACCTCCTTGTCAAGCCGATTCTGCCGTGCGAGGCAGTCATAGAAATTGTTGGTCATGTAAGGTCGTTGTTTCGGGCGCAGGAACAGGACATTTGCCATGTTCTTCGCCACCTTTTCAAGCGGCTGACCGTTGCGCTCAAACATCGCCAGCAGGAAAAACGGCAGCATCACGAATACCATGATGAGTGCCGCCGTGCTGGTACCGATTGGCTCTTTGAGCAGAAAGAAAAGCGGTACACCAACCAGCGCACCGCCGCCGAAGCAGACAAGCTGCCGCTTCGTGAGATTGAAGAGGAATTTTGTTTTGACGTTGGTTAAGTCTTTAGGGACGGGAACGTATGCTATGTGCGATCACCTCCGTTTTTGAATGTTTTCTGAATTTTCAGAGCAAACTATTGACACCATATATGACACCATGATATACTATATATGCAAGATATGCGAGGTGATGATCGTGTCAAAGTGGGATAAACTGCTGGCTCGAATCTGTGCACTGGATAAAGGAATGCGGTTTGATGAACTGCGCAAAGTATTGGAAAGTTACGGTTATGAAATGAAACGCCCCGCAGGAGGCAGCAGTCACTGTACTTTCCGCAAGGCAGGTCGGATGCCCATCACCATTCCTCTGCACGAGCCAATCAAAACTGTGTATGTACAGATGGTCAAAGAGGTTATAGAAATGGAGGAAAGTCATGAGAACGATTGATGAATATATGCGTTTGCCTTATCGCATGGAAGTAATTCCGGATACTGCAGAGGGCGGATATGTTGTTCGCTTTCCGGAGCTTCCCGGATGCCTGACCTGTGCGGATACTTTGGAAGAAGCTGTCCGCAACGCCGCAGACTGCAAGAAAGAATGGCTGACTGCCGCAATGGAAGATGGAATCGACATTCCCGAACCTGTGACCGAAGATGAGTATTCCGGTCAGTTCAAGCTGCGGATTCCGAAGTCCCTGCACAAATCACTGGCGGAGCATTCCAAAGCGGAAGGAATCAGTATGAATCAGTATTGCCTGTATCTGCTGGCAAAGAATGACGCTTCATTCAGAACAAACGTATAAACAACCGACAGAGTGGTGGAAACGCCGCTCTGTTTTTTAATGCGCGCCGAGAATGCCTTTGGCAAGGCTTCCGGTCTTGAACAGCGAGAAGCATAACAGCACCGTATATCCCATGCAAGTCCAGATTGCCGCTGAAATATCACTTGTTACGGCGATATTCCGCACCAATGCCGCGTAGATTGCCACGCAGATGATAATGAGAAACGCCTGCAAGCCGAGCGCACCGAGAGATTTCAGGTAGTTCTGTCCCATGTGCCCGCTTTCACGGTTCATCATGGTTGCCATCGGGATCGGGGCAACGGAGGTCACGAGATAGATTTCAATCATACGCCCGAAAGTGATGATGAAAATACAGATACTCAGTGCCTTCATGCAGAAACCGACGAGGAAGGACTGAATCCACAGACCAAGCAGTTCGCCGAGTTTCATGGCTTCTAAACGGCTTTCAAGATCGGGAATCAGGGTGTCAAAATCAAGCGTTGCACTTCCAACGATAATACCGGATGCGTCGTTGACGATGCTTTGTGATACGTCAAACACCGCCATGACGATGTTCCATGTGTTTGTCACGATAAGGGTTGCACATGAATTTTTGAACATCCACTTGTAGATGTTTGAAATATCGAAGTCGTGGAAATTGTTGCGGTCAATAATCATCTGAATGAATTCCAGCGTCATGACGAACGCAAGAATCAGACCGGCTATGGGGATGATTACATTGGTGGAGAGAGATCGGATCATCGTATAAATACTACTGTTCCATGCGGCGGGTGTCTGTCCGACTTGTGTTGCGATGTCTGCGACTTCTTCGTTGACGGAATCGAACAATCCGGTCAGATTGCTCATCGTACCGTCAACAAGCATACCTTTCAGCCATTCGGTTATTGATTCGATAATACCGTCTATGTGTCATCACCCCTTTCGGGTACACGCCCCCGTAGGAGCGCGTACCATGTAGGTTTTGCGGGTTGAATTACGGTTCATGTTCGATCAGCCTAAGGAGCGCCTTTTATCCTAAAAGGCCGGAAAGAAGCGGAATCAGGGTGATACCGATGAGGGCAACACCGCCGCCCGCAACGAGCTGCTTGACGCCCTGCGATTTAGCACCGGGGTTGTCCTGCCCGTAACCTTCAAGGAGGTTGATACTGCCCCATACGCAGAGCGCACCGCCGAGAGCAACAACAAGAGTCTGGAGAGTTTCGATTGCAGCGTTGAAGAATTCCATATAAATTTCACCTTTGTTCGGCTATATAGCCGCCTTTCATAATTAAAAATTTGTTGTGGTTTTGATTGAATGGTGGTTGTTTTATATGGAATCAGGGGGCAGCGCGAATCGGGGGTCTTAGATACTTACGAGCTGCTAAAAGTTCACCTGCCTTTTTTCATAAAAAATTCCGCTGATTATTCGTCAGCGGTATCGGTTATTTCGTAGGTATCAAAAGTGTCGTTTGGTTTTGTCTTTAAGCGTGTGGATAAAAATTTCTCGATGTCGAAATTATTTTTCGGTTCGGCATCAGAGAGGTATTTATAGTTGGGGTGCTTGGTAATGTCATACTTATCTGACTTGAACGGACGAACGCCGCGAAGCTGGAGGATGCACTTGCCGCCGTCAAGGACTGCGAGTTCATCGACAGACGCAAGTTCCTTACCGAGTTTCTGATAGTTCAGACTGTGCGAAACCTCTTTGCCGCGGGATTCGCCTGTGTTGAACGTGTCGATGGTTTCCTTGCCCAGC
>JAFTPJ010000139.1 GCA_017463405.1 Clostridia bacterium
CCCTTACTTACCTATATTTGTCGCATTGTTCGGAATATATCAATCAAGCGTTATCATCAAAACACCGCAAAGAAGCGAAACAGCTACTACGACGTGGCACTTGACGAGCTTGAAAACTGTTTGCCCTCTGCTACAACGGTGCAGGACGAGGTGAACACCAAAGAGCTTACCGAGTTGTTTGATGATTTCCTTGACAGCTTGGAAAAAAACAATCGCATTATGTTCGTAAGGCGTTATTGGTTTTCAGATTCCATTTCAGATATTGCGGCAATGTTCAAAATGAACAACCACGCTGTAACTGTCCGTCTTTCTCGCACGAGAGAAAAGCTCCGGCAGTACCTAATTAAAAAAGGAGTCACAATATGAAAAGAGAAAAAATATCTGAAGCTATGGGAAATATCAGTTCCCGACATATCAAAGAAGCGGCAGAGTTTAAGGTAGAAGAAAAGCCCCACCGAAGCAAAACGCTTTGGGTGAAATGGGTGTCAATTGCGGCTTGTTTTTGCTTAATAATCACGGGTGTATTTGCTGCCTTTCAAATAGGATTGTTTGATAACAACGAGTTGGGTGGTGCTAATTCCGAAATTATACCCGACATTGATGGTAACACAAATCCCGACATTGATAATGATGAATATAACAACATATTCAGTATCGCCAATGGCTCACTTTATTTGGAAATCTATGACGCTTATACAATTCCAAACGAAGCAGACGTCATTACGATTTACCTTATCGAATGTAAAGGAAATAGCGAAGTATTCTTCCGTTCATCGAACAAAATTGCCGACCAAGTTATCCGCCGTATCGAATCCACAGACGGCAAGCAAGTAGCAACCAATGATAATGGCGTATTTACACTCGATTTTCTCGAAGGACAAGATTTTGTTTATTTGAATCTATATTTTGATGCCGGAACATTTAAGAAAAGCGTAGAGATAAACGGCGGCACGGGCGGAAACGATGATGTTGACTATGATCCTAACGCCCCCATAGATGAAGATATATATGATGACCACGCTTCTTCTACTACTGCAATCCCGGCAACTGTATATTTTGAATGTTCTGCAATTCTTCCCGACCGTGGATACGATGAAATACACTTCTCGCGTGTTTTGTCTGCGATTTCCAATGAGCCTAAAGTAAACATTTTTGGAACTACCGACAGCCTCGAAGAAGCGGTCAATGCAGTAGGATTGCAAGCACTACTTTTGTTTGAGGAATATACTCCAACAAACATCAGTTACAGAAAAACAAACGAAACCGGGCTTGTAAGGTATCAGTATGGCGTAAATGCGACCGTTACTGTGCATATTTATGAGTATTACAAAATCGATTATACGCTCGATACCTTTGTGTATTCAACCGATGTAATTGATTACGATTTGTACCCGTTGGCTACTGAAACAGCACGAGAAAAAGACGGACTTCCATATAGCCTCCACGTTTGCTATAAAAACGATAATGAATGGAAATCTGAAATAGCCGTGCTTAATTACACGGGGGATGGTAACAATATCTTTTTCGTAGTTCAGTTCGATCTTTCGGGGGAAAACGTAGAGCAAGATGTTAAGCTTTTGTTAGAACAAATGACGCTCGTTAAATAAATAGTAAAAATAAAAAATAACAGGAGGTTATTTATGAAAAAAATTGTTTTAAGAATTATATCGGCAATATGCATGGTGTTGCTCTGTTTTTCTATGGCTTCCTGTTCTTCGTATAAGGTGGAAACGGGCTATTTCTATCTCGGCAAATTGCCCTCAATGTTTCTTGGAATAAGGACAAATCAAACCGAGTACTCATTGGATGACGTTTCGTTGGAAATCGCATACGGATGGCCGGAAGGTTATCTTGATTACTCAAGTCACGAAGGTTATGAAAATTATTCGGTTTTGATAGTCGCTTATGATTGGACAATGTTGGGAACGTTGCCATACGGGGAGCCGACCGAAAACTATGACGCTTATTTTTCCACGGATAACCTCTGCGTATTAAAAGAGATTAAAGATGATTTTTCCAACGACAAATACGTAGTAACAAAAAGCGGTTCTTTTGGAGCAAAGATTGAGTATAACACTAAGGAAAATTTTCACATCCCCGAAGAACTCTTTGAGAATTTAACAAGCAGCCGAAGCTCGATTTACTTTGAGATTGTTTTGATAGGCTACTCCGAAAGCGATAACACCTATTTGGCTACTTATACTGACGAGATAACAGTTAATTTTGAGGTTGACGATAACAATACTGTTAAAATTATTGATTAGGAGGTCAACACAATGAAAAAACTAATAGCTTTAGTATTAGCTGTGGTAGCACTTTTGTGTTACCTCGTAGGATGTTCTTCCAAATGGACAGATGAGGATATTACGAAAGCGCACAT
The DNA here is from genome assembly GCA_017463405.1 of Clostridia bacterium. Classification (GTDB taxonomy): domain Bacteria; phylum Bacillota; class Clostridia; order Oscillospirales; family CAG-272; genus UMGS1865. The sequence goes on from JAFTPJ010000139.1 coordinate 2,381, forward strand.
GGTTGAAATAACCAAGTATAATGACGATGAATATAATACAAAGCTCATCTATACCATTACTGACGAAGAAACGGTTAAAAATCTTTGTAACACATTTTCGATTCTTGAATTGAAAAGAGTAAAGATTACAGAACCGGATAAGCGCTCATTCTATATTCGTTTTATCGGTAACGGTGGAGATATTGAATATGTTTTTTTGAGCTACGGACACAATGTAATCAAAGGTAGTGATGGTGTTCAATACAAAATAACCGATGAAATGGACATTAACCGCTATTTGAATGAATTCATTGAAACTGCTCCTTCTGAAGTCACAAGAGATCCAGAAGAAAGCTATTCTTTAACTCTTGACGAACCAAATGAAAATTGGACTTTTGGACAGCAGGATGAGCCGCCAAGGTTCAGTTGGACGGTGCAAGAAGGCATACCGCAAGAGTATGTACTTGAAATTGATTATCCCAACGACGGAACATATATGACTAAAACCATCGTTAACCGTACCAATTATAAGCTATCAAACGAAGAATGGGAAACCATGATAAATGGTACACCCATTGTCGATGGGGTAAAAACGGTTCGATGGCGCGTGAGAATAGATTATGTCTATCATACCGACTTGGAGCCGTACTACACGAATTGGGGTACATTCTATATCGCAAATGAGTAATAAGGAGATCAACACAATGAAAAAAGTATTAGCATTAGTATTAGCCGTGGTAACACTTTTGTTCTGTCTTATCGGATGTGATAACAGCAAGGATAGTGCGCTGACCGACGAAGACATTCACACAGACTACGCAGGCGTCTATCTCACGATTTCGTCTTTGGATAGTTCGGGCGAATATAAGAAGCTCAATGCTGTATGGCACAATGAAACCTTCAAAGAAGTCACCTATGGAGAAGGATATAACATCGAATATCTTGAAGATGGAGAGTGGAAAAGCGTCCTAACCGATGAATTAATCGTAACCTCGATCACAAACGTATTGAAATCAAAGGAAACAAAGAAAAAAAACTATTCAACCGAATTGTTCGACTTGTCTAATGAAGGTACGTATCGTCTAATCAGTGATTTCTCCCTCGGTGATGGAAAAACATATAACACTTGGGTGACGTTTGAGGTGAAGAATACGGGTAATGAAACAAATAGCAATGGTAAAAATGCGTTTTCAGGCGAGATGCCGAAAAACACATCTTTAGAGTTTTGGATCACCGAGGATGTGAAGGACTACGACTGGACCGGACACGATGAGATCTACGGTTGGATGGGAGCACGAGAGTTCCTTGGTAGCGGATATAAGAAAACTCAGGACGAAGATGGTTCTGATCAGCATCCCGAACACTACGTTAGTTATGTAATCACTGCTTGGCCCGATTACGCAGACGGCGGTGAGTTCGTAACAGATATCACCGTTACAGACCCTGCGGTTACCGTGTATGGACTTACTGTTGCATCCACCTATGAGGATTTTGATGCAGTGTTTGAACAACTTGGATTTGAGTTGTCTTGGAGCGATGGCGCAATCGTGACAAGAGTCGCGACCAGAGACGGCATTACTTTCTGTTTGACACGTGCTGTTGAGGATAACCCGAATGTTGTTCCGGTATTCCGCATTGCCGCAGAACTAACGAACCGCGATGGTATTGTTTTTTAATATCAAAACGAGGTGCAGAAATGAAACGAATACTATCAGTGCTAATCGTTTTGGTTGTTGGAGTATCGATCTGCTGGTAAGACACGTTGTAGGTTTCTATCGTTAATCCATAATCTTTGTTGTGTTCGATACAGAATGCTACGATCTCTGCGCGTTCCTCTTGGGGTGTCTTTCTCCCGTTTTCCTCTGCATAATAATAATCCCCTTAGTGTAGTCTCAAAAACTTTTGTTTTTTTTGAATGGCTACTCTAAGGGGATTATATCTAAATGGTACGAGGACTATTCTTATATCATATAAAGATACGCAGGTATGGAAATAAGCCACACAAGAATCATTGCAAAAAGGCTGTATAGCTCTAACGATTTGTACCCGTTTTTCTTTTTCAGCGTGATTGCTTCAAAGAGGACTAATCCGAGGATCATTGGAAGAACATAAACGATGCAGATCATCAAACCGCCCATACCCGTCCATCCATCATGCAGTGTAACGCTTTCGATAATAGCAAGTATCATCATCACGAGCAAGCCAAGAGAAATTACTCCGCAGACAGACGAATATACGATACTCAAAACGTTGTACTGATTGTATTTGTCCTTTTCCTTCTGTCCGCCGATCAATTCATCTTGCGGAATTTGAAACAGCACTGCCAAGCGCGCAAGATTTTCTTTGCTTGGATAGCGCTCCCCCGTTTCCCACTTTGAAATCAATGTTCTGGAAACAAAAATCTGATTTGCCAAATCCTCTTGTGTCAGATTTGCATCGGATCTTAATTTTTTCAGTCGATCCTTTAATTCCACTGGAATCACCTCCACCATCATTTTACCACGCAGTTGGCAAAATAGCAAGTGACAACGATGTGACAAAAACGGAGAATTGCTGTTTTTATACCAGCATAAACACCAATGGAATCGTCACACAGCACAACAGATGCGAAACAAGTGCCATACCTGCGGCGACTGAAACATCTCGTCCGTATGCACTCGGAATCACGACCGTATTCAGCCCCAGCGGCATTGCCAGCGATGCAATTGCGCAGACCATGATATTCTCCGGCAGAACGATACCGAACACGGGCGGCAGGACACGAAGCAACAAAAGAAATACAAGCGGAATCACAAGCAGACGAACGGCGGTCACAATGTAAATCCGCGCGTTTGTAAATGTCTTTCTCATGTCAATATTCGCTACCGTGATACCCGTCAGTAGCATCGCAACGGGAGACATACAATTTTTCAATGCCGTGATACATGTATCGATTGCCTTCAGAGGCGGTTCGAGCACTGCAGGCATCGTAAATTCTGGCAGAAGCGACGTAACGATACCGATTACCATACCAAGAAATACCCCGATAAACATCGGATTGAGGAGCGCCTTGAGATTCTGCTTCAGTGTCATCTTTCCTTCGTTCATCAACAGTGCCGGAACCGCCCACAGATAGATCAACAGGTACAGCGGCATGACAAAAATCAGATAATCGGCGGAATACTGCGGGAACACCGCCTCGACAACCGAAATACCGACGTAGCCGAAGTTGGAAAAAATCAGCCCGTAGATGTAAATGTTACGGGTAAAGCGCTCCTTGGAAAAGGCACGTGATAGGAGAATCGCCATCGGAACGGTCAGTACCAGAAGTCCCGCACTGAATAAAAACAGCGTTCCCGAGGTGCTCAACCGATCGACCGTAAAATCATTCATGAAGGTTTTGACCATCAAAGCGGGGATGAAGATCATATTCTCCAACTTGGCAAGAATCTTTGCCGTTTCTGTGGGCAGGACTCTCCATTTCGTCAGTAAAAACCGATTAGAATCAGAATAAACAGATAAATGGTCTGTCCGATTGTTGAAGCAAAAATTCCCATAAAAAATACCTTTCGATATAAAAATTGTATACCCTATTATTTTACACCAAACGTCAAAAAATGTCAAGGGAAAACAGATAAAAAAGCGAATCTCCAATCATCCCGTCTTGCATGGCGCGCATTGTTGGAAACGTACTGTAAAAATGCTGAACAATCATTATAATTATTCATTTTTGCATTTTCCTCTTGACATTTTTTGTATGGTATGATATAATTTTTAATTATTATTCCCATTCGAAAGGAGCAACCATGCTAACAGCACTACATCAATTTTTAGACAGCATGTCCCCCGCTGCATCTGTTATTATTTCCATTGCGTTCATGCTGTTTTTCGGCTTCGCCATGACGCGGATTACAAAGCTTTTGCGTTTGCCAAACGTAAGCGCTTACATCCTTACGGGAATTTTGATCGGTCCCTACTGTCTGGATCTCATTCCCGAAACGGTGACAGATGGCATGGACTTCCTTTCCGACATCGCGTTGGCACTGATCGCATTCAGCACGGGAGAATTTTTCCGCTTCGCGGTATTGAAGAAAAACGGCGTCAAGGTACTGGTGATCACGCTTTTTGAAGCTTGTGTAGCTTCCGTGCTGATCTTCTTCCTTACCTTTAGTATATTAAAGCTACAGCTTGCCTTTTCCATCGTTCTCTCGGCTCTCGCGGCGGCAACCGCATCGGCATCCACGATGATGACCATCCGTCAAACGGGCGCCAAGGGCGACTTTGTCAATACCCTTTTGCAGGTTGTTGCAATCGACAACATTGTAGCACTTCTGGCGTACAGCATCTCCATTTCCATTGCCGTTGCATACAATTCGGGCGCCGCGATTGAGGTCGGAGACATCATCATTCCTCTATTAACCAACATCGGCGTTCTGATCCTCGGCGGTGTGTTTGGCTTTTTTATGAAGGTGTTGATGACCAAAAAGCGCTCCACCGATAACCGTCTCATCATTTCCATTGCGCTTTTATTCGCGTTTTGCGGCATTTGTACGATGCTCGATATTTCCCCACTTCTCGGTTGTATGTCGATGGGAATGATCTACATCAACCTTACAAACGATGATAAGCTATTCAAGCAGCTCAATTATTTCAGCCCGCCGATTCTGCTTCTATTCTTCGTACGCTCGAGTGTCAATTTCAATCTCGGTGCCCTCTTTTCCTCGGTGGGATCGATCGGTGCGACACCCTTGATTGTAGTCGGCTTGCTTTATTTTATCGTTCGTATCATCGGAAAATACGCAGGCGCCTTTCTTGGATGCCTTGTCGTAAAAAAGCCCAAGGAGGTGCGCAACCATCTGGGACTCGCTTTGATCCCCCAGGCGGGCGTTGCCATCGGTCTTGCGGCAATGGGTGCACGTGCCCTGGAGGGAGATATCGGAGTTGCACTGGAGACCATCATCATCGCATCCAGCATTCTTTATGAGTTGGTTGGACCCGCATGTGCCAAGCTTTCGCTCTATCTCTCGGGTTCATACTCCAATAAACTGGAGGAACTGGTAACCGTGGAGGAAACACACGAATCGGGCGCCCCAAAAACCGAAGTGGAGCTTTTGATCGAACGGATTCAAAAAATCCAGGAGCATATTCCTCCCGCCGGCACCTTGAACCAGGAAAACGAGGATGCCTTTACGGAAGCGGCGGAGGAACAGTATAAGCCCATGCATCCGCAACAACGTCAAAAACGATTTAAAAATTAGGAGGAACGATCATGCCTGCACAACTGATTGATCCGATTGCCCGCCTTTTGGGAAGCTGGGCAATCGAGCTGAATATTTACACGGTTATCCTACGTCTCATTCTTGCACTTATCCTCTCCGCCGTTCTCGGTTGCGAGCGTTCCAGTAAGCGGCATGCCGCAGGTCTGCGTACCTTTATGGTGGTTGCGCTTGCCACAACGCTCTCCATGCTTCTGGATCTCTATCTTCTTCAAAGCGCTACAATGGGATTTTATCTGATCTCCGCCGCAAGCATCATCGGTCTGGCGATTATCACCGTCAACTCCATCCTTTATAGCTCGCGCAATCAGATCAAGGGACTTACTACCTCCGTCGGTCTTTGGGCATGCGGTATTTTGGGGCTCTGCATCGGCGCCGGATTTTACACGATTACCCTTGCAGCGTTTGCGGCACTCATGTGCAGTCTTTCGGTTTTTCCGAAATTCGAGCGTTATCTGAAAAACCGTTCCAACCATTTCGAAATTCATCTGGAGCTAAAAAACATCGCTTACCTGAAAAATTTTGTAACGACCATCCGCGAGCTCGGAATGAGAATCGATGATATCGAATCCAATGCGGCGTATCAAAATTCGGGCCTCAGCGTCTACTCCATTGCAATCTCCATCAGCAGCAAGGAGCTGAAAAAATACAAAACACACAGCCAGATCATCGAAGCTTTGCGCTCACTGGACTATATTTACCACATCGAAGAAATGACCTGAAGCTCGCCAAAAGGGGGCTCAAATGCGGTTTCACATTTGAGCTACACCGAGTCGTTTTTGGTTTGTTGCTTGATGCTGCAATTTTCGCCCGTTATTTTGCAAAATACGAAATCTCGGTCCTTTCCGTTTTGTGAATCCCCTCTTCTTCCTTGGGGATTCCAAAATGATAGTACGCCGAGCTTTCCAAAACCGATGGATTTATCAGCATAATCACGATATCGGGTTGCGATACCGCCACGTATTCGGAGATGGTAGACTCCGTGTAGTAACGCGGATCCAACACATCCAATTCCTTTACTGCCGTTGACAGAAAGGATTGCAATGGCAAGGAAAAACTATCCTTGATGATCAGAACCTTCAGGTCATTTTCCACCAGCTCATTCCGATGATGAACCAAAGGATAATCTCCACCGATATATGCACAGTAAGGATTTTCATTGAAATAATCGGGAGCATCCAAAAACTTCTCCCGAATCACCGCATCCGCAAAGCTACCGCTGTAGTATTCGCGGTGCTTCGGCACATAAAATGACATATCGGTCTCAAAATTCGGCATATAGATTGTCAGATCATCCACACCACCAAAGTAAATACCAACACGCTTTCCGCGGCTTCCGAGGAACCAGTCCTCATAGACCTCGGTGCTCCAATTGGAAGCATCCGCAAGTGACAAATCGATGTTTTCCGCCGGAAACATCTCGTTCAGATATTGCAAAAGCTCTCCAAATGCCACAAAAGCGCCGTGCGTATTCCAATGATGATCCGTATTGTAAAAATATTTTTCTACCAATTCAGGCGTCGCGCTGATGGATTGCCGCAAATCCAGAATCTCCGTATCGGTTTTCTCCAACAGACCGATCAGTTCATTGGCATTTCTGTTACCGTAATTGTCAATACCCTCCCTGACCAATGTATCCTGCAGATCGGATTTGTTCGGCACCTGCGCATAGAGAAATGCGATACCGTTCTCCTTCAAAAACGCATCAAATTGGATGACACTGTTTGCGAATGCCGTCATATCCAGCTCCTTGAGCGTTTCATAATCCAGCATTCCATTCTCCAGTACGGAGACCTCATTGTACACGTGTCGGCCTGTGATTCTGGCAAATAAGCCATTGAGATTGATAAAGCATTCCTTGTTCGAAAAGTCGGAAACGTAGGCACTTTTGATCTCATCCACAAATTGAGAAAAATCGATGGTCGAGTCTCCCAAGCGTTCGATCGGCTTTTGCACCAATCCGATATTCATCAAAGAACCGATGATCAAAACGCCGCCGATCACTGCGGTAAATATGAAAATACCGATGTTTTCTTTGATTTTCATCCATTGTCTCCTGTGATTTCAATCAGAAATTAAAGTAAATAAAGGGATTGTGCGAATCCATAATGATAAAGGAAACGCTGATGAGGAATAAGACTGCCTGCACGGTATAGGTCACCGCATTGCAAATTGCCAGTCCGTTTTTCAGGCGTGTCGCCAACTTCTCTCTCATAAAACGGAAAATCGGCGTCGAACAAAGAATCCCCGCAACAAGAATCACGAAAAATTCTGCAAAATACAGTCGTGCCGTCGCGCCAATATAACCAACAGATCCGATTCCGAACATAGCTTTGAGATAGTCCAAGGCAAAGGAAAGATCAGCCGCGCGGAAAAGCACCCAGCCGAACAAGACCATCAACATGGAAAAGATTTGATATCCTACCCGAAGCGGTCGCACCGTTTCCACCCTTTTGGGAATGGATAACAGCTTTTCGACAATGATAATCAATCCGTATAAAGCGCCCCACAGAATAAAATTCCAGCTCGCCCCGTGCCAGATACCGGTTGCCAGCCACACGACGGACAGATTGAATACCAATCGAAGCTTGGATTTGACGTGCGAGCCGCCGAGCGGAAAATAGATATAATCACGGAACCACGAACCCAGCGAAATATGCCAACGACGCCAAAATTCGGTAATTGTTTTGGAGATATAGGGATAATCGAAGTTTTCAAGGAAAGTAAAGCCCAGCATCAGACCAAGACCGATTGCCATTTCGGAATATCCGCTGAAATCAAAGAAAATCTGCAATGCGTAACAGAGCGCACCAAACCATGCAAATGCAACGCTCAATTCCTTCGCACCGAAAGACGCATCGGCGACCTGCGCCAAGATATTGGCAAGCAGGACCTTTTTGTTAAAACCCTTTACAAAGCGCAACATTCCCTTGCAAAAGCGATCCGGTGTGATCTCGCGGGAATTGATCTCATCAGCAACCGTAGTATACCGTACGATCGGTCCCGCAATCAGCTGCGGGAACAGTGAGATATAGAGCCCAAGATAAGCGAGATTTTTCTGCACAGGAACACCGCGATAGACGTCAATTACGTAGCTCATCGCTTGGAACGTAAAGAACGAAATACCAATGGGAAGCACAAATTCCGTTCCCTCGAACATCTCCTGTGTTGATGGAATCATGCTGTGCAGGGTTGATGTTACAAAATTCATATATTTATAAACAAATAAAAGACCGATATTCCCGATTACCGTGATTGCCAGAAACAGCTTTCTCACCCGTTCGTTTCCGTCTGCCTCCGCAATCCGCAGTGCCATCAGATAATTGAACAGGATCGAGATCAGCATCACGATCAAAAAGGACGGCTCGCCCCAAGCATAAAAGAACAGGCTTGCCAAAAGAAGCCAGTAGTTTCTTGCTTTTTTGGGAAGAAGAAAATTGACGCCAAAGGTGATTGGAAAAAAGGCAAACAAAAATTCCAGACTGGTAAACAGCACAGAAATACCCTCCCGCTTTTGAAACAATTCAGACAATAACGTTCTTATTATACCACAGATTCGTGTTTTTTCAGCGCCGTTTAGAAAAAAGTGTTGCAAAAGCAATCAGTTCTGCTTTTGCACACTCTTGTATTCGTCATAGTAGCGATAATACGGACATGTCTGATTCTTTCCGGAGAGAAAACGCACCATCTCGTCCTCGTCCAAATTCATCGTGCAAACGTAGCTATCCAAGTCCTCATCATAATCGTAAAATACACAATCTTCACAATTGGATATCTTCTTTTCCATAAGTCCTCCGTTATTTCCGTTCGGTTTTCCATTTTCCCGGGCTGATACCGAACAGTCGTTTAAACATTTTCGAAAAATTACAAACATCATCATATCCGCACAGCTGTGATGCCTCGGCAACCGATGCCCCGCGCTCCAGCTGCTTTTTTGCCGCCTCCATGCGTACAGAGATCAGATATTCCTGCATGGTCTGTCCTGTTTTTTCTTTGAACAGACGCGACAGATATCGCCGATCGAGATTCATCCGTTCGGCAATCTGTTCCACACGGATCTCCTGCATATATAGGGCGCGGATATAATCCTTCACCTTGCGCACGTAATGATTTTTTGGATTTTCCGCCGCAAACAGCTCGGTATACATCTGAAACAAGAGTGCCGCAATGCGATATTCACTTACACCATCGTTTTCATAGCATTCCAGCATTTCTCTTGCCCAATTACGGGAGTAGGAGAATACAGGGGGTAAGGATTTAAATCGCTCCGTAAGAGCGCCGTCAAAGCCGATCCACTGATAGCTCCACGGATGCTCCTCGGAGGAGAAATAAACCGTAATCTCATCCGACAAAATCAAAAACGCCTCACCGGCACAAACGGGATAGCTTTTTCCGCCGCGCATGAAAACGCCCTCACCGTCGGACACAAAGTGAATCAAGGTATATCCGCGCATCGCAGGACCGTATTTGTGCCCCGGCTCGCAGTCCTCCTCGCCAACAATCAACGGGTTCAAATCTTGCAAATACCGATTCATCAAGGCTATATCACGCACAACAATCACTCCCCTTCTTATTTAGTTACATTATACCATATTTAGGTTACCTAATGCAATAGATTTTTTAAAAAATAAAAAGTATAATATTATATAGATTCCCATTAGCTATGGAATCAAATACGTTCAAAATGAAAGGATATAGAATTATGAAGGTTACATTCATGGGCGCGGGTAGCACCGTGTTTTCTAAAAACGTTCTCGGAGACACGATGATGTGTCCCGCATTCCACGACGTTGAAATCGCACTTTACGACATTGATGCTGACAGATTGGAGGAATCCTATCTGATGATCGAGGCAATGAACGATACCATCAACGAAGGGCGCGCAAAGGTCAGCAAGTATCTCGGTGTCGAGCAGAGAAAGGACGCGCTTCGTCGTGCCGATTTCGTTGTCAATGCGATTCAGGTCGGTCTGTACGACCCTTGCACTATCATCGATTTTGAGATCCCGAAAAAATACGGTCTGCGCCAGACGATTGCCGACACGCTCGGTATCGGCGGTATCTTCCGTGCAATGCGTACCATTCACGTCATGAAGGATTTTGCCAAGGACATCGAGGAGGTTTGCCCCGATGCATGGCTTCTCAACTATACCAACCCCATGGCAATGCTTGCAGGTTATATGCAGAGATACACCGGCGTCAAGACCGTTGGTCTGTGCCACAGTGTACAGGTCTGTGCCTCGGCAATTCTAAACGGTGTTGGACTCGGAGATAAGCTTGAGGGGTGCCGGACAAAGATCGCGGGTATCAACCACATGGCATGGCTGCTGGAAATCTATGACAAGGACGGCAACGATCTCTATCCCGAAATCCGTCGCCGCGCAAAGGAAAAGAACGCAAACGAAAAGCACAACGACATGGTTCGTTTTGATTACATCGAAAAGCTTGGCTACTATTGCACCGAAAGTAGCGAGCACAACGCCGAATACAATCCCTTCTACCTCAAGCAGGGGCGCGACGATCTGATTGAAAAATTCAACATTCCGCTGGATGAGTATCCGCGCCGTTGCGTCAACCAGATCGCAAGGTGGAAGAGCCAAAAGGAAGAGATCATGAACGGCGGTAAGGTTCAGCACACCCGCTCTCATGAATATGCGTCCCACATCATGGAAGCAATTATGACCAATACGCCTTACAAGATCGGCGGAAACGTCATCAATAACGGATGCATCTCCAACCTGCCGAAGGACGCATGCGTTGAGGTTCCCTGCCTTGTTGACAACAACGGCATTACGCCCACCTACGTCGGTGATCTCCCGCTCCAGCTGGCTGCAATGAACGCTTCCAACATCTATCCGCAGATGCTGACCATCGAGGCAGCTTACACAGGCAAGAAGGAGTATCTCTATCAGGCAGCAATGATGGACCCAGTCACAGGCGCACAGCTCTCCACCGACGAAATCGTGGCAATGTGCAACGAGCTGATCGAGGCTCACACCAACGCAGGCTATCCAATCTTCTGATTTCAAATCCAAATAATTAAGGGCACTCCACGGGTGCCCTCCATAAAACAGGTTTTACCTGCCGAAAAATCAAAAGGAGTGCGAGCATTTTGTTCGGACTCCTTTTTCAAACACCTTGCTCGCAAGGTGCAGTGTGTTACACCTTTTAGGTGCACTGTCGGACGGTAATGAGTCATCTCCTGTGGGAGAAGTGGGACCGCGATAGCGGTAGATGAGGAGTTACTTTGAATTTGGGACACCCCATCCGTCAGCCTTCGGCTGCCACCTTCCCCTACTGGGAAAGGCTTTTTAGTGAAGCGTCAAGCTCCATCTGTTTTTTCTGACAAGTACTGCTTTTGTGGACAAAAAATCGATAAACACATTGTTTTGGTTGAATTATTATGCTTAAAACTCAAATACACAGTTATTGAAAATTTAGGAAGGCAGGTCAAGGTCCTTTTTCGGAAGACTCTGAACTCAAACGTTCGCTATTATACACTGCGATTCGTTAGAACGCGATTGCGCATGTTATAGCAAACGCCGGCGTTTGCGAAGTTCTTATCATTGTTGTTCGCAAAGCAAACGCAGGCACCACAAGGGTGCCTGCGTTTGCTTGGTGGAAACAGGGAGACTCGAACTCTCGACCTCACGGATGTGAACCGTGCGCTCTAACCAACTGAGCTATGCTTCCTTATTAATTTTCTATGTACTATATTATAGCATATTTTTTTCGAAATTGCAAGTCTTTTTTGAAAGTTTTATAATTTATTTTTATTGGATGCATACCAAAAAGCAGACGTTTGAGCAACGTCTGCTTTTTGACATTACAATCATCTCTTGATGAAATCGATAAAGAAATTCCAGTCGTCACGGCTGAAAAAGTGCGTGCCACCGCGTTTCGTAAAGGCAATCTGCCCTTCCATGGTTTTTTCTCCCTGCTTCAACATACCGTTTCGACGCACTAAACCATCAACTCCCATCTTCCGATAGATCACATCTGCCGCTTCTGCCGCCACGTACTGTGCGTCGGTATCCGCCCAGAGATCCTCCTCGGCCGTTACGATGCAAAGCTTTCTTGGCGCTATCAGCGCCGTGAGATAATGCTGATCGAATGGCATCTCAAACTCGCGGTTTGCGTATTGGTGGAAATACGTCGCAAACCAGTACGGGAACACGTGGCAGATTTTTTCTACTGTCTCCCCCGTCTTCTCTCTGGCGATTGCCGCACCGCACGAACCCGAGCAGTTGACCAGAACACCCGTAAAACGCGTATCGCGAGCCGCAGTCAAGAGTGCGGTCTTACCAAGTCGCGAATGTCCTGCCACGTACAAAGCCCCTGCACGGGCATATCCATTGGCAAGCAACCACGTTGCGATCTCACTCGCCGCGTACGACCACAGCGCGATCTTTCCCGCCGCATGTGGATTGTTACGGTCGGTCAGAAGGCGTGCAATGCCGTTGTTAAAATCGTTGTCGTCCGTGGTCACGTCCTTATAATTGACGTGCGCCACGGCAACGCCGCGATCCATCAGCTCCTCAATTGGAAGATATTTGTTCGGCAGCTCGGGATGGAAATTGATCTGGATGATCATTTGGGGATCCGAAACCTTCGTTGGTTGATAAATATGTACGGGAAAAGATGATTGATCGCTTCCCTTGATTACGGTAAACTTCACCGCCGTATGCGTGCATTTGCCCGCAAATTGCTTCTCCTCGGTCTTTACAATCTCTGCCGTAACGTTCACGCCCTCGGTGTTAACAAAGCCATATTCCTCATACAGCACGGTTTGAAGTGCTGCCTCGCGGTCAAAATTGCCGCTTGCATCATACGGATAATCTGGTAACCAAAAATCCTTGGAGTAGCGTTTGGTCTCGATCAGCGTATCGGAATGAAACTGTAAATTGTTCATATCTTTATCCTTTCTTTTAGCCCTCATAGGAGCGATCCTTCATATGTCTGTCAATATCTCTTTCCGCACTTCTCTTTGCATCGGAATCCCGCTTGTCGTACAACTTTTTACCGCGGCACAGCCCCAGCTCCACCTTGACGTGGCTTCCCGAAAAATAAAGCGAAAGCGGAACGATTGTAAATCCTTTTTGCTGTACCAAGCCCTGCAGCTTTATAATCTCTCTGCGATGCATAAGCAGCTTTTTATCTCGCATCGGATCGGTATTGAAAATATTGCCCTGCTCATAAGGGCTGATATGCATTCCCACGGCAAAGATTTCCCCGCCCTCAAACGAGCAGTAGGAATCCTTGAGATTAACCCCGCCTCCACGGATGCTTTTAACTTCAGTTCCCGCCAGAGCGATCCCCGCCTCGTATTTTTCCTCGACAAAATAATCGTGATACGCTTTTTTGTTTTGCGCAATAATTTTTTGTCCGTCCTGTTTCTTATCTGCCATAATTCTCCACTCAATCAATTGATATCGTTATAAAAAATTTTTTCGTCCGCGAAATAAAGATCCAATTCATCTTTGGCAATCCGCGCAATATAGTCCTTGTTTTTGGAGGAATTGAGCAATTCCCGTATTTCCTCCATATGTGCACGGTATTCGTCCAAAAGCTCGCCCTCGGCACTTCCCGATTCCAACAGCTCCCGATACTTCGTATAATCCGAGAGCAGGTCGTTCAGCTCCTCTGCCGATCCCAACATCCCCACCAGCTCCGCACGGGTACGGTAAAGAACCTCCAATGCATCATTCAACGCATCCGCCTCACGGTCCAATTGATTATAATACATTATGCTGTTTGCGAATACGCCGATGGAGATGAGAACCAGCAGCCCTAGACATATCTTTACCAACAGTCCAAGACTGAATTGTTTTTTCCTTCCTTGTTCCATGTTTTTTCCTTTCGTTCATTTCCGTCCCCGACGCAAAGATAAGACCGCACGCATCCTGCTCGATTCTCTGTATCTGAAGTCGGGTATAGCGCTCTCTTACACGCTTTTCATGCCGCAAACGCAGATTCCGAATGATCATCCCGATCAATGCGCAGATTCTTCCAAAGACAAAACGGAACGGAAGCAGAGCAAAAAACAACAAATACCGCACAGTGCTTTCGATCAAAAACACAAGCATTTCCGATATCCGCATCATCGGACGCGACAGCGTCAATCGACTCGAAAGAAAGCCGATCGCCACGCAAAGCAAAACCGGAATCCGAAGCTTTCCGTTATTTCCCCAGTAAAAGAGCAGGATCAGGGCAACTGCCGCGAGAATGCAGAACAGGAAATCTTCCAAAAAGGTAATCCCGCTCAAAAAGCGACGTTTTTTCCGTCTTCTGCGCGGCGGGAGAAGCGGAAGCGGAAGTTGTAACAATTGCTCGGCAAAAGCCGAGTGTGCATCCCTATCCCAAAAAGCACGGGTAGCACGGAGAACGTCATAAAGAATCCCGAGAGCACTCCCCATAAAAAAGGCAATCAGCGAAAGCTGTGCCAATGCAAGCTGTGAGATTTCCATCGATCAGTGAAACAGCCTTCCGAAAAAGCCGTGACGCTCTCCATTTCCAGCGGTTTCACGCTCATAATATGTAACGGAATCGATCCGTCCGTCCAGTGTTACAATTCCCTGCTCTATGCTCAACACATGGATGTGAAGCGCAGATCCCTCAATCGCCATATCTCCACAAACTGTACTCAAAACCACCGTTTGCTCATCAAAGCTGATGACATCCGTCACGCCGTTCAGTTCCATGGATTCCCGTTGATTCAAGGTGATCCGATGCGACATATTTTTATGATCCTTGGTTGCCTCTGTATTCATAGTAGAAACCTCCCATCAGTTTGCTACATTTTATGACGAGGACAACCGAATTATTCACGAAATAACCTCGTAAAGATCTGCGGCATCCGCCTTGGTCGTGTGTTCCTTGACATTCAGCACGCGAACCTTCAGGGTACGCTGTCCGAAGGTGATTTCCAAAATATCTCCCTCTTTGACATCATAGGATGCCTTTGCTCTTTTTCCGTTTACGTTGACATGCTCGGCGTCACAGGCGTCGTTTGCAACCGTGCGCCGTTTAATAATACGCGATACATTTAAAAATTTATCAAGTCTCATTGATCTTTTCCTTTAATGTTTTTCCCGGCAAGAACGCAATCCGACGAGATGATGGCATCTCGACCGATTCACCGGTTTTTGGATTTCTTGCGGTGTACGCCTCGCGTTCTCTCACCTCAAACGTGCCAAATCCCGAAATTTGCATCGCCTCACCTTGCATCAGACACTCATAAAACGCATCCGAGAGCGCGCGATACGCATCAGTGATCTCTTTTTTCGTCATACCGCTGTTCTTGGCGGCGGTTTCAATCCATTGTGATTTTGTCACGGTCAAACCTCCACAAATATGATATCTTTATTTTACCATATTATTGTCGCTTGTGCAAGTCTTTTTTCAATTTTTTAGAAATTACTTTTTTTCTTTTTGTGCGCGTCCGTGAAAAATATATCCCCGCAGATGCGTCATCATACTGAACACTTTCTCTCCCATCGGCAAAGCACGGATATCCTCCTCGGAAACGCCTCCACAAAAGCACGATATGAGAAGATAGAGAACGACTGCCAAAAAAATGCAGGAGATACTGACAATTGAATCCTCACCATACCGACCGATGAGGGAAAGATAGATACCAAACGCGATTCCGATTGCCGCGCATGAGATCACCAAGGGACGCACAAAAATCTTTTTTACGGAAATCATTCCGCACTTTTTGGATGCAAAATGCAGATTCATCAACACAACCGCACCATTACAGAAAAAGCTACTGATAGGTGCTCCCATCAATCCGACTGACGGAATGCCGATCAAAATATATGAGACCAGAATTTTCAAACCCGCACCGACCGCCATGGAAAGAATCGGTTGCTTGACCGACTGATACGCATGCAAAACGGAATTGGTTGCCGTAATCATGCAGGAAAGAAAAACAGAAATACCAAGCAAGGACAACAGCTGAGAGGCAATCATTACCGCCTGCGGCTCATTTTGAAAAAGAAGCAACAGAACAGGTCTTGCGAATGCGGAAATTCCGATGGCGGACGGAATGGCAAAAAAAGCACTCAGGCGATAAGAGGTTTCCACCATCTGTTTTTGTTTTTCGCTGTCCCCCGATGCGATTGCCGCCGAAAGCATGGGAACCAACGGTAACGCGATGGAGTTGAGCAACGTCGGTAAAAGTCCAAACACCGAGAGCGCCAAGGTCGTATAGCTTCCGTAAGCTTCGTTGGCGGCAACCTCGCTGTATCCGATGCTTTGTAAGCGCCGCAAGATCATTGCCATATCAATCAGCTTTGTCAAGCTGACAAGCGATGCACCGAGCGTCATTGGAATCGCAAGTCTGCCAAGAGAACGCCAGACGTCGCGGTATCCAACGAGCCCTACCTTCTGTGATTCTTCCCAATCGTTAAGCGGTTCCGTACAACGTCGCTTTTCAATCAACAGATACAGTGTGGAAAGTGCCGTTCCAAGCGTCAATCCCCATCCCGCAGCCGCGGCGATCTGTCCAGTCGCGGCACCGCACTCCAGAGCGATATGCGCAAACAAAAGCCCGAAGAGCAGCTTTCCCACCGCCTCAATCAATTGTGAGAGCGCGGTTGGAAGCATTCGCTGAAAGCCCTGAAAATATCCGCGGATCGCCGACGAAACGCAAACGAAAAACACCGTCGGAGCAATGGAAAGAATACAATCGTATGCACTTTCGCTCTTGATCCATGTACAGAATGCATCGGCAAAAATCCACATCAGGAGTGTTCCTAAAATCCCCAACACCAAAAAAATGCATACCGACGCACGGTAAATTCTTCTGATTGCGGAAGTGTGTCCTTTGGCACGTGCCTCGGAAATCAGCACGGATAGCGCAACGGGAAGTCCTGCCGTTGCAATGATACAAAACAGTGCATAAATCTCATATGCGGAATTAAAATACCCCATGCCCTCGGATCCGAGATACGAGAGCATGGGAATTTTATAAATCAAACCGATTATCTTGACAAGAACCGTAGAAACAGAAAGCAATAAAACTCCCGAAAAGAACACCTTTTTCGTATCGCTTCGCTTAAATTCCATCCTTATCACCTCGCGTTGTGTCAGTCAAAGTAATGAGCAAACACCTCGCGGCATTCATAGCGGAGACGTTCTTCATCGATAGAAGTATATTCCCCGTTGCGGTAAAGTATGCGTCCGTCCGCCATTGTCATCCGCACGTCAAATCTTTCCGCACTGTAGGCAAGCATTGCATAATCGTCGTAGGAAGGGATATTATGAATCGCATTCCGATCTATCAGAACAAGATCTGCACGATAGCCGACCTCTACACGTCCGCAATCCGTGCGCCCTTGCGAAAGTGCACCGTTTCGGGTTGCCATAGGAAGCATCTCCCTGGCAGTAGTAGATGCGGGATTGCGCAAAAATCCCTTATGTAAAATCGCCGCGGTCTGCATTTCCCGCAACACATCCAAGCGATTATTAGACGCTACGCCGTCGGTACCGAGAGCGACATTGATGCCAACTTTCCGCATTTTTTCAAGCGGCATCACACCGCTTCCGAGCTTGAGATTGCTGATGGGATTGTGCGCCACGCTGACTCCCTTTTCAGCAAGCATGGCAATATCCTCATCGCTGACCCAAACACAGTGCGCGGCAGTCGTGGAGGCATCCAATACACCGAGATCGTAGAAAAAGCGCGTCGGTGTTTTTCCATGGCGCCTGATGCATTCCATGTGCTCCTTCTCCGTTTCAGAAAGATGAATCTGCATCCGCATTCCGTGATCACTTGCATATGCACCGACATAAGCACAAGCACGCGGAACATTGGTATACTCCGCATGGAGGGAAAGATCGATCTTCAATCGTCCGTCCTCCGCACCGTTGTAATCCGCATACAGCTTCAATGCCTCGGCAAGACGGCTATCGGTTGTCATATCAATATCAGGATCAAACGAAACCAAAGAACGCGACAGATTCGCCTTGACACCCGTTTCCAGAACTGCCTCGGCGACCGCGTCTTCAAACATATACATATCCGAAAAAGAGACAACCCCACCGCGAATCATTTCTGCAATTGCCCATTTAGTCGCGGAATAAACGCTCTGATAAGTCAAACGATCCTCTGCGGGAAAGATACGCTCCTCCAGCCACCGTTGCAATGGGAGATCTTCTCCATATCCACGAAACAACGTCATCGCCGCATGACAGTGTGCATTGTAAAACGCCGGAATCAGTAAGTTTCCCTTCCCATCGATCACTTCATCCCCGTCAACGTGCGGAGCAGTCTCGGTAATTGCGGCAATTTTTTTATTTTCTACTACTACAGATACCTTTCGGTCGCCGTAGCCGTATTCCGGCAACAGCGTAACATCCTTTAAAATCGTTTTCATCAAATAAATTCCTTATAAAGTGATTTTTCGGTCATATAAGCGGCAGACACAGGCTGTATCCCCTGAATCCTATGCAACAGTCGCTCTGCGTCTGCGTGGAAGAAATCGCTTTGCGGAATCTGCCTCAAAAGCGGTTCAAGATACGGCTTCAACATTCCCATCTCGTACGGCATGGTGGAATCGATCTCCGCATGACACAAATGCATATTCGGAAATATGTTTTTCTCCTCGTTTGCTCGCACACTCTTCCAAAGATAAAATGTAAACGCGGGCGCTGTCGCGCGACGGTAATAATCGCGTACGATACGGCGGCATAACCGTATCTCGTTGGGCAAAAACTCCTCACCACCCACCTCAATCGAGGATAAGGGGCAGATGGAAATACTTCGATAGGTATGTCCAGTGTTCAGAATCTCATTGACTTTGGGATATAAGATCTGTATTCCCTCAAAAAGAAATACATCATTGGTCTGCGGGAAGATACACTCCCCCTTGCTCCTTGTACCGGGACCGAAATCAAATTTCGGTAATTGAGTCCGTCGGCAGGAGAGCAGACTCTCGGTCGCCTCGGCAAGCAGATCAATGTCGATGGTTTCCTCAGAATCATAATCGATCTCAACATGCGGGGTCTCCGCGACACGCTTATGAAGATACTCCTTATCAAAATAAAAATCATCAATCGACACCACATGAACGCACAGTCCCTTTTTTTCCAGATGCTCGGTAATCTTCCGAGCCGCCGTTGTTTTTCCGGAGCACGTCGGTCCCGTCAGACCGAACAGCCGCAAATTCGCTACGTCCTCAATGCTATCGATCGCACGGTCAATACGTGCCTCCAATTGACGGTCGCAATCCTCCACCATTATCTTTAATTCTTCTTCATCAAAAAGTCCAACGATCCGATGTTTCATACAAAACGTCTCCTTTCCGACAGAAAATTGTGATATCAGCTTTCCAATAGTCCGTGATTGCGGTAAAATGCCTCCATCGCCGCATTCTTTTCATCCGTGCTTTCATCCCGCAGATATTCATATGGATATTTGGGATAGAACAGTCGCTCAATCACAGGCTTTCCGCCGTTATGCGGGCGATAATCCACCATTTTGGAAACCGCGCCTGCACCCAGCGCAAAAATAGAATGTATCTCCTCCATCATATACACATTATAACGTCCCTCGGCACCCTCCAAAGAAAAACCGACATTTTCAAAATTGCCGACCGTATTTTTTTGCCGATACATATAGTACGGCAAGTACCCCTCCTGCTGGGTTTTTAATTGCGAATAATCCACACATTTGCCCGCATCTCCGCCGCGCAAGGAATAGACTCCGTTCCCTTGACGCAGAATTTCGGCAGCCTTTTTCACACAAAAGGTATGTACGGTAATGTTTTCGGGACGCAATGACAAAATTGTATCAAAGGTGGTGGAAAAGGTCTTGAACGTATCTCCCGGCAACCCCACGATCAGGTCGGTGTTGATATTGGAGATTCCCGATTCGCGTGCAATATCATACGCACGCAGAAAATCCTGTGCCGTATGGCATCTTCCGATGCTTTGCAAAACCGCCTCGCAAAGCGATTGCGGATTGACGCAAACTCGTGTCACACCGTACTCCTTCGCAACCACCATCTTTTCTGCGGTAATGGTATCGGGGCGTCCGGATTCCAGTGTATACTCCTCCAGAGCACTGATGTCTGTCAGTTCCGAAATTTTGGACAGCAGAAAGCGTAACTGATCTGCCGTCAGAATGGTCGGCGTTCCTCCGCCGATATAGATCGTACAGATCCGCAAGCCCATCTCCTTGATCTTGGCAAACATCTTCTCCATATCGGTGACAAGATGAAGCAGATAATCGGGGATCAAGCTCAAAAGCTTCGAGGAGGTATAAGAAACAAACGAGCAATACGAGCACCTGGTGGGACAGAACGGGATCGAAATATAAACACTGCAATCCCGCGGTGATGGCGTTCCGATCAGTTTTTGCTCGTTGAGAGCCACATCGGTTGCCAGTGCCGCTTTTTTGGGAATCACAAAATATTCCGAGGAAAGTGTACGCTTCACACGGGTTTTGCTCATTCCCGATTGTAACAGCTCGGTTGCTACCTTTGAGGGGCGCACTCCCGTCAGCATGCCCCACGACGGGCGATATCCCATCGCCTCGCCGCATGCCGCAATCACAGCGGCACCGCATGCGAGCTTTGCCGTTTTCGCGGCATCAAACTCGGTGGAATAAGCATAAAACTTCTCTGACGTAGCGATTCTTCCGTCCACCTCGATCCGAACATACGCCTCCACGCCGTCAGCCTGCTCGGACATCCGCAAATAAAGCTCGGGCGAGTTAGGATTCTGTTGCTCCGCGGCGCCGAATTTTGCTCCCGGGAAAAAGATCATGCAAAGTGTTTGAATATAGTATGCATTGATGTTTCCGTCCAATATCAGTTTCATAACGATATTCCTTACTTTTTCTTTTTCAAATTTTCACTATCCATACAAATGGTTACAGGTCCGTCGTTGACCAGGGAAACCTTCATATCCGCTCCGAAGATACCGCTCTCCACACGTCTGATCACCTTTGAGAGCAATTCCTTGAAGTATTCATAGAGTTGGTTTGCTTTGTCGGGCTTTGCCGACGCAAGAAAATCAGGACGGTTTCCATGCCGATAGTCGGCAAGCAGGGTGAATTGAGAGATCACCAATGCCTCTCCATCGATATCGCGGATCGACAGATTCATTTTCTCATTTTCATCGCGAAAAATCCGCAGTGCGGCAATTTTTCTACAAAGCAGTTCGGCATCTTCCTCCGTATCTCCCATCGCAACGCCGAGGAGAATCAGATAGCCCTTTTCGCAGCTTCCGACCGTCTGCCCGTCTACAACAACCGAGGCGCTTGACACCCGTTGAATCACAGCCTTCATTTTTTACCTTCCTTATGAAAATCCTCGCAGGATATTGATCACACCGTTCAAGCCACGCAAGCGGGAAACGATCGAATTGCAATGATCGATATTTCGGCAACCAACCTTCAGATTGACAATCGACGTCTCGGAGCCGCGGGATGCAACGTTGATCTGCAAAATCGAAACACGCATATCTGCCAATGCCACGGTAATATCCGCCAGCATTCCGATGCGGTCGTCCACGTAGATCTGAAGCAATGCCTCGTAAATACTGTTTCCATTTCCGTGCTCAACAGCGCCTTCCCAATGCGCTTCCTTCCAACGCTCCGCGTTTTCCGGATTTTTCTTTCCTTGCTCAACGTTGGGACAATCAGTCTTGTGAATGGAAATGCCAAAGCCCTTGGTAATAAACCCGATCACGGGGTCACCGGGAAGCGGGTTACAGCACTTTGCAAATTTGACCATACAGCCGCTCTCTCCGTCCACAACGATTCCGCTGTCGGATTTGATATTTTTGACCTTTTGGGTAATGGGAACCTTGATCGGCTCCTGCACCATCACAGGCTCCTCGATCTTGATAACGCGCTCACATTCCTCCTGCAGACGCTTCGCAAATTTAGAAATACTGACACCGCCGTAACCGATGGCACTGTAAAAATCGTCGGGAGAATTGAATCCGAAATGCTCGCTGATTGCCGCAACAATTTCCTCACGCTGTGCCTCGGTGCAGCCCTTTCTGTGCTTTTTGATTTCCCCGTCCACAGCGGCTTTACCGACAACAATGTTATCTGCGCGCTTTTCCTTTTTAAACCATGCGCGGATTTTGGAGCGTGCCGCACTCGTTTTCACGATATTCAGCCAGTTACGGCTGGGTCCCTTGGAGGATGCGGATGTCAGAATCTCTACAATTTCTCCATTTTTCAGCTCGCGGTCAATCGGAACGATCATACCATTGATCTTACCGCCAACCATTCGCTCACCGATTTTGGAATGCACCGCATATGCAAAATCAATGACGTTTGCCCCGTTCGGTAAGGCATAGACATCCCCCTTTGGAGAGAATACAAAGACCTCATCGTGGAAAATATCGGTTTTGAGTGCATTCATAAACTCGTCGGGATCGCGTTGCTCGTCTTCGGTCTCCACCAAACGCGCAACCCATTCCAATCTCTTGTCTATCTCCTCTTTTGAGGAAGCACCGGATTTGTATTTCCAATGCGCTGCAATACCGTATTCCGCGATATGATGCATATCCCATGTACGGATCTGCACCTCAAACGGAATGCCGTCGCGTCCGATGACCGTTGTATGAAGGGAACGGTACATATTCGGCTTTGGCGTGGAAATATAATCCTTGAATCTACCTGGAATGGAGTTATACATTTCATGGATCAAGCCAAGCGCCGTATAGCATTCCAATTCCGTATCCACGATAATACGAAGCGCATAAAAATCATAGATTTGGTCGAAGGACTTATTTTGATTATACATCTTCTTATAGATGGAATATACCGATTTGATACGTGCTTCCAGTGTGTAGTGGATGCCGTTTTCCAACATCCTTTCCCCTACCTCCTCACGGATTTTATCCATGAAGTTCTGGTTCTCACCGTACTTCTCATCAATGTGATGAAGCACCTCCTCGTATCCGATCGGGTCGAGAAATTGCAGACTGAGGTTTTCCAGCTCCAATTTGATCCGTTGCATACCAAGCCGATGCGCCAGAGGTGCGTAAACGTACATCGTCTCCAGTGCGGTCATACGGCGTTTAGAATCCGGCTTTGCAGCAAGCGTCCGCATGTTATGCAAGCGATCGCATAGCTTAATGAAGATCACGCGAATATCCTTTGACATTGCAAGAAGCATCTTGCGAAGCGTTTCGATATGCGCCTCCTCCTTATCCTCTACGTGGAGCGTCACAATCTTTGTCAAGCCGTCCACCAAAAGCGCCACATCCGAACCGAATTTCTTTTCCACGTCCTTCAGGCTGGTTTTTTCCGCGCAATCCTCTACCGTATCATGAAGCAATGCCGCGCAAATGGAATCGGTATCCAATTCCAAGCCCGCAACGATCTCGGCTACGGCAATCGGGTGAGAAATATACGCTTCGCCACTGGCGCGGAACTGCCCCTCGTGAAGTTCTCTCGCATATTCAAACGCACGCCCGATCTTTTCCAGATCGTATTTTTTTTCGGTTGCCCGAAGCATTTCCAGCAACCCATCAATATTGGTATGAACCATGTCACTCATCAAAAAAGTCCTACGCCTTTCTCAATTACAATTCCGTTACTCCTCTGTCACCGTCTTACGCTGCTGTGTTTTCAATTTGCGTAAGATAGAGGATTTATCAATACTTGTTTTGGTTGGATTGAAATAGAAATCAAATATAAAACAATCCTCGGTCGGCTCCGATATCTCACAAATATGTAGCTCTTGCATAATCCGAATGATCATCTCAAGCTTCGCATAGCCGATGCGGAAGCTTTGCCCCTGATTCAGCATCCCAAGCAAGCGACGCATCGAAAAACACGTATGCTTGAATTGATATTCACGTCGCAAAAATGTGTAAACCACAGCCATGTCGTCACGCGTTGGAATTACATCCTCCTGCGGATCAAATTCGGCACCGTCGCGAATCTCCTTATAGCGTTTTCGCTGTGCGTTGAAGCTCTTCTCAAATGCAGGCGAGATGTGCATATCCTGAACAATCATCTGCAATGACGTCGTATTCTGATACTCGTTGATGTTCAATTGGAACAAAACATCTACCGTATCCAACAGCTCAAATGGAAGCTGAGTGGAGTTCATTCCAAACCATACGGCGCTCATGCTCACGCCGTTTTTTTCCAGGATCATTTTCGTATGCTTTCCACCGCCCATCGGAATGATCCGTTGCAACACGGCACCGCAAAGCAACAGATTGGGGACGGGGTTAGAGGCGCCGAATGGCTCCAAGCGATCGATCTCCTGTGCAAGACGCATGGACAGATCCGACATCTCAACTTCACAATCCGCCTCCAGGCACACGCAAAGCATTTCGTCCGTCATCAGCTTTGCCGCATATTCATTGATTTTTCTGCGGAAATTTTCGATATTGTACCGACGAATGGTCAAACCGGCGGCGAGCTCATGTCCGCCAAAACGAACCAGCAGATCCTCGCTGTCAGCCAACGCCTCCACAAGATTCAAGCCCTTGATACTGCGTCCCGATCCCTTACCCATGTCATCCCCGCAGGCAAATCCACGGGTTGCGCCGTCAAAGGAAATCAAAATTGACGGGAGCCCATAACGCTCGGTAATACGCGAGGATACGATTCCGACAATTCCCTGTTGCCACGTATCATCGTCGATCACAATCACACGGTCCTTTTCGGGATCGAAGGTCTCATCGATTTTCTTATATGCCTGCTCTGCGATCCGATTTTCGTCAATTTGTCTTGTATAATTCAATTCGCAAAGCTGTTCCGCAAGTAGCTTTGCTTTTTCTTCCTCGTCAGCTAGCAACAGCTCTACTGCGAGTGCGGCACTGCTGACGCGCCCCGCCGCATTGATACGCGGTGCGATCACAAAACCGATAAAGGTGGAATTGATCTTTCTTTTTTTTGTGACTCCACGCCCATCCACGCTCTTGTTTCCTCCGGCTGATGCCTCTATCAAAGCACGCAATCCGAGTCGATTGGTATTCTCAAGCAGACGCAGTCCTAACGTAACGATCAATCGATTTTCGTCCACCGCAGGCATCACGTCCGCAATCGTACCGATCGCCACCAGATCCGCATATTCCTTGCAAACCCGACGCAAGCCATCCACTGTGGGAATTCCCGCCTGCCGGCATTGGTTCATCTCGAATGCACAGATCACCTTAAAAATCACACCGACGCCCGCCAGCTCCTTGAACGGATAAGAATCATCCGCGCGATGCGGATTAACCACGGCGCAGGCTTCTGGGAGCTCGGAGCGGCATTCATGATGATCGGTCACGACCGTATCAATTCCGAGCGTGCTTGCGTACTTGATCTCCTCGATTGCCGTAATTCCGGTATCCACCGTAATCATCAGCTCCACGCCGCGCTCCTTCAAAATATCGATCGCGGACTTGGAAATCCCGTATCCCTCCCGACTGCGGCAAGGAATATAATACCCGACGTCCGCACCGTACTCACGTAAATACAGATACAGCAGGCTGACAGATGTCACGCCGTCCACATCATAATCTCCGTAGATTGCAATTCGTTCCTTACGCTGAATCGCCAAAGCAATCCGTTCGATCGCAGGCTTCATATCCTGCATCAGGAAGGGATCGTGCAATTGAGACTCCTCCTGATTGAAAAATCGCTGCACCTCTTGCGACGTGCGATATCCTCTGGTATAGAGTAGGCGTCCCATGACCTCCGTAATAGATAATTGAGAAGCCAATTTTCGGACCTCGGCATCCTGCTCTTCATTGCCGGGAATATAGAGTAAGCTCCATTTCTTTTCTTTCTTCAAATCTTTCATCCATTCTCCTCAAGACTGACAGGATCCATCGGCATCCTGTCACCTCATCATACCATTACAAACAATTTCTTCTATCGCGATTCTCGCTCTCCACAATCTCTATGATTTCAACGTCAAAAGACTTTTTCCGCTTGTTCCTGGAATAGAAAAATACCCCGACAAAGCATATTACAAAGCCAAAGCATCCGCCGCAAACCTGCCAAAGGATACTATCCGTCAAACAAGCGGTCAATCCCCAAAAGAGGAATCCCAGCACCAGCGGAAGCAAGAATACAATCGCCGCATACAGCAAAATTCTTCCCGTATTGCTTTCAACCATAACCCGATCGCCCACCACGGCGCCAATCGGATTGTATGCACGTGTCGAAATTTTTTGATCCGATCCCATCAACGAGCAAACAGAGCAACCGCCATCCTCTGCCTTATGACAGCCCTCACATGCGGAGGTACGCACGCTTTCTACGGTAGCAAAATCTCCATCAACCGCAACAACCGTTGCTTTTGTCTGCATTTTATATCTCCTTTTTTGTTATTGAAGAGGGGCAAAACGCTCCATCAGCGCAAGCGCCGAGCGGATGCCATCTACCGCCGCACTGGTGATCCCGCCGGCATAACCGGCGCCCTCACCCGAGGGGTAAATTCTCGCGTGACCGAACGCGTTCATCTCCTTTCCATCCCGCAAGATCCTCAACGGAGCGGATGTGCGAGTTTCCGCCGCTGTCAGAACAGCGTCCTTCACATCGTATCCGCGAAGCTTTTTGCCAAAGGAACGGAAGCCGTATTGCAGTGAATCGATCACAAACGCGGGAAACACCTCTGAAAAATCAGCACATTTGACCAAGCCGTCACGGTACGAAGGGAGAACACGCGTGGGCTCACTCCCACACTTTCCGTCTAAAAAATCCCCCACCGTCATCACCGGAGCATAGTAATCTCCGCCACCTGCAAGATATGCGGCACGCTCGATCCGACGCTGGAAGTCAATCGCACCGAGCGCTCGACTGCCGTTAATTGATTCAAAATCATCACAGCCGACAGATACTGCAACGGCAGCGTTTGCATTCGAACCGTTGCGTGCATGATAGCTCATTCCGTTGACGACCAAATATCCCTCCTCGGATGCAGCCGCCACCACCTCGCCGCCCGGACACATACAAAAAGTATATACACCGCGCGGTCCTTTTGTGTCTGACAATGCGTATTCCGCAGGTCCGAGGTTCGGATGTCCCGCAAAATTACCGTAGAGAGCTCTGTCGATATCGGCTTGCAAATGCTCTACACGCACGCCAACCGAAATCGGCTTCGCTTCAATCATAAAATTCTTTTGAATCAACTGTGTGTAGGTATCGCGGGAGCTGTGACCGATCGCCAGAATCAATGCACCGCAATGCATCTCTCCCACAGAGGTTTGTACCCGCATCGTTCCGTCTGCCAGCTCCTCTACATCGTCCATGCGGCAATGATAGTATAGGCTACCGCCAAGCCGTGCGATCTCCGCGAGCATACCGGAAACCACCGTACGAAGAATATCGGTTCCGATGTGCGGCTTCGCCTTTAACAAGATCTCCTCGGGAGCACCGAACTCGACCAAAGTGCGCAACACAAAGCTACACCGCGAATCATTGATCCGTGTAATCAGTTTACCGTCTGAAAACGTTCCCGCCCCACCGGCACCGAACTGAATATTGCACTCCGTATTCAATATGCCCGTCTCCCGGAAGCGTGCAACGTCACGCTCGCGCTCCTCAACCGTTCCGCCGCGATCGATCAGAATCGGAGCATATCCCTGTCGTGACAACAGCAATGCGGCAAATAAACCCGCAGGACCCATTCCAACGACCAAGGGACGCGCTCCCATACTCAACGCACCATGTGGACATTGAATCGCCGTCTCCTCAAAGAATCTGGCATCGGCACGCTTGAGTGCCGCTTCGGTACAGGTGCATCTCTCACCCGTGCCTTCTGCCAGCACCGTACATTCAAAACGAATATCGTCACGGTGACGCGCATCGATCGATTTTTTATAAAGCCGAAAATGAAGCGTCGAGGTAGAGAGCCCCGCCCGCTTCATTTTATCCTTTGCCTTTTTCAAAATCACATCCTCGGTGGCATCGACAGGAACACGAATACCGCCGATCAGAATTTTGGAACCCATCATACGGATTCTCCCGTCAATTCCGTTTCGGGGAGTTTTTCCTCATGATCGGAGGCTGTGTTCAGGTTTGCAACCGACAACCAGATAACCAACGCCAAAAAAAGACAAAGAAACCACGCGGGAAGATGCAACGACGAGATTTTCCGACCTACTGGCTCCTTATGTGCGAGCACATGCCCCACCGCATTTTTTTTCATAACCTCTCTCCTTTCACGCAAACACACTGAAAGCATCGATGATCCGTGTCATATTTCCGTATCCTTTTCGGATTCCGTTTTTTCTTCTCCAGCAATCGGTGCTTTCTCAACCTCAAATACACTCATCTGTACTGGAAAATCATCGTCCGGCTCCTCGGTAACAGACGCATCGGCAACATCTGCCTCCGCAGGTTCGTCCTCATCGTATTTTTTCATCATTGGAACACCATCGAAATGATCGACGTGAACACCGCGCTTTACTCTCAAATACAAACGTCCTGCCAAATAGGTCATCAGAATATCGTACAGAGTATCCTTGTCCACACCACGCAACAGCTTTCCGTCCTGCGCCACGGAAACCATTCCGGTCTCCTCAGACACCATCAGAGCCAATGCATCACTGACCTCTGTCACACCGACCGCCGCACGGTGAC
>JAFTPJ010000140.1 GCA_017463405.1 Clostridia bacterium
CGTAACATCCTGCTTCGCGTGGTCGACATCGCTTGGATGAATCACCTCGATATGATGGATGATCTGAAGGGAAGCATTGGACTTCAGGCATATGCGCAGCGCGATCCGATCACCGAATTCCGTGTGCGCGGAGCTGAGCTCTTTGACAGCATGATCGAGGAAATTCGACAGGTCACCGTGCGCGGTATTCTCTCGATCAAACCGCAGGCACAGCCCGTGAAGCGCGAGCAGACCATCAGGCCTGCCCACCTTGGCGGAATGGCAAAGCGAGCGGCAAAGGGCAACAAGCTCACCATCAAGGTCAGCTCCACGCAGCAGCCCTACCGTAAGGAGAGCGAGGCGATAAAGCCGAACGCTCCCTGTCCCTGCGGAAGTGGTCTCAAATATAAGCAATGCTGCAAATATAAAAACCGTTAACGGAGGCACGGATATGGGATTCGGTTATCTTTTTCTGGGTTATCTAGTTTCCTTTTTTCTGTATATGACCGTTCAGGCATTGGGAATCGGCTCACTTGCACTCTTGGTGGGATATGCGATGATGTTTTACGGGTTATATCTGCTCCGGCATTATCACGCGGCGTTTGCGTCTGCAAAATGGATGCTGGTTCCGTTGCTTGCGATGGGATTGTACCGTGTGGCGGAGGACATTGTTACACTGTTTTTAGTGTCGCTTCCGTTTGTGAACGATACGGTCAAAGCAGCGGTAGATTGGATCTCATTTATGCTACTGATCGTCTTTCAGCTTGCCATGCTGTACGGCATCCGTATGCTGGCGGACAGCATAGAGCTGAAAAAAATATCGGGGGCAGCGGTGCGCAATTCGATTTTTGTCGGCGTTTACGCAGTGTTGTATCTGTGCGGCAGTCTACCGCTTGGCGAGACGATCAAACCTTATCTAACGCTGTCGGTTACACTGCTCAATCTTGTGTTCGTGGTGTGCAATCTTGCACTCCTGGTCAGCTGTATGAAAAACATCTGCCGCGAGGGTGAGGAGCAGATCGAGCCCAAGCGCTCGCGCTTTGCATGGGTCAACCGCATGAGCGATACCTATGAGAAATCGCGAAAAAGCTTGAACGATCAGATGCGTTCGGAGGGAGAGGCGCTACGTCAGCGCAGAATGGAAAAAAAGAAGAAGAAAAAATAAAGGGGACAAGCTGTTTTCATCATGGAAAAAGAAAGGAGAACGGTATGAAATTCAAGGTCAGATATCGGCTGGGACTTCTGTGGAGCATTCCCGCAGCGCTGTTTTTGTTTGAGCCGGTGGTCGCGTTTTCAGACGTGCTTCCGAATTGGATCGGATATTTGATTTTGTATCTGTGCCTTGGACAGCTTGCGGATCTGAACGGCAGGATCGAGGAGAGCCGCTCGAATTTCAAAAAAATGATTTGGGTGGGACTGGGCTCTGCCGTGATGCAGTATTATCTGTATCATGTGATTTCGGGTATCGACGGGAAAATGAATGCGTACGAAACGCCCATGTGGATTCTGTTGTGCTCCTTTGTTGTGCTGATTTTGCAATGCATTTTCCTGTTGCCTGCGTATCGCGAGCTGTTTTTGGGGTTTGGCGTACTGGCGGAGCAATACGGAGACGAACACTGTCTCGCATCCCGCCGCGGAAAAACGCGGTACGAGCGGATGGCAACCTTCTCGGCGGTGTTTGTGATTGTGACCTCTGTACTCTCGGTATTACCGGAACTGTCGCTTCTGACGAGTTTCGAATATGAGGATGAAAAGCTGCCGTTCGATTGGTATCAATTTATCGGCTTGTTCCGCACGGTTGCCGGATTTGTAATGACGGTGTTGGGTTGCATTTGGTTGATTCGCTTCATTATTACGGTTTCTGCTGCCGCACGTGATAAGCAGCTGATGAAAGCGCTCACGGAGCGCTACGCATCCGAGATGCTTCCCAAAACAGGAATCCTGATCTTGCGCCGCGTGCGCTTTGCGTTTGGACTAATGATGCTCGCCATGATCTTTACGGTCAATGTGCGCATGGATTCCAAAATGCTGCTACCGAGTGGTCTATGTGCCATTTTGTTCTGCGCGGCAATTCCGATTCTCGGTGATTTTGCAAAGGGGCGCCCGTTCTTCCTCTGCGCTGCGGCAGTGTTATTGGCTACCAGCGTTGCACAAAAGCTGTTGTGTGATCGCTTTTTGGAAGCCTACTCGGTGTTCGAAATGTCACGCTATCATCCGGACGCGTATCTTGATTTTCTCACTCTGCGTTTGGTCGAGGTGGTGGACGCGATGGTGGTGTTCGTTCTGATGTGGATGATGCTGCGCAGTATCCGCATGATGATCTCTGCCGAAACGGCGGAGGTCTACGACAATGACCACGGCGGTGTTTCCCGTGATGCAACCGATCGGTTGCATCGACGCTTCCATATTCGAATTTACATCAGCGGTGTTCTGTGCTTCATGTCCGCGCTTGCAAAAGCGTTGGAATCCTATTTTCAGTTGCAGTATCCGTGGCTGTGGTGGGTTGCAATGCCGCTCACGGTTATCTCGGCAATTTTCTTCATCACCTTGCTTTATGCAGTGATCGATCAGCTGGAATGGCAATATTCTTCCTACGGCTTGAATAAAATGCCTGAAAGTGATGCATACTTGCATTGTAATCCCAATTTACAAAAAGGAGTACAGCAATATGCAGAACAACAATCAAAACAAGAATCAGAACAATCAGAATCAGAACAATCAGAATCAGAACAATCAGAACAAGAATCAGAATAACAATCAGAACCAGAACAATCAGAATCAGAACAAAAACAACAATCAGAACATGCGCGGTCAGTAATCCGGCGCCCTCCTGCGGGAGGGTACATAGGCGACTGTCCGAGAGGGAGGTGCCATGTTTGAAATCGATCGGATCCCGTGTGCCGTCACAGAGGCGCTCGGTGATAAGGGCATTGCGACAGACGATATTGTGCTTGCCGCACACGTCGACCGTACGCGCGAGCATACGGTGGGGGATGTGTATCTGTTTGCCACGAAGGAGGAGCTGATCCTTTTCTCGGGCGTGATGGCGGTGAGAAGCGAAACCGGGCATTTCCGCGCGGCGCCAGCGGTACATAAAAAATGGATGGAAACCGGATATGAAAGCTACCTGATCCGCGAGTTGTGTGGCTTTTCGGTGGAGGAGCTACTGTCCTCCGGACGACTGACCGCCAGACGTCGGGAGGGGGAGTGTCCGGTTTATTTGGCGTGCTTTACCAACTTTTGCAAGGAGTCGATGTTCCTGTTTGCAAAGTACGCGAACAAGCTTTCCGAGGGGGAGTCGCCGGAGATTGATCCGAAGGACGATCCCGTGTCCAAGCAATGTCCGAAATGCGGCTTGCGCTATCCCGATCTCAACCGCCGTGTCTGCCCGCACTGTATGGAAAAGGGCAAGCTCTTCAAGCGTTTTTCGGTATTTCTTTTGCGATATAAAGGATACCTGATGATGTCGGTGCTCTCTCTTGTGCTGTTGACAGCCATGAGCATTCTCGCACCGTACCTGTCCAGCGGATTTTTCTATGATGAAGTGATCTATGGTACGGGAATATTCGCAGGGGAATTGTTGCTTGTGCTGGGACTCATTATTTCCACGGCAATTCTCAAAATGTTTGCGACCATGATCAACAATCTCGTTACCTCGACCATTGCCGCCAAGGTCGTGTTCGATCTGAAAAAAACGATCTTTTCTGCGATTGAGCGGCTGTCACTCAATTTCTTCACGGGACGGCAGACGGGAGGGCTTATGACGCAGATCAACGAGGATGCAAATACCATCTACGGCTTTTTCTGCGACAGCCTGCCGTACCTGCTGATCAATATCGTGCAGGTTATCGTGCTGGCAATTCTCCTGTTTACCATTCAACCCATGCTTGCCTTCCTGTCGCTTGTTACCGTTCCGGCTTTTGTGATTGTTATGCGCTGGATGTTCCGCCGCGAGCGGATGCTGCACGCAAAGCGTTACTCCAATTCCCGACAGATGAACTCCTTTTTAGCGGACGTCTTTTCAGGCATGCGCGTAGTCAAGGCATTTTCCAAGGAGGAGGAGGAAATTCGCCGCTTTACGGGAAAAAACGGCAATCTTGCAGTCAGCGAGCGCCGGCTGTCCCTGTTTACCAACTACGCATGGCCGATGGCGCATCAGATTTTGTACCTCGGAAACATCATTGCTTGGGGCGTGGGCGGTTGGATGATCATCAGCGGCTTTGGCGATATGAGCTACGGTAAGATTCTGACCTTTATTGCGTACATGAATATGATCTTTTCGCCATTGGAATTTTTCGTTCATTTTCTCGACCGTCTGGCCGATTGCACCAACTCGCTGCAACGCTTGTTTGAGATTATGGACGCGCAGCCCGATGTCAGCGAAAAGGAGAATCCCGAGCGTCCCGCGGTGTTGGGCGGCAGTGTGGAATTTTCACACGTGACCTTCTCTTATCAGAAGGGGAAAAAGATCATCGACGACGTCAACTTTGACGTTCCCGATGGGCATATTCTCGGTATCGTCGGTCATACGGGTGCGGGGAAGAGTACGCTTGCCAACCTTTTGATGCGGATGTACGACGCTGAGGAGGGAGAAATTCGCATCGGCGGCTATCCCGTAAAGGAACTGGAGCTTGCCATGCTTTATCGCAACGTAGCGATCGTATCGCAGGAAACGTATCTGTTTATTGGAACGATCCTCGACAATATTCGCTACGCGCGCCCCGATGCGAGCTTTGAGGAGGTCGTGCAGGCTGCAAAATGCGCGGGCGCACACGATTTTATCATGAAATTACCCGATGCCTACCATACGCGCATCGGATTTGGCTACAAGGACTTGTCAGGCGGTGAAAGACAGCGTGTCTCCATTGCGCGTGCGATTCTGAAAAATCCGAAGATACTGATTCTTGACGAGGCGACCGCTGCGATGGATACGGGCACCGAGCGCCGTATCCAGGAGGCACTGACCGAGTTGATCAAAGGCAAGACCACAATCATGATTGCGCACCGCCTGTCTACGTTGCGAGATGCGGACGAGCTTGTAGTCATTGAGCACGGTAAGGTTGCCGAGCGCGGCACACATGCGGAGCTGCTTGAGCGAGAGGATGGAATATATAAAAAGCTATATACTCTGCAAGCCGAGGCGCTCAAGAGCGCAGGCATCAGCGAGTGAAGGGAGGATAGAGTATGAGACCTATGGGAGGACCCGGCAGAGGACCGCACGGAGGCGGCCCGCATCATGAGGAAAAGCACCGTTCGTTGGCGGAAATATCGGTGACTGTTTGGCTGACGCCCGAGAACGCACGCTTTCTGTACCAAAACAATTTCCTCTACATCGAATACGACGGAAAAACACAGCGTGTGTTTCTTTGCCGTCAGTTTCCGTTTGAATTGGAGTGGGAGTTTATTTCGGTGATGGACGCCGAGCAGCAGGAAATCGGTATCGTCAAAAGCGTGGAGCTGTTTGATGAGGAGCAGAAGAAACTGCTGGTCGAGGAGCTTCGCCGTCGCTATTATTCCCCCGTGATCGATAAGATCATCAGCGTTAAGGAGCGCTACGGCTTTTCCTACTGGAAGGTGCATACCCCCGACGGCGAGGTCAGCTTTACCTTGCACGATACCTACCGCAGCATCATTCATGCGGGGGAGACACGGATCATCATGCTGGACGTCAACGGCAACCGCTTTGAAATTCCCGATACGTCAGCGCTCGATCACAAGAGCTATAAAAAGATCGAGCTCTATCTGTAAAGGAGGCGCGTTGTGGGAACGATTCAATCCCGTTTCATGGAGGAGGCGAAGCGCGTGATGCCGGAGCTTGTGGAGGAGGATGCGGTCGAGGTACTGCTTTCCAATCTCGATCCGCAACAGGCGCAAAAGCGCGTGCACGGTGTTTCGGTTTTTACCAAGGACGCCCTGTACGTTTACTGTGACGGTGCGCTTGTCCTTACCGAGCCGATGGAGAATATTGAGAGCTTTTCCGTATTCAACGGCGTTGGGTGCATTTTTATCGAATATGAGCGCAAAAGCGACGGTGAGCACGTGCTTTTTGCGCGCGGAGACAGTCGCTGTCAGCTGCAGATGGCACAGGCGGTCAAGCGTGCGAACCATTTTCTTCGCTATGGGGACACCGATTTTTCGAGATTTCAGAAGGGAGAGGGTAGAACCTGTCCCAAGTGCGGAAAGCCCTATCCGCGCGGGACACACAGCTGTCCGCGGTGCGCCTCCAAAAAGCAGGCACTTCTGCGGCTTTTGGGGCTGGCACGGGCGGAGTGGAAGCGCATCTTGCTTTCTGTGATCCTCTTTTTCGTAAGTACGGGCGTCGGAATCCTGATTCCGTACATCAACCGCATTATGGTGGATACTTACATTCAGAACGAGGGGGATGCCATCGTTAATTCCGCCTTTCTACTGGGATTTGTGTCGATTGTGCTGTCCTTGCTCGGTGCGAATATTCTGCGGCGTGCGATCGGTGTCGGAAGAGGCTATTTTCTGACGGTCGCGGGAAATAATTTGATTGTACGCCTGCGCAACACCGTGTTTGAAAAGATTCAGGAGCTATCGATTGCAAAAATATCCGAGCGCACCTCGGGCGAATTGATGAAGCGTGTCAACAGCGATACCCAGCAGATCAAAAACTTTCTGATCAATCAGCTGCCGGGACTGCTCGAGCAGGTGCTGATGCTGTTGGCGGTTGCGGTGATTATGCTGATTTACGATTGGAAGTTGGCACTGCTGATCCTGATTCCGATGCCGCTTGTTGCACTTTCTTTTCGCTTGTTCTGGCGCATGATGCGCACGCTGTTCAACCGTCGCTGGCAGCTCAATTCGCAAGCAAACGCGATCCTGCATGATATTTTCTCGGGGATTCGCGTGGTCAAGTCCTACGGTATGGAAAAGCGGGAGGAGGAGCGCTTTGTCGGCATGGCGGCGCAGGAGCGTGCCGCTCAACTTCGCATCGAGCGCATCTGGGCATGGCTGATGCCGATTCTGCACTTTATGCTCGGTTTTGGTGAATACGTGCTCCTGTTTTACGTCGGAAATCAGATGCTTGCGGGGGAGATGACCGCGGGCGAGATGTCGCAGTTTTCCTCTTATACCAGTATGATTTTCGGTCCGATGATGGCGCTGATGACCTTCCCGCGGCAGTTTATGCACATGATGACCTCGCTTACACGGGTGTACGAGATTATGGATGAGAGCGTGGACGTCAAGGATAGCCACGAATCGGATTTGCAGAAAATCGAGGGGTATATCGACATCGATCACATCTCCTTTGGCCATGAGGATGCGCACGAGGTTCTCCGCGATATCGATTTGCATATCAAGCCGGGAGAATTTATCGGGCTTGTCGGAAAATCCGGCGTCGGAAAGTCGACGCTGATCAATCTGATCATGCGCATGTACGACGTGGATGAGGGAATGATCCGCATCGACGGTGTGGATATCCGTAAGATTCCGCAGGAGCAGCTGCGCTCGCAGATGGGCGTTGTTCTGCAGGAGAATTTCCTGTTTACGGGATCGGTATGGCAGAATCTGACCTACGCGAAGCCTAATGCGACGCGCGAGGAAGTGATTCAAGCGGCAAAAATGGCAGGCGCGCATGATTTTATTGTAAGGCTTCCCGACGGCTACAATACCTATGTCGGTGAGCGCGGACACACGCTTTCGGGCGGTGAGCGTCAGCGCATTTCAATCGCGCGCGCACTGCTACACGACCCGCGGATTCTGATTTTGGACGAGGCGACGGCGTCGCTGGATACCGAAACCGAAAAGCTCATTCAGGACGCGCTTGCATCACTGTCCTCGGGAAGAACAACAATCGCCATTGCGCACCGACTTTCTACGTTGCGCAACGCCACGCGGCTTGTGGTGCTGGATCGAGGCGAAGTTGCTGAGGTCGGAACGCACGATGAGCTGATGGCAGCGGAAGGCATCTATTACGGGCTCGTTATGGCTCAACGCGAGATGTCGAAGATGGAGTAAGGTGTTTTGGACAGTGTTTTTATGTGAGGGGACCCTTCTTGCAAGAAGGGTCCCCTCACATACCCCTCTCTCCCAAGAACCTTTGCAAATAGAGCAGAGTGGGCAAATGAATGCTTTAACAGCACTCATTTGCCCACTCTGTGCGCTATCGCGCAAGTAAATTGTGTCGAAAGTGATAGATTATTCGCTTCTCAACGCCTCAACGGGATTGCGCTTTGCGGCAAAGCCGGAGGGGAAGAGTCCTGCGACAAAGGTCAGAAGCATACTGATCGCCACAAGAATCACCGCCGCAACGGGAGGCAGGAATGCCTGTAACTCGGCAATGCCCGTAAGGTTGAACAGAATAACGTTGATGATCATAATCAGTCCAAGCGTAATGAGAATTCCAATCGCGCCCGCGACAAATCCGACGATCAGCGTCTCGGCGTTGAATACGCGGCTGATGTCTCGCTTGGAGGCACCGATCGCACGCAGAATACCGATCTCCTTGGTTCTTTCCAGTACCGATATATAGGTGATGATACCGATCATAATCGAGGAAACAATCAGCGAGATTGCAACGAATGCAACCAGTACGTAGGTAATTGCGTTGACGATGGTGGTAACCGAGGACATCAGCAGTGCTACGAGGTCGGTCCATTCGATCTTCTGTTCCTCGTCAACCGTATCGTTGTATGCGCGGATCAGTTGCTCTACGGTGTCCTTGTCCTCGAAGGTTTCGCAGTAAAGATTGATGCCGTCGGGAGAATCGAGGCTGACGTTGCCGAGGAGCACCAGATTCTCATCGTAGGTGGATTCGGAGTACTGCTTGGGAATGTATTCGTCATATGCCAGCACGTACTGATCAAGCGTCATCGTTGTTGCCATGTAATTGTCCATGAAGGCACAAATCTCCTCGTCGGTCTTTTGTGCAAACAGGATTGCCGCCTCCTGCTGACGTTCCTGCATGACAAGCCCCGTCAGCACTGCGCTTTCCGCAGTTGCATAGATTTCGGGATCGGCAATATACGAGCGAACCGTTTCCTCGTCGAATTTTAGCTGTTCCATCAGCATCTGTACGACGATGGTTTCGATCTGATCGCCCAGAAGCAATCTTTTGGCTTCAATCAGTGTATTCAGCTCATCCTCGGGGATGAAGCTTGCATAGATGACATGCGCCAAAGCAACCTTTTCTTCGGTGGAAAGGGTGGCAACGTAATCGGTGACGGCCTGCTTCTTCTCCTCGTCAGTCATATTGTTGGACTTGAAGGGAAGACCCGTCAGTACGTCGGTTTCGGGATTGGCAATCTGCTCGGCAATCAGCGCGCTGTCTGCCGTTTTTTTGATCGCATATTCGGTCAGAGCCGAGGTGTAGACGATGTTACCGTTGAGGATTGCGGATGCGGCTTCCTCATTGGGGCGGAGGATGCCGACGATTTTCAGATCGATACCGAGGTCTTTGTTGTTGTAAAGATAGGAAATCTTTGTATCATCCTGACTGTAATCCTCGTAGATTCCTTCTGCATTTTTCTGATAGCATTCGGTTTGCAGGAGCATACGGAAGCTCATATTACACAGCTCCTCGTAGGACCACGAGTGGATTTCCTCCAGTTCGATGACCTCGCCCTTTGCCGCCGCCATCAATGCATCCATAATCTCCTGCTCGGTACGAAGACCCAGAGCATACAGTGCAAGATCGCTGATTTCGTTGTTCTGGTTGACCACGAGCATGATTTCGTTGGAAGCCTTGGGCCAGTCGCCGTAGATGACGTCGTATTCTTCCTTGATCAGATCGTTGATCAGATCGCCATCCGTACCGGGAAGCAGCTCCTCCCAGA
Source organism: Clostridia bacterium (assembly GCA_017463405.1). Classification (GTDB taxonomy): domain Bacteria; phylum Bacillota; class Clostridia; order Oscillospirales; family CAG-272; genus UMGS1865. The sequence continues at coordinate 9,780 of JAFTPJ010000140.1, forward strand.
CGTCAAAGTTGCTCATCATCGTATCGGTTGAGGTAGCAAAGAGAGAATTGCTTGAGCCCGCACTGCCCATGACGCCATTACTCATGCCGCCGCCGTAAATGGCATCAAGCAATGCCATCACGTCGGATTTGACAACCGTGCCGTCAGTATCCTTGGTTAGAATTGTCCAATCAAAGTCGTATGTGTACTGGATTGCGGTCAGGTATTTCGCAAATTCCTCGTTGGATTCCAGATGCTGCTTAAAGGACTTGAGGTCGTTAGTGTTGGGCTCGGAGGAATTGAGCGTGTTCATCAATTCTTCCATAACCTGCGTCTCATAAACACGGTTCGGATCCCGATTTTTATCGTCCTTGCCAGACTCTGTTTCCATCATTGCCTCCATCAGTGCCGCAAGATCGGTGGTGCTTGCCTTCAGGGAGATGGGATAGCTTGCCAGCGTGTCACGCTGAACGGCGTTGATATAGTTGTTGACACCCGTGGAGACCGAGAGGATCAGCGCGATGCCGATGATACCGATTGAGCCCGCGAACGAGGTCATAAAGGTGCGTCCCTTTTTGGTCATCAGATTGTTGAGCGAGAGCGAGAGCGCGGTGAGGAAGGACATGGATTTCTTTTTCTTCTTGGGAATCGGATTGCCGTTTTCATCGTAAAAAACAGGTGCCGATTTGCGCTTGCGGCGTCTGGGCTTGCTCTCGATGGTTACAGTCACCTCGTCGAGCGGCAGTGGATTGCTGTCATCCACCACGCGTCCGTCCACAACGCTGATGATACGCGAAGAATATTCGCGTGCTAGGTCGGGGTTGTGCGTGACCATGATGATCAGCTTTTTATGCGAGATTTTACGCAGAATGTCCATGATTTGCACGCTGGTTTTGGTGTCAAGTGCGCCCGTCGGCTCATCTGCAAGCAGAATGTCGGGATCGTTGACCAGTGCACGTGCGATGGCA
>JAFTPJ010000141.1 GCA_017463405.1 Clostridia bacterium
CGCCGGAGCAGCGGGAGGAGTTTATCGAAGCAGTTTACCAGCTCTTTTCCGTCGAGGGCGTAACCACCTTAACCGATTTGGTTGCCGTGCGCAACCGTTGGCTTTCGCACAGCAAAAACTTAGATCCCAAGGTTTACGAGACGATCCAGAAAATGCTCTCAACCTTGATCAGTGCAACCTCCAAGCCGGGGATAACCTCCATCTTCCGTAAATCAAAAAAGACCGAAAAGAAACTTGAAAGTAACTAACAAAGCTTACAAAATGTCCTGACGGGTATTTCAAATCCGTCGGGACATTTTTGTAAAGGGGAGAAAAAAGTTGCCGCACCAAGGCACGGCAACTTCTTGAATTATTTCAAATTTGCAAGCACTTTATCTACCCACGCAAAAATCGTTTCGCGTTCTTCGGGCTTAATAGAGCCTCCAATGATCGGCAAACCGCCGTTGATGTACAAAACCTCTTCATACGTGCGGTTTCCGGCAGACTCACCGATAATCTCGCGAATTCGGTTTGCAGCAGCCTTGTCACCGTCAATCATCAAAGCAATATTCTGTGCACGGTCTTTGGTCAACTCCTGGCAGAACAGACGGATAGAGTCCTTTACGTCTCCTTTGGCAGATATCATCAAAATGACAATTCTTTCTTTGTCGCAAGAGTATGCGGGCGGAATCACGTCTACCGCATTCACACCGAGGTCATACTTTTCTTTGATTTCGTTTGCAATGTTTTTGATCTTCTTTTTTCCGGAATCATAGAGAACTCTCATCTTGATAGCCATGTTTTTTTCCTCCAAAATCATTCATATTCTCCCATAAAACGGGGATTTATTGGTTACGTTTTCATTATATCACATATTTACACAAAATGCAAGGAAAAAAATGAATTTTGTTAATATTTTTTAAAGGGACTCCTTACGCAACGAAGAAGCCCCTTGTGTTTTATCTGTTTGCAAGAATGTTTTGCTCGTAATCCTTAACGATTTTGAACCAGCTTTCGTCTCCGACCGTGCCCGCACGTGCGCAAAATTCATTCCACACGTCGCCTATCGGGTAAAGCTTCATTTCCTCCTGCAGCATCATCAGCTCGGTAAATTCAAGCCGATCCTGCAGTTGCTTCATTTTTGCATTGGGAAGTAGCAGAGCGTTCAAAAGCGCCTTTTGCACCGAGCGCATACCGATGACCCAAGCTGCGATACGGTTGATGGAAGCATCGAAATAGTCGGTTGCCAGGATTACACGGTCGATCGCGTCATTGCGAACGACCTCCTTCATCATCTCCTGCGTTTCGTCATCGTAGCGAACCACGTGATCGGAGTCCCAACGAACTCCGCGCGTAACGTGCAACGCGATTTTGGGATTGAAGCAGAGGAGGGCAGAGATCTTGTCCGACACAACCTCGGTGGGATGATAGTGACCGTTATCCATCAGCGGGACGATGCCGCGCGTCATGGCGTAAGAGAGTGCAAATTCCGCGGAGCCTGCGGTATAAGATTCAAATCCGATACCGAATACCTTGGATTCCAGCGTTACGTACACCAGCTCCTTGTCGTATCCGCAACCAAGAATCTGATCTAGGGAATCCATAAATCTTTGGCGCGGACCAAGACGGTCGGCGGGGATATCCTTCATTCCGTCGGGAATCCAGATGTTCATCAGGCAAGGGAAGCCCGTCTCGCGAGCAAAATACTCGGAGATACGGATACAAGCAATGCCGTGACGGATCCAAAAGGCGCGGATGCGCTCGTCGGGATTGGTAAGCGTGCCGTTTTCCGCCAAGGGGTGAGAGAAGTAGGTGGGGTTGAAGTCCAGACCAATTCCTCTTTCCCTAGCAAAGTTGACCCATTTGGCAAAGTGCTCGGGCTTGATCTGATCGCGATCGGCGATGTTACCGTCCTCGTAGATGCCGTAGCACGCGTGTACGTTGACCTTGTGCTTACCCGGAATCAGGGAGAATGCCTGATCGATGTCCTGCATCAGCTCCTCGGGGGTGTGGGCGGCACCAAGGTAATTGCCCGTGGTTTGAATGCCACCGGTCAGCTCTCCTGCATTTTCAAAGCCCTTGACATCGTCTCCCTGCCAGCAATGCATAGAGATCGGGAGTTTCAACAGCGTTTCGATTGCTACCTCGGTGTCAACACCTGCAGCCGCATAGCGCTCCTTGGCGATTTGATAAAGTTCTTTTTGCGTCATGGCAAAAGCTCCTTAAATTATCTGTACTTTGGATTGTTGAGTGTGCTTGCGGGATCCTTTGCGCGCTCCTCGGCGGTCTTGTAGCCGGGATGCTTGCCGGGGAAGCCCATCTTCACACGCAGATCGATCAACTTGAGCATCTGATCCTCAGGGATTTCCTCGATCTTACCGAGCTCCATTGCAATCTTCATAATATTGGCGTTAAACTCCACCTCTTCCATCGTGAAAAATGCGCGATTGAGCGAGTTGCCTACGGTTAGCGCGCCGTGGTTCTTGAGCATAAACGCATCGTGATCCTGAATGTAGGGCATCAGAGAATCCGGAATCTCCATGGTGGAGGGCGTGCCGTATTCACAGGTGGGAATATCACCGATGGTCAATACTGCCTCGGGAAGGATGTAGCGGTCGAGTGGAATGCCTGCAACGGTGAACGCGGTAGCCACAGGGGGATGTGCATGCACAACCGCATTGACGTCGGGACGCTCGCGGTAGACACGCAGATGCATCTTAATTTCGGAGGAGGGATTGAGCGCACCCTCAAGCTTGTTGCCCTCACCGTCGATCTTGATAATCATATCGGGGGTAAGAGCGCCCTTGGAAACGCCTGTGGGCGTGCAGTAATATTCGTTTTCGCTAACCTTTACGGAGATGTTACCGTCGTTTGCGGCAACAAAGCCGTGGTCATACAGGCGATGACCGACTTCGCAGATTTCTTGCTTGATTTGTTCGGGTGTCATGATTTTTCTCCTATAGGTATAAATTTTAATTTAATATAAACACAGTATATCACAAATATTGAAAAAAGTCAAGTATAAAATCAAAAGGTTCGAAAAGTTGCATATTTTGACCGCAAAATATGAAAAATGCCGACCAAACTTCCGTATCGGAGGAGATTAAGACAATTGAACGATCAAAAAATTTCTCTAAAAAAATCGAGAAAATAATTGACAAATAAAGGAAAGTGTGCTATAACTCTTACCGAGGGGCTGAATTATACAAAATGCAAATTTTGTATAATTGGGGGTATTATTATTCAGGCTCTCGCGCGTCCTTTCTTTTGGCATCCCTTTTTTAAGTAAAAATTTTCCCAAAATATGAAAATCCTCCGGCAACGAAAAAGCTGTTGCCGAAGGATGATGGTTCTCGAATCTGATCCAAACCGATTATCGAATGGTTTGATTGGTCTTTTGGATCGAGGTCTTTTCGGAGGAGATGATTGTGCTTCCGTTACCGAGTGCCTGAATTTCGGCATTGATGGTTACATACTGGAAAGTCTGGTTGTCAAACAACTCCTTGATGTTTACGCGGGTCACGTTGCCATTGACGATTGTAACCTTTGTAATACCATTGATTGTAATCGAAACCTGATACTCTGCAGCACCCGCTACGGTCGTCCATACCAATTCATTATACGCCGTGATATTGACATTGTTCTTGTTTACCGCCCCTAGCACAGTCACCATGTTCTTACCGCCAGCGGTCTGGGAGTCGATGTAGTAACAGCCATCTTCGTCGAAGCTACCTCCCAACGCGTAAACGAATACTGAGAAGGTGCCCGTACTGCCCGTATTGCTGGAGCAAACAAGCACGTCGGAGGTGGTGGTCTGGGATCTGCCACCGATATCGAACACGTAGCCCGTCGCGTAAGGAACGGGTGCGGTGACTGTTACCTGTATCTCACCCGTGGTGCTGTACTGCTGCTCGGTGTATCCGTATGCGATCGTAGGGGTATTCAGCTGCTTCGTCACGGTTTCGATCTCGCAAGGTTTGGAATCGATCACCTTCTGGCTTCCGATACCGCCGTTACCGATTGCTACAACCTGAACGGTATAGGTTTTAAGACGGTCGAAACCGGGAGTATAGGAGAAGACGCCTGCCGCTTGGTTATACTCTGCCTGTTTCAATTCACCGTCCACATATACCGAGTAGCTGGTAGCCGACGCTACCGCATTCCATACGTACTTGCCATTTTCGATGCGCACGTTGGGAGTTGCCAGCTTGTAGACCGAGATCGCCTCGGAAAGCTCGGAATCGATATACTGCACGTTGCTGTAAAGCTGTCCGTCGCCTACAGCCTTCACTTGAAACACGTAGGTTTGACCGCCCTCAAGACTACTGATGTTGTATGCCTTTCCATCCTTAGGAGAAGCCATCAGCGTTCCGTTTCCGTCATATACTTCGTAGGTGGGGGTAAAGGAACCTTCCATGTTCCATACGAGCTGGTTGTTGCTGAAGGGCTGCTCGCCAAAGGTGGGAGCCTTTAGCTTGATAAAGGTAGAGGTTGCGCCGTAGATTGAGGACATGTAGTACTCGGTACGGTCCGTGTTGAAATAGTTAGCAGTGCTTTGTACGTAGAAAGTGGTTCCCTGCGTGGAGATTTTGGAGTTCAGATTCTGCAGCTGCGTCGAGGGGACCTCCTCACCATCAAGACCGATGCGGACGTTGTAGCCCGTTGCGTAGTTGACCTGGTCAAAGATCAGTCTGCCATCGGATTCGTTTGCCGTATCGATGCGCACGTTGGTAGGCGCCGCAAGACGGAAAACACGGATGGGGGTGGTAAAGTTCGAGGGCAATACATTACTTCCGTTACCCTTTGCGCAGACCATGAGGTCGAAGGAGCCTGCTTCCATATCGGACAGATCGATGGAAAGCCCGTTGATACTTCTGATACGCTCTGCCGAGATGGCATAGCCGTAGCTGCCCGCAACGGCACCATAGCTGAACGTGTAGCCCGAAATATCGGTATTCATGGGAGTTGCCAGAACGCTGATGGTAAAGTTGAGCGCGTTCTGCGTCAGAGAATCAAGCGTAACCACACCGTTGACAATGCCGTTTGAGCCCTTGGCGCGGATCCAATAATTGTACTCATGTGCGTCAAGAGAATCGGCATCGTGGAAGGATGCATCCGAAAAAGAGGTCTGATCGCCCGTGGCAGTGCGAACCAGGTTGTTGTCGCGGTAGAGCATGTATCCGCTCGCACCCGAAACGCCCTTGAAGTTGACCTGGAAGCCTGCCGCAAGATTATCTGCGGTACTGGTGATGGATGCAGCCGCGCCGCCGCTGAAGGTGGGAGACTCAAGACGTCTGACAGTGATAGGAGCAGAATAGACAGAATCATACACCGTGTCAGCCGTGGGATTTGCCATAGCCTTGATCTCGACGGTGTAGTCCCCCGTCATAAGATAATCGTACTCGAAAAATCTCTGTGTCTCGCTATAGGAGAAGATCTCGGGAGTTGCACCGGGAGCAGTCAAACGGACTGTGTAGCCGTACGCACCGGGAACGGTATCCCAAACCACATTCTGCTTCTTATCGCCGTCAAGCTCCAGATTGTTCCACTGGATGATGGGAGAAATAAGAATGGTGATCGATTTGGTCTCGGACCATTCAGAGAAGAAATCTGATGAACCGTCGGCAATTGCCTTGACCTGCACGTCATTCGCGCGTCCCGCGGTCAGCTTATCGTATTTGCACTCGGTAACGGTGAAAATCTGCGTGCCGACCTTCACTTGATATCCCGTTGCGTTCTCGATGGGGCTCCAATTCAGGATACCATCGGTCACGGCAAGATCGGTAATGGGATCGAGGAAGATGAATTTCTTGGGAGCCGAGGTCACGCCGTCATAGGTCGTGTTATGGTTGCCGATAGCCTTGACCGTCACCTCAAAATCGGTACGCTGGGAGTTGTAGCTGTACTGCGTTGCAACGCAATCGCTTGCAAGCACCTGTCCGTTCACCGCAATCTCATAGCAAGCCGCTCCGCTGACATATTTCCAGGTGATGACACCGTCCGAATACTTGATGTCGGCAATGTCGACGGTATTCAGAACAGTGATGTTTTTCACTGCGCTCCACGAGGAGAAGTAGGTGGTATCCCCCGCTACAATGGGTCTGACCTTTACGGTGTGCGCGCCTGCGGTCAAGCCCGCAAACTCGGTTGTAGCAACCGTTTGAATGTTGCCGCCGTCAACCTGTACTTCATAGGAGGTCGCGCCCGTGACGGCTTCCCAAGAAAAGGAGCCGTCATTGGCAACGTTCACGTTCTGAATGGTAGCCAGCGGATAGAAGGTCTTGCTGACTGTTTCGGATGCCTTCTCGGAAGCGTCCAGCGCCGTTACGTAAACGGTGAAGGAGGTTGCCGATTCGGCATAAGGATACTGGGGAGAAACAACGGTCAGGTCGTTGCCCTCGTTGATGCAGATGCGGTACTTTGACGCACCCTCGACGGTATTCCAGGTGATAAAGCCATCGGAATAACGGATGCTGTTTGCATCTGGGTTGCCCAGGGTAACACCGCCCGAACTCTGACCATCGTCACACGCTGCAAGCGTCAAGGCAAGCACCGCGATCAGCAGGACAGGAAGAAGAATCTTGATAAAGCGTTTCATGTTCGTTTGTCTCCTTTATTCATTGATTTTAAAATTGGTTGATTGAGCAAAGGTTTCGGAAATGTAGGTTCCCGTAACGCTTTCGGCAAATGCCACGGTTCCCGTGGAAACATGACCGGTCAGTGCGGAATTTCCGCTGTCGGTATAAATGACGCCAACAAAACCGCCAACGTATTCCTCACCCGTGATTGCCCCCGTGTTGGTAAACTCGGAAGCAGTCACTGTAAAGATGGGAGAGTTATAACTTCTGTCTGCATAGGTGTATATCTCGCCCGCTATTCCGCCCACGTGCTGCACACCCGTTACCGTACCGCTGTTCGTGTACTTTTTCAGTGTCAGCGTTTGGTCATAGCCGTTTGAGCCATAAATCTTACCGAATAGACCACCAACGTGATATATGCCCGTAACATTTCCCGTGTTCTTGTCGTTTTCGGAGGTCATGCCCCATGCGGCGTTCGCATATCCCGCAAGACCGCTCACAAAATTAGATTGTGGTGCATAGATGTTCCCTGCGTTAGTACAGGAGGTGGGAACCGTTTGGGTAAAGCCTGCAAGACCGCCAACGTAGCTTCCCTTGATCTCATAGGAAAGATCGATCGTGTTATGACAATCGGTAATTAGATAGCCGTATCCGACATAACCGCCCAGATAGGTAAAGTAAGAAGAACCGTCGATATAATATGCGGTTGCCGTTACGGTCGATCCTGCATTGTCGCAGGATTCCAGACAAATGTTTTCCAGCTTGCCTGCAAGACCGCCAACGGTATGTTCCGCAATGATATTGGCAGAACTGATACTGCCCGAAATCTTGGAGGAACCCGTATCCGAATATCCATAACCGATCAAGCCTCCCGTATGGGACAACCCGCTGATATCTCCGCTGTTTTTGAATTCAGAAATCAGGATTGTAAACACGGGAGAGTTATAACTTCTATCTGCATAAGCATATAGATATCCGATGATACCTGCCGTATAATCATTTCCTGATACCGTTCCGCTGTTTTCAAAGGAATTCATCGATAGCGTTTGATCGTAATCGTTGAAGCATTGCATCCGTCCTGCGATACCGCCTACAAAATTGTTACCTGTAATCTCTCCGGCGTTTTCGTTATCATTCAGTGTCGAACCACCTCCTAAATAGGAGTATCCGACGATACCGCCCACGTAATCGCACTTAGATGCTGTGATATCAGCATTGTTAACGCAAGTATTGACAGAACCGTTGACATAACCCGCGATACCGCCCACGTAGCTCCCCTTGAGCGTGTAGGAAAGCTCCATGTCGTTGATACAATCCGAGAAGCTGTAGCCAATGCCTGCATAACCGCCCAAATAAGTATAATATAAGGAGCCGTCAATGAAGTATGCGGTAGCGGTAACCGTGGAGCCTGCGTTGGAGCAGGAATTGATCTGAATATACTCGACCTTACCTGTAAGACCACCCACATAGTACTCGGCAGAAATATCTGCGGAGCTTTGGCTGTCCGTTATTGCAGAGCTTCCCGTATCGGAGTATCCGTAACCGATCAATCCGCCTACGTAGGACGTACCGGTCACATCCCCGGTATTGTTGAATTCGGAGATCAGAATCTTAAACACAGGTTCGTTATAGCTTCTGTCCGCATACGCATGCAGATATCCAATGATACCACCCGCGTAATTCGTACCCGTAACAGTACCGCTGTTTTCAAAAACGTTCAGCGTCAAGGTCTGGTCGTAATCGTTAGAAGCGTTTAAATAGCCTGCAATACCGCCGGTATAACTGCCGCCCTCGACCGCACCTGTGTTAGTAAGGTGGTGCATAGTTGCAGAGGAATCGCGGTAGATCTTACCCGCGAGGCCGCCTACGTAGTCACACTTGGCGGCACTCACCTTCGCGCTATTGGTACAGGAGATCGCGTTTTCATAGAGATAACCCGCAAGACCGCCGACGTAGCTTCCCTTTTGGGTGTGGTTGATCTCGACAGCATTTGTGCAGCTGACCAATCCGTATCCGTATCCGACATAGCCGCCGAGGTAGGTGTAATAGACCGAATTGTTGATCTGATATCCGTCGGAGGAAACCGTAGAGCCTGCATTAGAGCAGGAATTCAATACGATGTACTCCAGCTTACCGGCAATACCGCCCACGTAATATTCACCGCGAATATCAGCTGTGCTCGTCAGTCCCGTAAAGGTAGAAGAGCCCGTATCGGTGTATCCATAGCCCACAATACCGCCAACATGGGAAACACCGCTTACGTCTCCGGTATTGAATATATCGGTCAGCGTGGCTTTGAATACGGGTGAGTTATAGCTTCTGTCCGCGTAAATGTGGAAATATCCGAAGATACCGCCGACATAGGTATCACCCGTCACCGGACTGCTGTTTGTAAGATGATTAAGCGTCAGCGTCTGGTCGTATCCGTTGGAGCCCGACAGACGTCCTACAACGCCGCCCACGTTCTCTACTCCGATAACCTCTCCTTCGTTCGAAAATTCCGCTTTGAGGTTAACAGTAGAGGAAACGCTGATCAACCCGACAACACCGCCCGTGTCGTATTCACCGCTGATTTTACCGTAGTTTGTCAGCTTTCCAATACCAAAGGAGGTCATGTATCCGATGACACCGCCCGTGTAGTGCTTTTTGGTGATTGTACCGTAGTTTCGGCAATCGTTCAACGTACCGCCCGCAAACCAGCCGACGACACCTGCCGCAGACCCTTCCTTGGCGGTCATATTGCTTGTAACCGTAGCGCGGTTCTCGCAATTCTCGATCGTTCCGCTCGACTGCTTCGCAACAAGACCTGCAATGCGTCCCGACTCTGCCGTAACGCTTCCGGTCACGGTGATGTTCTTCAGCGTGCCACCCGTCAGCTCGTAGCATACACCGCCGACCAAGACCTCTGTATAAGAGGTGGATTGCACGTTGATATTGTCAAAGATCAGGTTTTCAATGATTCCGCTGACTGTAGTAAAGATACCGAGATTGCCTTCGGCGGACGAAATCTCGATTCCCGAGATCTTGTGTCCGTTACCATCCAGCTTCGCCGTGAAGGCAAAGGGCGTCCATTCAATACCGCTCATATCGATGTCAGCCGTCAGCACATAGGATTCCGCAGAAATGTGGAGGATCATCTCGAGAAGCTCTTCGGGCGTGGAAATCTCCATTGTTGGCAGATTCTGATAACTTGCACTGCCAGCGCCCACATATTTGCCAAACACACTTCCCTCTCCGAACACTCCGTAAAAGCCGCATCCGTCAATGGTAACTGCCCTTGCAGCATATCCGACAATGCCGCCCGTGCGGTGCGCACAGGTCAACAAGCCGTAGTTGTTACAGTTCTTGATGGCGACCGAGCCGTTATACCAGCCCAAGATACCGCCGACATTATAGTTTCCACTGATATCACCATAGTTATTGCAATTTTCCAAAACCACGGCATGACCGGAAGCAATTGCGCTAACGACACCGCCGATCTGATAGGAATCGGAGGTTACGGTAGCCTGAATGTCGATATGGTTGGTACAGTTGCGGATCACCGACGTATTATTGGCAGTTCGGATGATACCCCCCACGCCGCAGCTTGCCGTTGCACGAATGGTACCGTACGCGGTAATATTCTCAATCACCGCACTTCCCGAGACCTCAAGCGCCAGCGCCGCAACGTTTTGTGCAGTTACGCCCGTAAAGTCGACCTCAATGTTGACCGCATCCAGCGTCATATTCTTTACGGCGCCTGTGACCTTGTTGAAGATATTGGTCTTTTGTCCGATGATCCGATATCCCTTACCGTCCAGTGTCGCGGAGAAATCGTAAGGTATCCATTCCACATCCGAAAGATCAATATCAGCTCCAAGCTCATAGATC
>JAFTPJ010000142.1 GCA_017463405.1 Clostridia bacterium
ATAACGAGCAAACCGCCAATGCTATCGGAAAAGAGGCCGGCGTGGACGAAGTCATTGCAGGCGTTTTACCTGATGGCAAGGAGCGTGTGATTCGCAATCTGCAAAAGCAGGGCAAGTTTGCCATGGTGGGTGACGGCATCAACGATGCCCCTGCCTTGACAAGAGCGGATATCGGTATTGCCATCGGAGCCGGTACGGATATTGCCATTGATGCCGCAGATGTTGTTTTGATGAAGAGCAAGCTTAGTGACGTTCCTGCGGCAATTCGTCTCAGCCGCGCAACACTCCGAAATATCCACGAAAATCTTTTCTGGGCATTTATCTATAATATTATCGGCATTCCGCTTGCGGCGGGTGTGTTCATCCCTCTTGGGCTAACACTCAACCCCATGTTCGGTGCCGCCGCGATGTGCCTGTCCAGCTTTTGCGTAGTAACGAATGCACTACGGCTTAATCTATTCAAGATAAACAGCACAAAAAGAGACGAAAAAATCAAATCGGTTTTCTGTGAAACGACCTCTATTGGGGACAAGCTCCAAAAGATATTGCACATTGAAGGTATGATGTGTGGACATTGCGAAAACAGTGTAAAAAATGCACTCGAAGCACTGCCGCAGGTTGATTTGGCAATTGTCAGTCATGAGAAGGGAATCGCTGAGGTGACGTTGAATACCGAGATTGAAAACAGCGCGCTGATAAGTGCTGTTGAAAAGGAAGGCTATACGGTTAAATCCGTTCAATAAATTCCTCCCTCAACAAAATACGAAGGATTATGCTATGAAATTAACAGAACTTTTAAATAAAAAACAGTTATTACTTCATTTGAGGTGTTTCCGCCTAAGACAGACACAGCATTTGAAAGCGTCAAGCACGCTACCGAGGAAATTGCCAAATTGCGCCCATCGTTTATGAGCGTTACATACGGTGCGGGCGGAGGAACCAGTCAATATACCTTGGATATTGCAAAGAATATCAAGGAGCAATACGGCGTTCCCACGCTTGCGCACTTGACCTGCGTTTCCTCAACGAAAGATACCGTTCACGCTCGCATTGCCGATATTAAGGCGGCGGGGATTCAAAACGTAATGGCTCTCCGAGGGGACATCCCCGCAGGGCTTGAAAATTCAGACCGCAGTCATTGGGATTATCATCACGCTATCGATTTGATCCGAGAATTGAAGGAATCGGGGGCAGACCTTTGCATTGGCGGAGCTTGTTATCCCGAGGTGCATCCCGAAAGCGCCAATCAAAGCGAGGATATCAAGTACCTAAAGGAAAAGGTTGACGCAGGCTGCGAGTTTCTGACCACACAGATGTTTTTTGACAACAATCTGCTCTATAATTTTCTTTACAAGATCCGTGAGGCGGGTATCACTGTGCCCATCATACCCGGTGTTATGCCTATCACCAACGGGAATCAAGTACAAAGAGCCGTCAAGCTATCGGGCTCTTTTATGCCGCAACGCTTCAAGTCCTTAGTGGACAAGTTCGGAACCTCTCCTGCAGCTATGAAACAGGCAGGCATTGCGTATGCTACCGATCAGATCATCGATCTGTTTGCAAACGGCATCACAAACGTACACGTTTACTCAATGAACAAGCCCGACGTGGCAGCGGCAATACAGAGAAATTTGTCGGATATATTGGGGCAGAAATGGTGAATATGGTTTTGACCCGCACATACAGTGCGCCTGCTTTTGACAAAAAAGAGATCTTTCGTTATGCCGGCGTAAGAGGCGGTGCGCCCGAACTGGATACGCTTTTGCAAGAGTGTCTTAATGAGGTGGAGAGTAAGCTCGTATACCGTGTATGTTATCGGGAATTTGCCGTCACGCATCATGATTCGTACCTTGACCTCGGTTTCATCAAAACCGAGTCCATGGGGCTCAAAAAGAACCTTTTCTGTTGTGAGAGCATCGTACTGTTTGCGGCAACCGTCGGGATAGAGATCGACAGACTGATCGCGCGGTATGCCACCGTGTCCCCAACAAAATCCCTACTGTTTCAAGCCATTGGCGCAGAACGGATCGAGAGCCTTTGCGATGTGTTTTGCCGTGAGATCGCCGAAGAAAAAGCGAAACTCGGCTTCCAAACACGTCCTCGCTTCAGCGCGGGATACGGGGACTTTCCTCTCGAAGCGCAAAAGGAGATCTTTGCTGTGCTGGATTGCTCTCGCAAAATAGGTCTCACACTTAACCAAAGTCTTTTAATGAGTCCGTCAAAATCGGTCACGGCGATCATAGGAGTGGGAAAATAACATGAAAATTACAGATTACTTGAAGGAACATATCTTATATCTGGACGGCGGCATGGGAACCTTGTTGCAGGCGCATGGGCTTTGCCCCGGAGAGTTGCCGGAGCGATGGAACATATCACATCCCGAGGTCATCAAGGCGATCCACCGCGAGTATTTCAATGCGGGCAGCAACGTGGTGAACACCAACACCTTCGGCGCAAATTGCTTGAAGTTTTCCCCCGAGGAGCTTGAAGATATCGTAAGATCAGCCATCGACAACGCGCGGGCGGCGCTTGCCGAAAGCCAAGGGAAGCAACCCAAGTGGGTGGCTCTTGATGTCGGTCCCACGGGACGTATGCTCAAGCCCTACGGAGATCTTGATTTCGATGATGCCGTATCGGTCTTTGCCCAAACGGTAAAGTTGGGTGTCAAATACGGCGCGGATCTCATTATGATCGAGACCATGAACGACAGCTACGAGACGAAAGCGGCGTTGCTTGCCGCCAAGGAACACAGCGATCTCCCCGTGTTCGTTTCGAACGCCTACGGAGAGGACGGAAAGCTGATGACAGGCGCGACCCCCACCGCTATGGTGGCAATGCTGGAGGGCTTGGGCGCTGACGCTGTGGGTGTCAACTGCTCTCTTGGACCCAAAGCACTTGTCGGAGTGGTAGAGGAATATTTGAGATATGCTTCCGTTCCCGTGCTTCTCAAGCCCAATGCCGGACTTCCCAAAGCAGTAAACGGGGAAACTGTATATGATGTTTTTCCCGATGAATTTGCCGAGGACGTTGCTTCTTTGATCCGCTGCGGCGTGCGGATCGCGGGCGGCTGTTGCGGTACGACACCCGACTATATTTCCGCCACCATCAAGGCTTCTGCCGATATCCTTCCCGTAACCGTTGAAAAAAAGAATATTACGTGTGTCTCCTCTTACACACACGCCGTGGTGTTCGGTGAGTCGCCAATTCTCATCGGAGAGCGCATCAATCCAACGGGCAAAAAGCGCTTTAAGGAGGCACTCAAAGCACACGACGTTGATTACATTTTGAAGGAAGGAATCGCCCAACAGGAAAAAGGCGTGCATATTCTTGACGTTAACGTGGGATTACCCGAGATCGACGAGACGGAAATGCTGAAAACCGCCGTCTGTGAATTGCAGGCGATCATCAACCTTCCTTTGCAGATCGATACCTCCGATCCTGTCGCTATGGAGGCGGCGCTTCGCCGTTACAACGGTAAGGCAATGATCAATTCGGTCAACGGAAAGCAGGAAAGCATGGATGCCGTTTTCCAGTTGGCTAAGAAATACGGTGGGCTTGTCGTTGCGCTTACCCTGGACGAGAACGGTATTCCTGACAAGGCGGAGGACAGACTTGCCATTGCCCGAAAGATCCTTTCGGAATCCGAAAAATACGGCATAGAGAAAAAGGATATTATCTTTGATCCTTTGGCAATGACGGTCAGCGCCGATCAAAACGCCGCAAAAGAAACGCTTCGCGCGGTAGGGTTGATTCAAAGCGAGCTTGGCTGTCATACTTCGCTTGGTGTTTCAAACGTCTCCTTTGGATTGCCCGGACGGGATATGGTCAACGGCGCGTTTTTTGCTCTGGCTCTTGGACAGGGACTTTCGGCGGCGATCATGAATCCCTACTCACAGGAGATGATGAAGGCGTATTATACTTATCGCACTCTTGCGGGGCTTGATGATAACTGCGCGGATTATATCGCTTTTGCGGAAACTGTGCCGCAGGCTGTAGCGCCGGCGGCTCCCGAAAAAAACGCCACGGCACCATCAGAGGACGAATTCGCTTCGGAATTGCAGCGCGCTATCATCAAAGGACTCAAGGAGCAGGCGGCAGGTCTGACTGAAAGAATGCTTGCAACCGTTACGCCGTTGCAGATCGTGCAGGAGGATATCATTCCCGCACTCAATACCGTTGGTGAGGGCTTTGAAAATAAGACGGTATATCTGCCCCAGCTCCTTATGAGCGCGGAGGCGGCAAAAGCCGCATTTGAGGTGATCAAATTACGAATGTCCGGCGAAACGGCGACCGATAAATGCGCTTTTGTGGTCGCAACCGTTAAAGGAGATATTCACGATATCGGAAAGAATATCGTAAAGCTGATCCTCGAAAACTACGGTTTTCCGGTAACCGATCTCGGCCGTGACGTATCTCCCGAAGCGGTCGTGAAGGAAACGGTACGCCTTCATGCCTCCATCGTAGGACTCAGCGCGTTGATGACTACCACTGTTCCCGCCATGGAGGAAACAATTAAACAACTTCGCCGTGAAGCGCCGTGGTGCAAGATCGTGGTAGGCGGAGCTGTGCTCAATCAAGAGTATGCTGACGCAATCGGTGCAGATAAATATGCCAAGGATGCTATGGAGACTGTACGGTACGCGGAAGAGATTAACCGCAGCCTGAAGGGAGCATATAATGATTTTTAACCATTTTGCAGTAGCAGAATTAAAAAAGAAAATTTTAGAATTGTTTTCCGTGGAGGTACATTTTCACGATGGTTGCGGCGGTCAGTATTTTACAGTTGATGCGCTGACAGATGAGATGAAAGTCTTTTTAACAGAATATTTTCCTGAGCGGAAATTAAAGGTGTATTTTTCGGAAAGCGGAGACAGCTTTAACGTCGAGGAGATATGATAATGCTGAATCAATTTTCAAGAACCGAACTTATATTCGGTAAGAAAGCGATGGCGAGGCTTGCCAACGCTCGTGTCGCCGTATTCGGAATCGGCGGCGTGGGGGGATACACGGTGGAGGCACTGGTCCGTTCCGGTGTAGGTGCCGTTGATCTTATCGATGACGATAAAGTGTGTCTCACCAATATCAACCGACAGATCTACGCAACACGAAAAACAGTTGGTAAATATAAGGTGGACGTTGCCGCCGAGCGCATAGCCGAGATCAATCCCGAAGCTGTCGTTCGCACATACAAGACCTTTTACACACCGGAAACGGCAGAGCAATTTGATTTTTCGCAGTACGATTATATCGTAGATGCCATTGATACCGTAACCGGAAAGATTGCACTTGTTGTGAATGCCAAAGCCGCAGGAACTCCGATCATCAGCTCGATGGGCGCGGGGAACAAGGTCGATTCCACGGCGTTCGAGGTAACGGATATCTATAAAACCTCCGTGTGTCCTCTTGCCAAGGTGATGCGTTATGAGCTGAAACGCAGAGGTGTAAAAAATTTAAAGGTCGTTTATTCAAAGGAAAAGCCCATTGCTCAGATCGACGATATGGCAATCAGTTGTAGGACGCATTGCATCTGTCCTCCCGGTACTGCAAGAAAGTGTACCCAGCGCAGACAGGTTCCCGGCAGTAATGCTTTTGTACCGTCGGTCGTCGGTCTGATCATCGCAGGCGAGGTGATAAAGGATCTGACTGGGTTTGGAGAAACGGATCAATGATAATAGTATTGAAAATAAACAATAAGGAAGGACAGGAAAATGACAATATCGACGAAAGGTAGATATGCGCTGAAGATCATGATCGATCTGGCGGAAAATGGCGACGGTTCCTATATTCCAATGAAAAAGGTTGCGGATCGTCAAGGCCTTCCGCACAAATATCTGGAGCATATTCTCCCAGTGCTGACGCAAAACCATCTTGTTGAGGGATTGCATGGAAAGGGCGGCGGATACAGACTTACGAGAAAGCCCGAAGAATACACGGTGGGTGAAATACTTCGCTTGGCAGAAGGCGATCTTGCTCCTGTAGCTTGCCTTGAATGCGGCGCAGAGCCTTGTAAAAAGATGAATGAGTGCCGCACCATATCCATGTGGAAAAACTTACAATCCTTGATTGACGGGTATTTTGACGGGATCACCATCAAGGATCTGATGCGTGACGGAGAAAACAATACAAGCGGGATCGATCTTTCATTTTTGGATGCAGCATTATGACAATACAGCAATTACATTATGTTATCACAATTTCCGAAACGGGCTCATTTAATAAAGCAGCGGAAATTTTATATGTAGCACAGCCGTCTCTGACAAGCTCCATAAAAGAACTTGAAAAGGAACTTGGTATTTCCATTTTCCACAGAAGCGGAAGAGGTGTAACACTCACCAATGACGGAGTAGAGTTCGTGCTGTATGCCCGTCAGCTCTATCAGCAATATGAAGCTCTTTTGCAAAAATACGGCAAAATGGGTACTTTGAAAAAGAAATTCGGTATCTCCACGCAACACTATTCCTTTGCTGTCAAGAGCTTTGTTGAAATGGTGAAAAAGTTTAACACAGCGGAATATGAATTTGCGATCAGTGAGACGAAAACAAGAGATATCATCGAAGATGTCAGCACAGGTAAAAGCGAGATCGGAATTATATACCTGAGCAATTTCAATCGCATGGCGATCAGAAAGCTGTTACATACGAAAGATCTTGAATTCCACGAGTTGACCGCTTGCGAGGCATACGTATATCTTTGGAAGGGACACCCATTGGCAAAATGCGAGTCTATTTGCTTTGAACAACTTAACGAATATCCTTGCCTATCCTTTGAGCAAGGAGATAACAGCTCCTTCTATTTTGCCGAAGAAATACTCAGCACCAACGAATATGCAAGAACGATCAAAGCGAGCGATCGCGCGACGATGCTGAATCTGATGATAGGACTGAACGGATATACCCTTTGCTCGGGCATCATTTGTGAGGAACTGAATGGCAGCGATTATATTGCGGTTCCGTTCGGATATGAGGATTCGGATATCAACGACAAAATGGAGATCGGTTATATTGCGAAGAAAAATATGCCGCTTAGCCGTATGGGAGCGCTTTATATTGATGAGATCAAACAATATTTGGCTGAATATCATAGGCCCGATGATGTGTAAAAACGATACCGTACATTCCTGTGTGAATAGTGCGGTATCGTTTTATTTATAGGTTCAATCTATATCTCGGTATATGTAGCATGTATTGGACAAACGGCGGACTTAGTAGTATAATATTTACATACTTCAAAGGTAGTTAATTGATTTTGCTGAGGTAATGAAAATGGAATTTGATACGCTGTGTTTACATGCAAATAACAATAAAGAAAACGGCTACGGAGCCATTGCGACACCGATCTATCAATCGGCAACATTTGTTCACGGCGGACTCGAAGAGAACTCCGAGTACAGTTATTCCCGACTCTCCAATCCTACGAGAGTGCATTTGGAAAATACGGTTGCGGCATTGGAGAGGGGAACGACTGCATTCGCGTTTTCCTCCGGTATGGCGGCAATCTCAACAGTAATGAAGCTGTTTGCTTCTTCCGATCACATTATTGCCTCTGATGATCTCTACGGCGGCAGTCTCAGACTCTTCCGCAACGTCAATACAGCGGAGGGCATGAGGTTCGATTTCGTAAACACGGGTGACCTCAAAACAGTAGAATCACTGATTGGAGAACATACAAAAGCAATTTACGCGGAAACACCGACCAATCCGCTGATGTAGGTTTCGGATATCGCGGCACTTGCGGAGATCGCACACAGATACGGTCTGCTTTTGATCGTGGATAACACCTTCTTGACACCGTATTATCAGAACCCGCTTGACTTGGGAGCCGATGTCGTGATACACAGCGGAACCAAGTACCTTGGCGGACACAACGATACGCTGTCGGGCTTTGCGGTAGTAAAGAGTCCCGAGCTTGCGGAAAAGATCGCATACGTTTATAAGACCATCGGCGCGGCTCTTTCGCCTTTTGATTGCTTTTTGATTGAAAGAGGCATCAAAACGTTACCATTGCGCATGGATAAGATAAGCGCCAACGCAAAGGCGG
>JAFTPJ010000143.1 GCA_017463405.1 Clostridia bacterium
CACGCGGGCGGGAACGGCGTCGAGATCGTACACCCGCGCTCCCGTCAGCGACAACAAAAACGGCGAATGCGAGGAAATGATGAACTGGCACCGGTAAAAGCGAACCGAATCCTCGATAAAGCGCGCCAGCTCGGTCTGCAAGGTGGCGGACAGGCTGTTCTCGGGCTCGTCGAGCAAATACAGGGCATCCTCACGGATCTGCTGTGTAAAATACGCAAACGCACTCTCTCCGTTCGACTTCCCTGAAAGATTGTCGGGGAGCCTGCGACGGGTGTACTTGCTTTTGGTGCGTCCTTTCGCCTCGTTGTGGCGTTTCAGCGCCTCGTAATCCTCCAAGGATCGCAAGCGGAAGGACTCGCCGTGACGGTCGTAGTAAGTTTTTGCCTCCACATATTCCTCGAACAGCTCCTCGCGGCGTCGGTCCACGCCCTCGTTGATCGCGCGAACGTCCAGAAGAAAATCAAAGACGTCGTCGCTCGTGATGATCGCGCTCCCGTCGGGAACGCGACGCCCAAAGGTCAATTCACAGTCGCAACGCGCGAGATAGTCCTCGTAATACGGCGTCAGATTGGCGGGCGAAGTGCGGCGGAGCTTGAGCTTTTCGGCAATGATGTTAAGCAGTGTCGACTTTCCAGACCCGTTGCCACCATACAAAACAGTGATGGGTGCAAAATCCAATCGCTCCAATCCCTTTTGCGGAAAAACCTTGAACGGATAGACGTTGCCCGAATAGCAGGACATCGTCATTTTTTGTGCGGAGGAGAGAACATAGCCGTCCTCCGCGTCGGCGCTTGCCAGTGTAAAGCGGTTCAGATATTGCATTGTTCCCTCCCCTATATGTTATTTTTTCTTTTCATACTCCTCGCGGGTTTCAACGTACGGGACGTTACCGTAAAAGACGGTCTCCCAGTCGTACACGGGCGGCTGCTCGTACAGCCCTGCGTAGGTGTCGGGACGATGACAGCGGTCGAGATAGCGGCGCAGGTTTTCGGTGTATGCGGGAATGCCGGAGGTGTGTGTATCGACAGTTTTATCCATGTCGATTGCCACCGTCATATGGTTCGGCTGACCGTCAAAACGGTGCAGGACCGTACCGTCAGGCGAGACGATCCCCGTATAGGCACGCGGACTGCTGCTGATCGCACAGCTTGCGACGTACATGCTGTTATCCACCGCACGGGCGCGCATTTTCAACTCCCATTGCGGCTGCAAGGTATCACCGTAGAGCGGATACAGCACCAGCTGTGCCCCACGGTTGCCTAAAATCCTTGCGGATTCGGGAAAATAGTTATCGAAGCAAATCATGATGCCTACCTTGCCGATATCCAGATCGAACACGGGAAAATCCTCACCGTACGCGATTCCCTTCGTCTGCTCTCCGTGTGTCAGATGTACCTTGTGATAGCGTCCGACCTCCTCGCCGTTACGGTCAAGGATATAGGAGCAATTGTAAACACGCCCATCGTCTGCCTGCTCATAATCCCACGGAACAATATAAGCGTGGTATTTCTTCGCAAGCGCCGCACAACGCTCTTTCCATTCTGTATTGCGTGCGCGCAGCTCGTCGCTGCGATAAATGATCGTACGGTCGGGCTCATGCTGAAACGCCTCGGGGAAAAAGACGAGATCTGCCCCCTCCTTCAAGCATTCCTGCGCCAGATCGAGCATCATTTGTGTGCGCGCCGCGTAGTCATCCTCCGCGCGCTGGACCACTTGGATCAATCCGATTTTTGCTTTCATAAAAAATACCTCCGTAATAGAACTCTTTGCTGATTAAAAGCATACAGTTTGTAGCAATGCACAAACTTTTTAGTCGCTTTTTCTTTTGACCATATAGGCGCAAAAGAAAAAGCTAACAAAAAGAAAAACGCCGTAAAAAGAATTTCGCGCGTTGCAACGCGCGACAAGGGCTACGCGCCCTTGACTGCGCAAGCTTTTGAAAAAGCTTGACCAAAACTTTTGGCAAACTGACGAAAGTCGGTCGCTTTGTCTACAATCACAGACACTTCTGCGTAAATGCGACGCGCAGCTCGTGCTCAACCGCATCCGCCATCAAGGCAAAGCCGACGTCGGTGGGATGACAGCCGTCCACGGTGCAGAGATTGAAGTACGGACCGCGGAACAGACTTTCGCCGTCAATAAAGTAGACGTTTTTATCGCCCTGCGCTCTTGCGTAGCGGAAGGTATCGATGATGATATCGCGGCGCGCGTTATTCTCGGGCAACCAATTGCTGTTGCCGAGATAATCGGGCTTTGAGAGCATGATGTACGGAATGTCGGGGTTCTTTTCGCGAATCTTTTGATAGAGCTTGCAATGCGTATTGCGTAAATGCTCAACGTTCGGCGCGTTATGGTCGTAGTCCGAAACAAACGCCGACATCTTCATATTCGCCATATAATCGACGATGACATCCTCGCCCTTGCCGTTCCCGGAAAATCCGAGGTCGACGTAGTCCATATTCATGCGGCGGCTGACGATCTCCTGATATATGTTGCCGGGACGCATCGCGCATCCGCCCTGTGTGATCGAGCTGCCGTAATACACGATGGGATCGAGCGGACGGTATTTCAGTCCCTCCGCAACGGTCGCCGTTTCCTGCACACCGATGTAAAGATTGGTCACGGGGCTGTAGGTCGGGAAATTGATGTGGAAATAGCGCATCTTGTTATCGGGCAGATAGATGATCGACTCAAATCCGTCCTTCCCTCCCACCGGTGGAATGAAGCTCTTGATAAAGCGGCTCGAATCGGTCATGGGATCGATCATATACAGATCAAAGCCGGAAGAACCCGTCATCGCGCAGTGCGGCATATGAGAGAGATACGGCATTTCCGCCTTGATGGCGATATAGCGAGAATCGGTCGCAAAGCGCACGCGACCGCCCGCAGTGTTCAAAGCGAGATACGCGACCCCTTCGCTCGTATTTTTGGCGACATCGTCGGGCAGACGCTTGAATTGCGGCTCTGTTTCGGCGTTGTACAAGCCGTAGAGCTTGAACGGCGCGCATCTCACGTCGTAAAACGCAATGTCGGACTCCTGAAGGCTGGTTTCAACCTTTAAATTTTTATCGATTTTACTGATGTCCATTGTTTTTTCTCCTTTTATTCGCAATCAATCATTTTCAAAAATCAAACAATTCGAATCAATTCACCGTCACCTGCGGCAAGCGTCATGGAAAAACATCCATTGGCGGGAGTCAATTCTTCCCATATGCCGCGCGCTTTACCGTAATGCATCACGCGCTTTCCCTCTGTCACCGCAAAGGACACGTCTGTGGAGTTAACGTAATCTTTATTGGCAAGCAACACAAGATTTCCTGCAAAGAAGCCTGCGGTCATAGTATTCGCATTCATCCCGGTGATCGCGCCGTACATCCCTTGCCACAGGGTAATCTTTTTGTCCGGCTCTTCGCCGAAATGGAATACCGCCTCACTCGTGCGCCCCATAAGAATGTTGCCGACTGCGCTCAATTCGCGGTTGACACGCTGTACCATATCGTAGTGCTCATTGCGCGTACCGTCATAGTTAAGCATCGCGTTTCCGCACTTCCATATATCCGGCTCGTTCTCATTTTCATAGGAGCCGGGGAACCAGTAGGTAAAGTAAGAGAGGCGCGCGGATCCGTAGGCGAGCGACTGGAAGACCTCCCAGCGGATCTCCGCCTCGGTCAGATTGCGATATCCACCGTGCTCGACCAGAAGCACGATCACCATAAACGGCGTACCGGCGCGCAAGCAAGCCGTGCGGACGTCCTCGATATTATCGAAAAATCCGGGACGGTCGTTGCGCCTGAATGCCGCCTGATAGATCATGCGGTCTCTTTCGTTTGCAAAATACACGTCCATCGGCTCTTCGTCCTTGTGGAAGCTGTAATGGTCGTAGCTGAGAATTTCGGGCTTCACGTCATGCAAAAACTGATCGACATGCTCGTAATAGGTCGGATTTCCCAATCCCGCCGCACCCGCATAATTGGGGTACAAATTGATGTACGACTCATGTGCGGGATCCAACTCGGAGAGAATCCTACGTATATCGGCAAGGGCGGCAAACTCACTGCTGTGCGGTTCGTCGAAAACGTAATATCCGTGAAGCGCAGGATACGCGCCGTAATCGCGGACGACCTCGGCGAGCAATTTCTCGCGATTTTCAGCATCCGTAACAGCCTTGTTAATGCGGTGATCGTGCAGCGTCACGCGAAGTCCGAGTCGCTCGCACGCGGCAAGCACCTCGCAATTGGTTTCGTATCCGTGGTCGTTCACATCGATCAAATTAAATCCCGCCTCGCGCATTTCCTCGAAGCGCTCAACAGCAAGCGTTCCGTCGGCGTGACGGATAAATTTTTGCGGCACGCCCCACCAGAACGTAATCGGATAATTCTTCATTTCTGCCATAAAAAGCACCTCCCTCAATATAGGATAGAAAAATTATAGCATACTTTCAAAAGCTTGTCAACGATTTTATGCAAATTCAAAAACTTATGAAAAATCCTTGCAGAAAGCGGAAAAATGGTGTATAATAATGGTAGCTTTCCGTGGAGGTGCTACATGATTTCCATGCAACAATTGCAAGAAACGATAAAAGAAAACCGCATCATTGTGCGCATCTTAAGTGAATATATCAACAACCATCCACGATTTCTGACGAAAGAAATGGTGGATGAGCTTGCGCGCGATTGCGACGTGAGCGCGGACGAGGCATTCCGCACACTCCTTTGTGCCGCCTGCGGTCTGGATACCGCCGAGGAGCGCGGACACCGACTGCTGGAGCAACGCTATTTTATTCCCGGGCTTCGGCGGCTCGATTCCGCTACTTACCGCGAGGATGCGTATGCGAAAACGATTCACATTCCCGAAATCAAGCACGGAAAATGGGAGCTTTGCATGCATTCCTACGTTCCCTACGAGCCGTTCGTGTGCAACCATCCCGTACTGACAAAAGATTTTCGCGAGATTCCGCAGATCGGATACTTCGACGAGGAGTTTTCCTTCCCCGCCGTGCTGGAAAACGGGATCGAATGGATGACCGTGACGCCGAACGAGATAGAAACGATGCGCGAGCCGATTCGCGAAAGTCACGGACGCGTGCTGACGCTTGGGCTGGGGCTTGGATACTATGCGTTTCACATAACCGAAAAGGCGGACGTGAAGTCGCTGGTCGTGGTGGAGCGTGACGCCGAGGTGATTGCGCTGTTCAAGAAATATATTCTGCCACAGTTCCCGCACGGCGACAAGCTGACCGTCGTACAGGCGGACGCTTTTGCTTATATGGAAGAAAAAATGCCGCATGAAGGCTTTGACTACGTTTTCTGCGACCTTTGGCACGACGCATCGGACGGCTTGGATCTGTATCTGCGACTGAAGCAATATGAAAAGAAGCATCCCGACACGCGTTTTTCCTACTGGATCGAGCCATCGCTCCTCTCGGTCTTGCGCAACATGGTCTTTGACCGCATCACCGATCAGAACGAGCCTTTGCAATTGCGTGGTGTTGCGCCCGAGACACTCCTGACAGATGAATTTCTACGAACGCTGGATTTGAAAAAAATGTGATTTTGAGAGATGCCTTTTGAAAACGCCACCGTATAAATGAAAAAAGAGGGTGAGTCAAATGCATTTTTGCATTTGGCTCACCCCGTTTTGTGCGTGAACGTTTCACCTTGGTCTCGTCAATACCGCGGCCTCTCGCAATCATTCAAACTCCAACACATATAAATTCCCATGCACGTCGCTGTAGTAGCACTCGCCCTCGTAAAAATCGATCATCTCCGGCTCCTCATTGTAGCCCATTGCCATCAGGTCGACGTAAAGCTCCTCGCAGCGCGCCCCGGGATTGATCACGCGGATCGCCGGGCGGTTGACCTCGCTATTGGTAAAGCCCTCGGTGGAGTAGATTCGCCCCTCGTGTGCGATCGCTCCCTGAATGAAGTGGTGATACTTACAATCAAATGCCTCACGAACGTCCTCGGAAGACAGTACAACCAGTTTGACTCCCCACGTAGAATCAAGCTCCCCTGCTTGGACCGCAGG
>JAFTPJ010000144.1 GCA_017463405.1 Clostridia bacterium
AATAGATTTTGAAATTGGAGATTTCACCGCGTACAAATACGTTTGACAGAACACGGTCGCTGTCGAGTAGCATTTTCAAATATTCATTTATCTGTGTTACGGAAAGAAATCCCTTTTCTGCCATGCGAAATCCCCCCTTTCTTATTGATTGTATTGATCAATTAAATACCGTTGTCTGCACAGCAATGCAATACCTGCGGCGTTATCCGCCGAGAACAGCGGCTCCGCAAAATACGTATCGGTTCTTTGGGAAAGCACACCTTGCAGATAGCGGTTACTCATAACGCCGCCCGCATAGACCACAGGCAGGCACGGATATTTTTCATCCAACTGGACGGTCATCGCGCGCAAGGTTTCCCCGAGGAACGACAACACGTACGCCGCAACCGCGGCACGATCCTCTGTTTCACGCAAGAGCTTTTCCGCCAGATTCTGAAGTCCCGAAAGATTACAACACCCGTTTTGCACACAGATACGCGGCTTGGGAATCATTCTTGTATTTTGCGCGGCCAGTGCTTCGAGCTCCTTGCCGCACGGGAATTTTAATCCCATCATAACGCCGATGCGATCGATGGCCTGTCCTGCATTGAGATCCTTCGTTTCACCGACAAGTGTGACGGAAAATCCGAGCGCTTGGGGTTTGATATGCAATACCTCGGTGGTGCCGCCAGAGACGTGGAAAGCGGCGAAATCGGTGGTCAGAAGACGATCCATCGCTCCACAGGAATACGCCGCCGCCATAATGTGCCCGTTCTGGTGCGAAAAATCAATCACGGGAACACCGAGTGGTGCCGCCATCGCTTCCGCCGCTGCTTTTCCTACAAGGAAGCATGGCATGTACGAGCCCTCGGCGTCTCTCGGTCGCACCGAGCACCCGACGGCAAGCACACGCTTTTCCGCAAGCGCTTCACGCAGCTGTGCCATCACGTCAGGCAGATTTTTCACATGAGCAAACACCGCATCGCTTTGCCGCAAGCCGCACTCCCCCTCTTTTACGGGAAGCGGCGCCTTGATATTGGCGATCACCCGACCGTCAGCCGTGCAAAGCGCCGCCGACGTAGTGTAATTGCTGGTGTCGATTCCGACAAAGCAATCCGTCATATCTCCGCCTCAAGTTCATTTTTAACGCCGTTGAGCACACCGTTGACAAAGCCCTTCATTTTATGATCGTCAAATGTCTTCACCAGCTCGATTGCCTCATTCAGCGATACCGCTGACGGAATATCGTCCATGTATTTCATTTCATAGATGCAAAGACGCATCGCACTTCTGGAAACGGGCGTGATTCTGCTCGGCCTCCATCCGTTAGAGTGCTTTGCGATCAGGGCATCGATCTCCTCCAGATGCTCACGCACGCCGAAATAGACCGTGCGGATGTATTTGTTGTCCGCAATCTCCCGATTCTCCTCGGAAAGCGCGTAAATCGCATTCGGCTCTGCGTCGGTGCGAAATTCCGTTTCAAAAAGCAGGTGAAACGCCTCGGTTCTGGCTTCTTTTCTCGTCATTGCTGCCATATGTCACTGTGATCCTTTCTTTTGCCTTGCGATACCGTTTTTCGTCATTTCACGATCCGATATCGCATAATAACCCATCATATATATTATACATCAAAATTTAAAAAAGTCAACAATAAAAATGAATATTCTGCATTTTTTATGCATATTAAATAGAAAAAAGCGGAAAGGATTTTCCCATGAATACTGAAAGACTCCCTTTTATCGGACGTATTCTGATTTTTCTTTTGATCTTTGCGATGATTGCCGCATCTTTTACCTATCTGGCGCAAAAATACAATTCCCCATCGCAAGCCGCACAGCAATCCGAAGCTGTCTCCCCCATCCGATGCGTCGTTCTCGATGCGGGTCACGGCGGTGAGGATGGCGGTGCCGTAAGTGCATCGGGACTTGTGGAAAAGGATATCAATCTACAGCTGACCCTGCTGTTGCGCGATCTCTTGGTCGCCAACGGCGTGGAGGTGATTATGACGCGAGATACCGATACCCTGCTCTACGACCGTACCGTCGACTACCACGGCAGAAAAAAAGCGCTCGACCTTGCCGCGCGCAAAAAAATCGCCGAGGAGACTCCCAACAGCGTATTCGTCAGCATCCACATGAACACGTATCCGCTCCCCACCTGCCGAGGCTTACAGGTGTGGTACTCTCCCAACAATAAAAGCTCGTTTGAAATCGCACAGCAGATTCAAAGCACCGCGCGGAGCCTCTTACAGCCCGAAAACGACCGTCAGGTCAAGGCGGCTGGCAGCAGCATCTATCTGCTCCATCACCTGCAAACGCCTGCAGTGCTGATCGAATGCGGATTTCTCTCCACGCCCGAGGAAGCAGAGCGGCTGGCCGACACGGAATATCAGCGCATGCTCGCCTTTACCGTCTTTCTCGCCCTTATGCAAAGCGAAATTCCCGTAACAGAAAGTTAAAAAGGACTTGCAAAGTGTCTCCTTTTGCGGTATAATAAGGGTAATACGCAGAAAGGCACAAACAGTATGAAAGGCTTAAAAACATTTTACGTCTGCTCGGAATGTGAATACAAAACCGCAAAATGGATGGGCAAATGCCCCGGGTGCGGCGCTTGGAATTCCTTTGTAGAGGATGTGGAGCAGATCGCGCCTACCGCTACGGCAACGCCGAAGCGCGTGAGCATGATCCCCTCGTCGGGTGACAATACGGCGGTCGGATTCAATGATCTGGAAATCCCCACTTATATGCGGCAAAACACGGGACTGCACGAGTTGGACCGCGTGCTGGGCGGCGGCTTGGTGCA
>JAFTPJ010000145.1 GCA_017463405.1 Clostridia bacterium
GGTCACTCTTACGGTGATTACACTTCCAACAACGACGGCACGCATACGCATGTCTGCTCCGTTTGTGGCGAGAAGGAATCTGCAAACTGCTCCTACAAGTCGCAAACCACTCCCGCAACCTGCACCACCTATGAAAAGACCATTTACACCTGCGAAACTTGCGGTTACACTTATTCCGAAGAAGGAACCGAGTACGATGCAACCAATCACAATTTTGAAGAAGCCATCGTAAAGCCGGCAACCTGCACGACCAACGGTATTGCAAAGCTTGTCTGTGCTTGCGGTGAGTCCAACGGTTACTACGTAATCGAAGCACACCACACCCTTTCCGGCAACGAAATCATTGCCGAGGACAGCTCCTCAATCTATGATATTTGCACGGTTTGCGGTGCCGCAAAAATCCTTGCATACTTCGGAACGAAGGATATCGAGCCGGGATATATTGTTCCCTCTTTGAATATTGAGAGTGAAATGGAAACGGTCGGTTCGATCGACAAAAATGCAACACTGACCGTGCGTATCAGCGCCGATTGGGATCTTTATGACACCGCATGGCTGGAGATCAACGGTGAAAAGATCACCGCATACACCGAGGAAAACGGTGTTTACACCTTTGTCTATCAAGTCGCTGTCAGCTCTGTCGCGGACGACTTTACAATCGTTCTGAAGGCAACGATCGCAGGCGTGGAATGCAGCAGCGAGGAAACCGTTTACCGCTTTGAGCGACTGTCCGGTGCATATACCGAAGAATCAATTGCAACCGATACACTGGAAAATGCAACTGCTACCTTTATAAGACGCGGCGTTCGTATCGGTGACACCGTCAGACTCGTTTACCGCGTCTCCAAAAATACGAGCACCGATACGGTTCTGGTTCTGAAGTATTACGGAACCGACGATGTATTCGCTTCCTTAAAGATAAGCGAGATGAATGTTGAAAACGGTATTTACGTTGCCGAATTTGATATCGATGCATCAGATTGGGAGCAGTTCTTCTCCGCAGCGCTATATGATGCAGAAGGAAACGTCATCAGCAACACCAATTATTACAGCGTTTCTCTGTTTGCTTCCAAAAACATCAATGACGACGAGAATGATACCCTCTCCAACGTTCTCCGCGTGATGATGGCTTATTCTGCAAAGGAAATTTGATTGAAGCGAATGATAGAAGGAGGAAAATCCATGAAAAAATCATACGAAACAGCAACCGTTGACATTGTTCTCCTTACTTCCGAGGATATCCTGTCTGCCAGCCTTGGCGGATATGATGACGAAGAACTGTAAATCATTTTCACCCCGCCGAAGGCGTTTGCCATCGGCGGGGATTTTTGTAGAAATTTTTTTGCAAAACCTATTGACAATCAGCGATGAATATGCTATAATTTTATTGAGATCAAATCTCAATAAGGAGCAAGAAATGAAACGCCGATCAACAAAGCAACGGGAGACGGTTTACATGGCACTGATGTCTCTCTATCATCCAACGGCGGAGGAGGTTTACGAAAAGCTCCGCGCCGAATGCCCTTCCATCGGAAGAGCAACGGTGTTCCGCAATCTTTCGGTCCTTGCCGAAGAAGGCCGGGCTGTCAAGCTCTTCTTCCCCGACGAGGTGGCAAGATATGACGGGAATGTTGACGGGCACTACCACTTCGTTTGCCGCAGATGCGATGCAATCATCGATCTTCCCGCAACACAAAAGCTGCCCCTCCCCGTAAGCGACGCTTTTACGGTCGAGCAGCAGGAGATCAATTTTTACGGTCTTTGTCGGGAATGTCACCGAAAAATCGAACAATAAAAAACAAATCAATAAAAAAGGAGAACAAAATTATGAAAAAGTACAGATGTCTGATGTGTGGAGAGGTTTTTGAGGTTGCCGAGGGCGTTGAGCCCGTTTGCCCCAGGTGCGGCTTGAAAGGTAAAAAGCTGGAGGAGATTGTGGAAACTCCCAAGGCAAACAAGTATGCGGGAACCCAGACCGAAAAGAATCTGGAGGCAGCCTTTGCAGGTGAGTCCCAGGCAAGAAATAAGTACACCTACTTTGCATCGGTTGCAAAGAAAGAGGGCTACGAGCAGATCGCAGCACTCTTCCTCAAGACCGCCGACAACGAAAAAGAGCATGCAAAGATGTGGTTCAAGGAGCTGAACGGCTTGGGTGACACCGCACACAATCTCGGTGCAGCTGCCGAGGGCGAGAACTACGAGTGGACCGATATGTACGACGGCTTCGCAAAGACCGCTGAGGCCGAGGGCTTCCCGGAATTGGCTGCAAAATTCCGTCTGGTCGCGGCAATCGAAAAGCATCACGAGGAAAGATACCGCGCACTCCTCAAGAACGTAGAGACCGCTGCTGTCTTTGAAAAGAGCGAGGTCAAGGTTTGGGAGTGCCGCAACTGCGGACATCTCGTCGTTGGCACCAAAGCGCCCGACGTCTGCCCCACCTGCGCACATCCGCAGAGCTATTTCGAGGTTCATGCTGAGAATTATTGATGAAATAAAATATTTTTGGGGAAGCCGCTTTCAGGTGGCTTCCCCAAATCATTTTCACTCCGTATCCCCCGCAATGACCGTCGTACCGTAATCGCGCAGGGTCGCTTGATACGAATATTCCTCGGCGGGCGTTTCATCCTCTGCGGATAAATACGTTTTTGCCGAGAAAAATACCTGTGTCAGATATCCGTCCTCAATCATAAAGCTTATCCCCTCGGCAAGAAGCAGCTTACCGTCAAGGCGACTTACCGTAACGGAGCCGTCATAGGTATAAGCCTCAAGGAAAGCATCGTATGACGCCTGCGCAGGGTCGATCTCGGAAAGGATCGCCAGCACGTCGTGCAGATACGTCAAGCAAATTCCCTCTTGCTCTCCTCCGTCGAACGTTTCGTTCACTCCGTTAAAGTCCATCAAATCATAGCGTTGTGTTTTTACGGAATAAATCGAACCGTCAAACTGATACAATCCCACAAGCATCATTCCCATCTGCGGTGACATTTGCGTGGTCTCTTCATCCATCGTGAAATTTTCAAACCGCTCCGCGGCAAGCGCGGCGTGATAATCCTCTGTGCGCAACGTCATATCGGGCATTTCGACCGTCACCTCGCCCCAATCCGAGAAAAGGAAGATATCTTCGTAAGAGGGATGCACCTCCTCATTCATCTCCATGCTCCACACGAAGGAGATCGCGTAAATGCGCCCCTCGGACAGCTCGACTGTTACGTTCTCGAAGGTCAGCGTAGCAATGTCGTTCCTATCCTGCCTTATCAATTTCTGAGCAACGTATACCCCCTCGGATTCGCAGGCGAAGCTTGCATAATCCTCCGAGAAATCAAAGGCGCCGATCAACGCCGAGGCATTCATATACTGCGTCTCACCTTCGGTGATCCATGATGCATATTCGCCGTCAATCAGATACTCGTCCACTTCCCCGTCGGAGAAAATGTGCCTGACCTTAACGTTTTCAAGAGCAAACAGCGCCCGCCATTCCTCCTCGGTTATGGCTTCCGAGGGATCTTCGTTTTGTGAAGAATCGTCGGTGGAGGTATCCGCGGGAGGCGTTTGGGATTCCGTCGGAGCTTCTGTCGGAGCTTCCGCAGTTGTTCCTGTGTCCCCTCTATCCTCGCGCTGTGCAGGCTGTTGACAGGCAGCAAGCGGTAATATACAAATCAAGGACAACAGCAAGCAAATCAATCGTTTCATATTCAAGCTCCTTTTCTGAAGATGATTCAATGATAGCATATCGATCACTCTCTGCAAACTACAAAACGTAAACATTTACTATTTGTTTACATTTAAAAGCTCCGCGAGCAGCTCCTTGGCGCGTCTCCCCGTATAAAGTCTTGGATAATCGGCAACGTATTGCAAATTTTTCAAAGCTCTATCAAGATCTCCCATTGCGGCATACACGTTTCCGTATCCCCATGCATGATCCACCTTCTGCAAAAGGGTCTCCGGCTGCATCTGATCCAGAA
The DNA here is from genome assembly GCA_017463405.1 of Clostridia bacterium. Lineage (GTDB taxonomy): Bacteria > Bacillota > Clostridia > Oscillospirales > CAG-272 > UMGS1865. The sequence continues at coordinate 3,963 of JAFTPJ010000145.1, forward strand.
CCGTCAGCGCGCGGGCATAGTCACCGTGTCTGTAATGCATCTCCCACTCCGCCGACAAAAGCGACCAATTCAAAAGCTTTTTCTGTTTTGCCGAGCGCAGATCATTATACAGCATTGCCGCCTTTTGATGATACAGATCTGCGGCATCCCACTTCTCCATCATGTGACAAACTGCCGAAAAATTGTGATAATATATCATCTTATGTACCGACAGCGTTCCCGCGTATTTGTCAATATTCATCCCACTCAAAATCTCATGCGCTTCCGCAAAATCCCCCATGTTGGCAAGCGCCGCGGTCTTGTCGATTTGCAGCATCTGATACCGCATCCCCGGCTTTTCCCGTGCCAGCTGGCGGTTGCATTCCTCCAGCAGAGGCATCGGATCGCACGCATCCGTAAGCTCCGCATTAGCAAACACGATCAGCTTGTTCGCACACACCTGCACGTACAGGACGTTCACAAAAACGAGACATACACATCCTACAACAAGCCATACCGGATTCTCCCAAAGGATCAATGCGTACGCCGCACATTCAATGATCGAAAACAATACAACGGAAAGTAAGCGATGATCGCTTATAAAACGGCAAAATCTATCCATAGCATCCTCCCAAAAGGTTGATATATCTATTATATCACAATATTGTCGATTTGTCAATCACAATAAAAGCGATTGACAAAATCGCGTCGGCGTGATATAATAATCAAGCACGGAATTCACTTTGTTTATAGGAGGCATTATGGCAAGGATTCACTTTTTGGGCACCTGCTCAGGCACCGAGCCAATGGAAGGCATGCACCACACGTCGGTCGTTTTTGAAATCAACGGACAGAATTATTTTCTCGATGCGGGCGAAAATTGCGCCTATGCGGCATATCTCTCGGGCATCGATATGATGAAAACACGCGCGATCCTGATCTCGCACATGCACATCGATCACACCGGCGGATTTGCAAATCTTTTGTTCTGCCTTAATAAGCTGATTTGGCGACACAACACACAGCTGGTTGATAACAATACGCTCAACATCTACGTACCTGATCTCAAGGTTCTTAATGCGATCAAAACCGTTGCCTGCTATAATGCAAAAGAAAACAACAATCTGCGCTTTGCAACGCGCGAAACGTGCACGCACGACGGTAGTTTGCACGAGGACGAAAATCTACGCATCACCGCACTCCACAACCGCCACCTCGGCGAGGACGGTTCGAACGGCTGGCATGCCTATTCCTTCCTCTTTGAATTTGACGGCAAGCGCGTCGTCTGCTCGGGCGACGTCCACTCCCCCGACGAGTTGGATGCGCTCATCGGCGACGGCTGTGATCTGCTTCTGATGGAAACGGGACACCACAGCGTCACGGACGTATGCAACTACGCCGTTTCACATAACGTAAACCGCCTGCGCTTCTACCACCACGGGCGCGAGATCATCGGCGACCGTGCCGCCGAGCACCTGATCGCTACCTACCCCATTGATATCAAAATCGCCTATGACGGCATGATTGAAGAAATTTAACCCAAAAGAGAGAATTTACCATGGCAAACTACAAAATCATTTCTCTGGACCTCGACGGAACACTCCTCAACTCCGAGCAACACGTCAGCGAGGAAAACAACAAAGCAATCGAAGCACTCGTCAAAAAGGGCGTGCTCTTCGTCCCCAATTCGGGACGTGCTCTGAACGAAATGCCAAACGTGATCCGCAACCATCCTCACGCGCGCTATATTATTTATTCTGACGGCGCGGTGATCTACGACCGTGAGCGCAATACTCGCGATACCGCATTCATTGATGCAGACAAGTGCCGCGCGGTGTGGGATATTCTGACAGATTACGAGCATTTCGCTATCGTGCACCGCGATGAAACTGCATTCGCCGAGGCAAAAAAAAGCACTGTTGAATGCATGAACTATCACAACGTCGGTCTCGGATTTCAGGAAATGATCTTCGAAAAGAACGTACTGATCGACGGGCTTGTTGCAGATTGTCACGACCGTGACGATCTTGAAATGATCTGTGCGTTCTTCAAAAACGACGCCGATCTCGAAGCGTGCTCCGCACGTGTAAAAGCACTGGGCGGGCTGATGATCGTCTCCTCCTTCGCACACAACATTGAGATCATCTCCGACCGCGCGGGTAAGGGCAAGGCATTGCGGCGTTTGGCTGACATGGTCGGTGCGTCGTACGACGAAACCATTGCTGTCGGTGACAGCTCCAACGACGCCGAGTTGCTCCATGCCGCAGGGCTGGGACTGGCAATGAAAAACGCGTGGGACGAGCTCAAGCAGATCGCCGACGAGGTCGTGGACTGTACCAACGACGAGCATATCGCAAAATATCTGTTAGAAAATTATTTCAACTAAAAAATACAGGAGAACCCTTATGCAAAGCGCATCCGAGGGTTCTCCTGCTTTGTTATTTCAGATACTGTTCCCGAAAAGAGGTCGGACGCATCCCAATGCGCCGCCGAAACAGATTGGTAAATAATACGATTCCGAAAATCCGCATCGCTCGGCAATTTCGTTGACCCGCAGATTCCCATCCAGAAGCAGTTACTTTACATAGCACAGACGCAGCTTCGTCAAAAAATGAACGGGTGTCGTTCCAAGATGCCGATGAAAATTCCTGATCAATCTCGTATGGCTCAAATGAAACCGCTTCGCCAATTGATTCATCTCCAACCGATCACCCATTTGATCTGCGCCACTTTTCTTATTTTCTTACAAATTTTCGATCCAGCATATCGATGATCGGCGACAGCACCGCGACCACGGGCCAGATAATCCAAGTCAGATGCCACGCATCCGTCAGGAACGATGTACCAAGATAGATCGCGAGTGCCGCGCACCAATAAATCGTCGAAAAAAAGTCCGATTTTTTTGCATTTTCGCGTCGCTCATACTCGCCCTCCTGCAAAAGTTTCTGATAAGCCTCGTAAATATTGCCGGAACGAACCATCAGAAATACGCCGACAGACACGAACACCAGCAGGAGGGACACAGAGGCAACCGTATAGAGCTCGCTTTGAAGCAGACTTGCCAGCACGACTAGCTGTGCCGCTCCAAGCACACACAGAATCACCCCCGCTGTCAAAAGCAGAATGTACGTTTTTTCGTATTGAGATTTACTCTCGCGCACCGATTGCTGCGTGGAACGGTCCAGCGTGAATGCCTCTGTTTTCAAATACTCAAATTTAGAAAGTCGTATCCCCGACGGAATGAACAGCATAATCGCTATGGCAACCAACACGAACAGGGCAAGCAAGCCAAGCCCTACAGCAAGATTCGAATCCATCCAACCGATAGCCGCAAAGCCGCAAAGTAAAATCAGCGTTGCGGGGGAAAGAATGCACAGCAGCACACCCGTCGCGATCCACCACGACATTTTCTCAACCTCACCCAAATATCGTTCCGCCTCCTCACGTGCGACCGTGCGAACGGGATCAAAGCGGATGTGCTCGGTTTCGGGTCCCTCCGCATCGGTCTCCGTAAAGCCCTCGTCCTGCTCGTCGCCAAACTCGTCCTTGAGCAAATAATCAGTGCTCACGCCGAATAATTCGCTCATTGCAATGATTTTGTCCAGATCGGGATTGGATAGATTTCCCTCCCATTTGGAAACCGACTGTCGGGACACATCCAACTGCTCGGCAAGCTCCTCCTGCGACCATCCCTTCTTTTTTCTCAACATGATAATCTTATCCGCCAGAATCATATGTACTCCTCCTTGTGATTGAAGTAGATGCGCGTTGCATCCGATCTTGTGTCAAGTATAGCAAAAATCACACCGCTGTGCAAGCAAGCAGACTTGAAAATTTGTCAACCGACGGTTGCGAAACCATTTTTTCAATGTTGCAAAGAGTCCAAAATCTCAAAAAACGCATCGTAGTGTGCAATTTCAAACTCGGGCACGATATCCGCGCATCCGGGTATTCTTTGCGGATTGAAGCGGCAGGTATGCATCCCCGCGTCGCGTCCGCCCTGAATGTCCGAGGTCAAGCTGTCGCCGAGAATGATACCCTCCTGTGGTGCGAATTGCGGAATGCGCGCAAAGCAGGCATCAAAAAACGCCCGTTGCGGCTTCACCGCCCCCAGCTCTCCCGAAATAAAGATCTCCCGAAAAAAGCAGTCGATGCCTGCATCTGCAATACGACGGCGTTGCATCATCGGCGCACCGTTGGAGGCAAGATACAGGGGATACCGTTCGGAAAGCCGCTCCAAAAACGCCATTGCACCGTCAAACACGTCATGTCCCTCACTCAAAAACTCCTCATAGGTATCCCGCGCCGCTGTGGGAGAGAGTTCCCATCCAAGCTCACGGAACAGCAATGCGAAGCGAACCAGCTTCACCTCCTCTGCCGTCAGCTCGCCAAGCTCCAACCGCTTCCATTGTGCGTCGTTGATCTCGCTATAGCGCTTGACGGTCGCGTCACTCGGCTCTTGCCCGGACAGTGCCCGCAGGGTTCTGCGAATGGCGTTCGCCTCCGAACGATGAAAATCGAGAATCGTATCATCTAGATCCAAAAATACAAATTTTATCATCGTCTTGCCCCGTTATTTCAAAATGACATTTTCATCGCCCAGAAGCGATTTGAACTCACGAAGCACGTAATCGCTCAAAAACACACCCATGGGAGACGTTTCGTAGCGCTTTTCGTCGGCGTAGTAGAAGAACACGGGAAACTCCCCCTCAAACAGCAGAGCGAGATTGTGCGCCTTGCAAAATGCTCGTCCCTTTCCGTCGGGAACACGCAAAAACAGGCGCTTTGCATTCGCTACAGCGATCGGCGACGGTGCAACGGCAGCTTTTTGCGGCGTCACCGTTCCGTGCTCCTCCCGACGGCGATCCATTGGAACGACATCCTCCTCGCGGAAGCGGTTATTTTCCACCAGCTCCTCCATACGGTGCACTAAAATTTTCGGCGCCTCGTCCTCGCGCAAGGAGATATTGCCTCCGACATACACCCCACTGTCACGGCGAATCAGATGCGACAGCTCGGCAAACTGCCGTGCAAATACCACGCATTCGATCTCCCCCATGCGGTCCTCCACCGTAAAAAACGCCATACGGTCGCCGTTTTTGGTGTTTTTCGTGGTCACAGAGGTGATCATTCCCGCAATCTTGACGTACGCCCGCTCGGTGAGTTCGGCATCCTCGCCGACGATGTCTGCGATCTCCTGCGTCTCCAGCAATGCCAGATGCTTGGTATATTCGTCCAGCATATTGCCCGAAAAATACATTCCGGCCGCTTCCTTTTCCATCATCAGCTTTTCCCGCACGCCCAACTCGGGGATGTCGGGATATTCAACCGCGGGGGCGTCGGTCGGAGCAAGCCCCGGTGCAGAAAACATATCGAGCTGTCCTTCAAGGTTGTTTCTTCCCTTCTCCGTAGCCCGCTCGATCATCATATCGTACACAGCAAGCAGACGAGAACGATACACACCAAGGCGATCAAATGCTCCACCCTTGATCAGAGACTCCACCATGCGGCGGTTCAGCTCTCCTGCGGGCATACGATTGATAAAATCTTCAAAGGAAATAAAATTTCCGCGGCGACGCTCCTCTAAAATCTGCTGTAAAAACTGTACGCCGATGTTTTTCAGCGCCAAAAGACCAAAGCGGATATCGTCGCCGTCGGTAGAAAAATACATGCGGCTCTCGTTGATATCGGGCGGCAGAACGCGGATACCGCGCGTGGATGCTTCGGCGATATATTCGGCAACCTTGGTCTGTGAGCCAAGAACGCTGGTCAGCAGTGCGGAGAAATACTGTTGCGGATAGTGACATTTCAGATACGCCGTGCGGTAGGATATCAGCGCGTAAGCCGCCGCGTGCGATTTGTTGAACGCGTAATTTGCAAAGCTCTCCATATCGCCAAACAGCTGCTCCGCCACCTCACGCGTCACATCTCTTTCCTGCGCCCCCGAGACAAACGCCTCACGCTCGGAAAGCAGGACGTCCGCCTTTTTCTTGGACATGGCACGACGCACAACGTCGGCGTGCCCGAAGGTGTATCCCGCGATCTCGCGGAAAATACTCATGACCTGCTCCTGATAGACCACGCACCCGTAGGTCGATCGCAAAATCGGCTCGAGTTGCGGCGTTGCGTAGGTAACGCGCTCGGGATGATGGCGACACTCGATAAAGGTCGGAATAGAATCCATCGGCCCCGGTCGATAGAGTGCAATTGCCGCAATGATATCGTCCAGTGATTCGGGCTGCAGATTTTGCAGCATCTGGCGCATGCCTCCAGACTCCAGCTGGAACACCCCTGCAGTTTTGCCCGAAGAGATCAGCTCGTAGGTCGGTGCGTCGTCCAGCGGAAGCTTTTCCATATCAAAATCGGGAGTCGATTCGCGAATCATCTGCTCGGCGTCGTGAATGATGGTCAGATAGCGCAGGGCAAGGAAATCAAATTTCAGCAAGCCCAGCTTCGCCACGGTATCCATATCGAACTGCGTTACGACGGTTCCGTTGCTCATCGCAAGCGGCACGTAGGAATAGATCGGCTTGTCCGTAATCACCACGCCTGCCGCATGAATCGACACGTTACGCGGCATTCCCTCCAGCGCCCGTGCGGTATCCACGAGGCGTCGGATGTCGGCAGAATTTTCGTAAAGTTGCTTCAGATCGGGCATTTGGAGTGCCGACGCGATCGTAATGTTCAGCTCCTGCGGAATCGCGCGTGCGACCACATCAACTTCAGCATAAGACATGCCCAGAGCGCGCCCTACGTCACGAATAGCGGCACGAGCCGCAAGCGTTCCGAAGGTAATGATCTGCGAGACGTGATCGGAACCGTATTTCCGTGTAACGTATTCGATCACCTCATCGCGGCGATTGTAGCAAAAGTCGATATCGATATCGGGCATGCTGACACGCTCGGGATTGAGAAAGCGCTCAAAGAGCAGATCAAAGCGAATGGAATCCACATCCGTGATTCCCAGTGCAAACGCCACAAGACTTCCCGCCCCCGAACCTCTGCCCGGACCGACGGGGATGTCCTTGGATTTTGCAAAATTTACATAATCCTGCACAATCAGAAAATAGTCGGCATATCCCATCTGCACGATCACGGAAAGCTCGTATTCCATGCGTGCGCGATACTCCTCCTCGGTATGCGCATCGAATACAATATGCCCACGCCCGATGCGGCTCTGCAAGCCCTCGTAAGCCAGGCGGCGCAGATACGTCTCGGCACTCTCCCCTGCGGGACACGGAAATTTCGGCAGATAGGTGGTAGAAAAATCAAATTCCACGTTGCAACGCTCGGCAATGCGGCAGGTATTTTCAAGCGCCTCGGGATATTTGCGGAAGGTCATTGCCATCTCGTTGGTATCCTTGAGATAGAACTCGTCGGTTGCGAACGCCGCGGGTCTGCCCGCGTCCACCGTGGTGTTGGTCTGAATGCACATCAGCACCGCCTGCGTATTCGCATCCTTTCTCCGCAGATAGTGACAATCGTTGGTCGCAACCAGCGGAAGCTCGCACTCCTTTGCAAGATTGACCAGCAACGGCAAGATCGTTTTTTGCTCCGCCAAGCCGTGATCCTGAATCTCGATATAAAAATTTCCCTCGCCGAAAATCTGCGCGTATTTTTTCGCCGTCTCGCGCGCCGCCGCAAAATCCCCCTTGGACAATAGCTTCGGAATCCGTCCGCCAAGACACGCAGAGAGCGCGATGAGTCCTCCCGAATATTGACGCAGCAGCTCATCGTCTACCCGCGGCTTGTTGTAAAACCCCTCGGTAAAGGAGCGTGAGACCATCTCAGTCAGATTGCGATAACCCTCCATGCTTTCACAAAGGAGCACCAGGTGATCAGCATATCCATCCCCGCCGTTGGTCTTGTCATAGCGCGATGTGGGGGCTACGTAAACCTCACAGCCAATGATTGGATGCACGCCCGCTGCACGACATGCACGATCAAATGCGATCGCGCCGTACATCACGCCGTGGTCGGTAATGGCAACCGCCTCCTGTCCGCATTCCTTAACCCGCGCGGGAATTTCTTCAATGCGGCAGGCACCGTCAAGAAGGCTGTATTCGCTGTGCAAATGCAGATGAACAAATCCGTTCATTCGATCAAGCTCCTTTCGATAAAATCAATTCTCCGCCGCCTCCATCAGCTTTTGCAAGCGGTGATTCAGCCCCGATTTGGAAATTGGCGGCACGTGTAGCTCCTTCAGCTCGTCCAGCGTCGCTTCGGGGTTGCGGTAGCGCAAAAGTGCTGTCACGCGCAGAGGCTCGGGCAAGGATTCGAACTTTCCGCTCTCCATCAGTGTCCCGATCGCCTCCATCTGACGTGCGGCGGCGGCAATAGACTTCTCAATATTTCTTGCCACACAGTTGGTGGCACGGTTCTCATTATTTCGGATATCCCGCTCGATACGGGTATTATAAAACTCAAAAATAATATGATGGGAGCCCATCATGGTAAACAGGTCACCAAGCGACATCGCGTCCTTGTAATAAAGCCCGACAGTACCCTTACGCATCATGCGCTTCGGCGGATATCCGTTTGCCTCCAAAAGCGAGGACAGAGCCCGTTCACCAAGTCCGTCGGGGAGTAAAAACTCCAGATGTGAGGACTTTTGCGGATCACTGACCGTTCCCCAGTTCAAAAACGCACCGCGCAAAAACGCCGAGCGACAGCCCTCACATGCGGACATCTTCAGAAGCCTCTCGATATCGCAGGACTCCGCCTGCATCTGTCCGACAAGCTTTGCCGCGGCGGGCGAGGACAACTCCAAGTCCCAATAGCGATGCCCGTGCGAGCCGCTGACCGTCACCGTCGGTGCCTTTGCATACCCTTTTTCCAGCATATCCGACGCCAGTGCGGCAACGCGCTCCTCGCGACAGCGCAACAAAACACAATGTCCCGAATCCCGCTTGGAGCACAGTAAAAGTCCTGCTCCGAACGCACGGCGACAGCATGGCTTTTTTACGGCGATCTCACAAAGCTCCGCACGCAACGAATCCGCAAATGACATATCAACTCTCCTTACAAAAATCTGATTTCACATTCCAAGGACACACCCGTTCGGCTCCAAACGGTTTCCCGTACCATTTCTACAAGACGCCTAACGTCCTCTGCGGTGGCGTCACCGCGATTGACGATAAAACCCGCGTGCTTTTGTGATACCTGCGCACCGCCGACCATCATCCCCTTGAGCCCGCAGTCCTCGATCAGCTTGCCCGCAAAATGTCCTGCGGGACGCTTGAACACACTCCCTGCGCTCGGCAGCTCCAACGGCTGTGTGGCGCGTCTGCGCTCCAGAAAATTCGCCATCGTTGCGGCAATCTGATCACGGTTTCCGCTTTTCAGCTGCAAGCGCGCGCCGAGTACAACCCACTCCGGATGCTTCTGATACACGCTTTCGCGGTTGGCAAATGCATGAACGGTACCGCGCAGGGTGCCAATCTCTCCGTTGTCACAGTCGTAGTACTCCGATTCCGTGCAGATCTGCTCCATGCAACCGCCAAACGCGCCCGCATTCATATAAACCGCACCGCCGACGGTCCCCGGAAGCCCGTAAAGGAACTCCGCTCCCGTCAAGGAGGCGTCTCGCGCAGCGTTTGCAACCGTCGACGAAAGCGCTCCGGCGCTGACATACATTCCGTCATCCTCCATCCCGATCTGACGGTATTTTGACGTAAACAGCACCGCACCGCGCAGACCGGCATCGGGAAAAACAACGTTGCTCGCCCGACCGATGACAGTGATCGGCATTTGATGTGCACGCAAAATGCGCAATACATTCATCAGCTTCTCACGTGTGTCGGGAAACAGCGCGAGCGCAGCAGGTCCGCCGATGCGAAAGGAGGAATGCGCCGAAAGCGGACAGTCCGTTTCCCATTCCACGTGTATGCGTTGCAATTCTGTAAGCAATTGTTCCATAGCCCGCCTCCGTTGCCGATACCGATTTATTATATTATACTCTCTTTTGGCAACAATTGCAATATCAAAGTGATGAAAAATCGTTTTTTGGTTATAATGAATTTACAAATAAAAGCAATTTTCCTCTTGCAAAAAGCGCAAAAATAGAGTATAATAAGATGAATAGATATGTTTTGCGGTATTTTGACCCTTCATTTCCGCAAAAGAAAGGATCGGTTGATGATGGAGCAACAAGCAAAAAAACTTCGGATCGGTCTGCTCGGCTTCGGCTCAATGGGCAGAACGCACACCTGGGCAGTACAGAATATTCCGTTTTTTTACGGTCCGCTTCCCTTTTCGGCACAGGTTTCGGGGGTTTGCACCACGACCGTAGAAAAAAGTGAGTGTGTCGCGGCTGAATTTTCCATCCCGTACGCGACCGCTTCGGAGGACGATCTGATCAATGATTCCGACATCGATGTCATCGACATCTGCACGCCGAACAACTGCCATTTTGAAACCTTGAAAAAGGCGATCCGCGCTGGCAAGCACGTGCTTTGCGAAAAGCCGCTTTGCACCACGGTTACCGAGGCGGAGGAGATTGCCGCACTCCCCCTGCAAGCGGGGCAGGTTTGCGGTATGGTGTTCAACAACCGCTGGCTCACGCCCGTTCTGCGCGCCAAGCAATTGATCAGTGAGGGACGTCTTGGCAAAATTCTGACCTTCCACGGTTATTATCTGCACAGCAGTGCCACAGACACTGCCCGCCGTGCGGGCTGGAAGCAGGATAAAACCGTTTGCGGCGGCGGCGTGCTGTTCGACCTCGGCTCGCATATCATCGACACGTTAGGCGCTCTGTGCGGTCCGATGATCGAAGTCAGCGGAATGTCGCAGATCGGATATCCCGTGCGTACGGGAAGAAACGGCGACACGTGGCAAACCAACGCCGACGAATCCTTTTATCTGATGGGTAAAACGGCGGACGGTGCCTGCGGCACGGTTACGGTCGGCAAGCTGCAGGTCGGCACCAATGACGATTTCGGCTTTGAGATTTACGGCGAAAAGGGTGCTCTGCGCTTTTCCCTGATGGAGCCCAACTGGCTCTACTATTATGATAACACCGCTCCCGACTCTCCAATCGGCGGCGAACGCGGATTTACGCGTCTGGAATGTGTCGGGCGCTATCCCGGCTTGATTTTCCCGTCGGTCAAGGCGCCTGCGGGTTGGCTGTACGGTCATCTTGCAAGCATGCACGCATTTTTGTCGGCGGCGGCAACGGGCACGGAATTTCATCCCTCACTCGCGGATGGCTTGTACGTCCAGCGTGTGATGGATGCCGCATACCGATCGGATGAAAATCGAGGCGTGCGCACGGAGGTTCTGCCATGCTCGTGATCGGACTGACCGGTCCCAGCGGTGCGGGCAAGAGTGAAGTCAGCCGTGTGCTCAAGGACTGCGGTGCGACAATTATCGATGCCGACGCCGTCTATCACGCATTGCTCATCCCCCCCTCCCCCTGTTTGGATGCGTTGTGCGAAACTTTCGGCACGGACATCCTGTCGCCGACGGGCAATCTGGACCGCAGAAAGTTGGGGAGCATTGTATTCTCCGATCCCAATGCACTGCACAACCTCAATACTATCACCCACCGCTATGTGATGGAGGACGTACGGCAAAGGCTTGCGGAGCTGCGCAAAGTGAATACGCGCCTTGCCGTTCTGGATGCGCCACAGCTCTTTGAGGCGGGCGCCGAGCGCGATTGCGACACGGTCATTTCCGTGTTGGCGGACAAGCAGTTGCGCGCCGACAGAATCATGACGCGTGACGGAATCGATCGGGAGAGCGCCATGCGACGGATCAACGCGCAGATGAGCGACGATTATTTCCGCACACATTCCGACTATATCATCGAAAACAACGGAGCGTGTGAGGATCTTATCCCCACCGTCCGCCGCATCCTTTGCGAGATCGGAGGGGTGACGGATTGAAAATCAATATCAGACACGTCTCCATCCTCCTTGCAATCCTGCTCTTGTCTTTTGGCTTCGGATTTGCCTTTGATGCGGTCGCGACCGCGATCGAAAAGTACGACTGTCCCATCGTCGATACCTACGCCGAGCAGATTCGCAAGACTGCAGAGGAATTTGCGCTTCCCGAGGCGATCCTTTGGGCAGTTGTTAGAACCGAGAGCAATTTTGCAAGCAATGCCGTGGGAGAGGACGGCGGCATCGGCTTGATGCAGATCACCCCCAATGAATTTCACATGATACAAACAGAAATCCTCGGTAAGGACGCACAGGAATCGGGATTGCTTTACGACCCAAAAACCAATCTGCGCATCGGAGGCGCGTATCTTTCGTATCTTTATCAGCGCTATGGCGTTTGGTATACGGTATTCGCAGCCTACACCGCAGGCTGCGATACGGTCGACGAATGGATGCGGGACGACCGATATATCAACGATCACGGAACACTCATATCTATCCCCGATGCCGATATCGCCGCACACGTTGCGCACACCATGGAGGCGCAGGAGATGTATTCAAATTTGTATTTTGACTAAACTAAAGTTGATGTTGAAAAAAACACCTCATCCGTCAGCCTACGGCTGCTACCTTCCCCTCGAAGGGAAGGCTACCGGAGCTTTAAGCTTCGAAAAACAACTTAAAAAAGTTAAGATTTTAAGTGGACGAATTGAATAA
>JAFTPJ010000015.1 GCA_017463405.1 Clostridia bacterium
GGTCGCCGCCGGCATTATCGCCTCCTGCCCCGAGCGACGCCTCGAGGTGCTGGAGGGAATTACTTCGTCGGATCATGCCCGCATCGCCGCTTATTGCGATTCCCTTTTCATGGAGCTTTGCGAAATGCCGACAGACAAACCCTTTGACCTCGATATGTGCGGTACATGCGGAGATATCACGGCGAGAGTCAAGATCACCGATCGCCATACCAATGTCGTGCTGGTCGAGCGAAACGGCGAAAATCTGACCGACGCTTACCTTTGCACCGAGCATCATAAAATGCAAGCGGTCGATCACTCTTGCCTGAATGTCAAGGACATCGTCGAATTTGCCGAAACTGTACCTTTGGACGATCTGGAGCCTCTGCTCTCCCGCCAGCTTGCGTTGAATATGGCAATCGCCGAGGAAGGCATCACGGGCGACTGGGGCGCATCGATCGGAAAGATTCTGCTCTCTCACAACGATGGCGATGTGCGCGTCCGCGCGCGCGCCTATGCCGCCGCAGGCTCGGATGCCCGCATGAGCGGCTGTGAAATGCCCGTTTGTATCATCTCGGGCAGTGGAAACCAGGGCATGACCGCATCCATCCCCATCGCCGTATATGCGCAACACCTCGGGAGTGACCGTGAAACACTTCTGCGTGCCCTGATCGTCTCGGATCTGATCACCGTGCATCAGAAAACAGGCATCGGATGCCTCTCAGCCTACTGCGGTGCGATCAGCGCGGGATGCGGTGCGGGGTGCGGCATCTGCTACCTCGACGGCGGCAGATTCTACGAGATCGCTCATACACTGGTCAATTCTCTCGCCGTCCTTTCCGGCACCATCTGCGACGGTGCCAAGCCCTCCTGTGCCGCAAAGATCGCCATGGCGGTCGAGGCGGGCATCATGGGATACGAGATGACCCGCGCAAACAAGCAATTCTACGGCGGCGATGGCATCGTCACCAAAGGCGTGGAAAACACCATCCGCAATATCGGACGCCTTGCGCGCGACGGCATGAGCGAGACCGACAAAGAGATTATCAAGATTATGTTGAATAGCGTGTAAGAATACTAACAGCACAAATCCTCCCCATCTCAACCGAAAGGAACCATCCTATGTCAACCAAAACCGCGCGGATTATCCGCCTCGTCACAGCGATCACACTCTCAGTGCTGATCGTCATTACGGGACTTCTCCTCATCCTATCCTGTATCTCCATCTATCAAAGCGGCAATCGCCCCTTCACGCCCGAGAACATCGGAAGGCACTTCGTGGCGATCCAAATTCCCGTCTACATCACGCTCGGCGCGATCGTGACGGGGTTGATCCTGCACCTCTGCCTCCCCCGTGACACGGAGAAAAAGACGGTTGTACACGACCGTCGAGCAATCCTGACCCGCATCGAGCGACGCGTTAATCCGACCGACGCCGACTACGCAAGGGTTGCACAAAAGGAGCGCACCTTGCGCCGTGTGCTGTATATTGCCGCTCCCATTGTCGCGGTACTGCTCTGCATCCCCTTCACGATCCACCTGTTCACCTACGGCTTTACCGAGGATTATAACGCCTCGGTCATCGCGGCAATGCCTTCACTGCTTGTGGCGTCTTTCGGCACAGTCGCAATCGGCGCAGCAGTGCTGTATCTGCGTGATGCCTCCCTTGCGCATCAGACAGACGCGGCAAAGCAAGCCATCGCCCGCGACAGCGTCACACCAACCGTTTCGCTTCCCTCAAAGAAGGACACCTGCACCGTTGTTTTCGCGCTCCGCATCGGCATCATTGCCGTGGCGCTCGTCCTTTTGGTGATGGGCATCCTCAACGGTGGCATGGCGGACGTGCTGGACAAGGCAATCAACATCTGCACCGAATGCATCGGGCTCGGCTGATCGGAGGTAGCAACGCATGAATAAAATCAAAGTATTCTTCAACAAGCACCGCCCCACCAAACGCAAGTTGATTCAGATCTACGCGGCGTTGCTGTTCAACGCGAATCTCAAGGGGTTTGCCACGGGACAGATTTATACGGGACCGCTGAAAAACATCTGCACCCCCGGGCTGAACTGTTACTCCTGCCCCGGTGCGTCGGGGGCCTGCCCGCTGGGCGCACTGCAAAATGCCCTCGCAAGCTCCAAAACGCGCGCGCCGTATTACGTATTCGCGATCATCCTGCTCTACGGCATCCTTTTCGGGCGCTGGATCTGTGGCTTCCTCTGTCCCATGGGGCTCATTCAGGAGCTGTTGCACAAAATCCCGACACCCAAGCTCAAAAAAGGAAAAATCACCCGCGCACTCTCCTTTTTGAAGTACGCAATCCTCGCATTCTTTGTGATCCTCGTGCCGATCGCGTATGCGTTCCGCAACTTCCCCCTCCCCGCTTTTTGCAAATACATCTGTCCGGCAGGAACGCTGGAGGGCGCGATGGGATTGCTCTCCAACTCGGTCAACGAAGGATACCTTCGCATGCTGGGTCCGCTGTTCACGTGGAAATTCCTGTTGATGGTTTCTATCATTGTTGGCTGTGTCTTCATCTTCCGTCTGTTCTGCCGCTTCCTCTGCCCGCTGGGCGCACTTTACGGATTGTTCAACAGAATTTCGTTCGTAGGCGTCAAGGTCGATCGCAAAGCCTGCACCGATTGCGACATCTGCGTCGGCAAATGTAAGATGGACATCAAGCACGTGGGAGACCAGGAATGCATCTTCTGCGGCGAGTGCATCTCCGCCTGCCCCGTCGAAGCAATTTCGTGGAAGGGACCCAAGATCATAATCGCGCCCAACGTCATCGATGAGCCGCTGCCCGCACAACCGATGACCGAACACGAAAAGGATTTGTATGATCGCCGAACTTGCGTTGTCGAGGTAAGACGCAAGCGTCTCTAAAAGCGCAACAGGATCGTCAAAATCACCGTCGGCGTGCTAATGGCGGCACTGCTTGCGGGTGCGCTCATCTACTATAATTTCATCGACAGCAATACAACAGACATGCTTCCCGGAGACGACACCACTACCGAAAGTGGCGAAACAGCCGATCCTTCGCCCGAGGATCAGCCCCCCATCGGTGTTGAGGTTGGCAAAACCTGCCCGCCGCTCTCTCTTGACCTGCTCGCGGGTGGTGAGGGTTACAAGCTCAACGTCGGCGAAACCGATGGCAAGGTCACGGTGCTCAACTTCTGGTACACGACCTGTGGGCCGTGTATCGAGGAACTCCCCCACTTCTATGAGGCAGCGATCGAATATACCGACAGCGTACGCATCGCCGCCGTTCACGTCGAGCAATCGGGCGTGGATGCAATGGCTTGGCTGAACGAGAATCATCCCGAATGGACCGACGGCAACATGCTGATCGGTTGGGACACGGGTAAGGTCTGGGCAAACCTGTTCCGCATTCAGGCATGCCCCGTCACGATCATCCTCGACGACCGCGGTGTGATCACCGACTACTTCACCGGCTCTGTAACCGCCTCGGAATTGACTGAAGCGGTTGAAAAGGCGTTGGGAGAGTAAGATGTGACGATGTGTGGGAGAGAGGAGACTTTTGCAAAAGTCTCCTCTCTCCACATTCCCCTCTCTCCTCCAAAACCTTTCTCGCAAGAACATAGTGTACGGATGCATGTCTCAACAATACGCACCCGCACGCCAAGCACTACCGCGCAAGGGGGATATCAAGGCTTGGCAAAAGCGAACAAATCGGTAACGGTAATGTGCACAGATGACTTTTTTGTAAATCTGCAAAGAAATACAGAAAAAGTACTTGACTTTTCCTATCTTTTCGGCTATAATAATATAAATACCAATGGACCATTAGCTCAGTTGGTTAGAGCCACCGGCTCATAACCGGTCGGTCCAAGGTTCGAGTCCTTGATGGTCCACCAAAAGCCCACCTATCCGAACACGTCTATTTTATATTTACGGACGGCTGTTTCGGCGCGGTGATAAGCAGAGGTTAAAAAGCCTCTGCTTTTCTCTTTGAAAAGAAAAAAGCCGCCCGGCGTTATCGTCGAGCGGCTTTTTGTTATTCTTTTATTCGTTTGTGTTATCGGAGGCGGTGTCGGTCGTTTCGAGAAGCTCACCTACGAAGATCTCGGGCTCTTTCAAATAATCGGAGATCCCCGCCTCTTCCGCCCACTTGATTTTAGCGGCGGCGAGGGCGTCCTCGATCATTGTCTTGAGTCGTTCGTATGTAATAAATACCTTGAGGATCGCCGGTAGATAGGAATAGGCTTTCTAGACGACGTAGGCGAACTTTACGTATCCCGTACCGCCGACGTAGATCTTCTCCGACTCGGTAACGAGCTCGTAGA
>JAFTPJ010000146.1 GCA_017463405.1 Clostridia bacterium
ATGAACGTGTCGTAGATCCAATTGAGCGTTTCGTTGTCGCTTTCAAAGGAGGAAGTGCGTGTGATATCGGCGTGAACGACCTTGACGCATTTCGGCACTGCGTCGCCGATGACCTCCATGCAACGAAATCCGAACCATGTAAATTCAGGCTGTACGAGTTTTACGTCACCGTCGGAGATGACCGAGAAGCATTGCATGTGCACGTGGGTGTGATCGATTTCGCCGTCGGGCGTCAGTTCCTCGGAGAAATGCACCTCCACGCGCTCGCCGCGCTTTGCGTGCAACTCCAGGACGGGATAGCCGACGGTGTTCTGATCGCAATCGTAGACGGTGCCGCACGATCCCTGCCCCACCTGTTTCAAGGGAAGCTCCTCAATCAGGGCGTCGCGGGGACAATCGGTTGTACAATATTCGGTGTCGAGCGATTCGACTGGGACGGCGTGCGCCCAATTGCTGTCGTCGAAATCCGCATCGAAGCAATTGCTCCAATCGGCGTAGCTTTGATGCTCGTGCGTTACAAATTCATAGTCGCATATCAAGCTGTGTCCGATGCGGCAGTGCTCATCGGAAATATAATACCGCGTATCCTCATTCTCGACCGCAATGCGGTAGATTGCCTTTGGTAAACCGAATACGCGCCAATGACACGTGTACCAGCCGCCGCCGTATTGCAGGGCAATGACGTTCTCGCCTGTGCGGACGAACGGGGTAATATCAAATTCGGGGACGTAGATTCGATGTCCCGACAGAATTTGTTCCTTGGGGTCGCAGGATGCCTCATAGTCGGAGGAAAGCGGCAAAAAGGTGTCGGGATTGATGCAAACGCCATTGATGTAGCATTTGAAAAAGCCCAAGCCCAGAACGTTGAGCGATACCTTCTTGGCGGAGGTGATTTGAAATCGTCCGCGCAGTACGGAAAAGGCTCTTGAAGTTCGATCGGGAGCGCCGACCCACTCGGCGTTACCGAAAAAATGTGCTTGCGTCATTTCGATTCTCCTGGATTTTGAAATAATATATTGCATGTGTCTTTTCCACGCAGCGTTTTATTATACCATGGCTGTTGATTTTTGTCAATAGATTTTATGCGCGGGTTATCGAAAAAAACGATTTTCAAATGGTGGGAAGCGATTGACATCAAAAACAGTTTGTGATATAATAGAGTTGTAAGAATACAGAGTCCTCATGCGGAAAGGAACTGCTTTATGATTGCAAAAACAGTAAAAAAAGACGGTTTTGTGAAGATTGATATTGACGGTGAAATTTTAGAGCCCGTCGCGTTTATGACCTATCGCCCCGATGCCCGTATTTTTGCCGATTTTCAGCGTGCGGGCATTCGATTTGCCAGCTTCGGCGCATACGCTCCCGACCACGGCATCAATGAGTTTGCAGGACTGTTTCCGATGACCCCCAACCATTTCTGGATCGGTGAGGATCAATACGATTTTTCAGAAATCGACCGAAGTATGGAAATGATCTGCCCGACCGGAAAAGAAATGTACGTCTTTCCGCGCGTCTATCTGAATACGCCCTCATGGTGGGAGGCGGCACATCCCGAGGAGCTTTGCTGTGACGACGCGGGAATGGCGTTGCACGAATCCTTTGCCTCCGATCTGTGGCGTGAGGATGCCGCGCGTGCCCTGCGTGCTTTGATGGATCATATCAATGCCTCCAAGTGGCGCGATTGTGTGGTGGGATATCACATCGCGGCAGGATCGACCGAGGAATGGACGTATCATCATTATGCGGGCGAGATATTCCGCCTCGATTGTTCCGAGCCGAACCGTCGAAAATTCATTGCGTGGTTGCAAAAAAAGTATGAAACGGTTGCGTATCTGAACCGCGCGTGGAAAAAATCCTATTCTGATTTTTCGGAGACCGAGTTTCCGAGCACCCTTGCGCGCTGTTATGCGATAAACGGTTCGTTGCGTGATGAGGAGCGGGAGATGCAGACGATTGATTTCTGGCAGTACACCAACGAGCTGTTTGCCGAGACCATTGTGCATTTTTGCCACGTTGTGAAGGAATATTCGCAAAATACGCGGTTGGCAGGTGCGTTTTACGGGTATAATATTTTTCTCATTCATCCCGACAAAGGGCATTTCGCGCTGTCCAAGGTGCTCGAATCTCCCGATGTGGATTTTATTGCGGCGACGGGAAACCATCCCGAGCCGGGCGGTGCGTGGACAAGCAATGCGACGTTGAGTTCCGCCGCCTTGCGCGGAAAGTTGTTTTTCTGCGAGGGCGATATTCGCACGTGCCTGACGCGCCCGCTTGGAGAGTGCCTTCCACATGTTGTCTCAAAGAACAATTACTACAAAACGCCCGTGTGGGCACCGCTTGCGAGCATGGAGCTGACGGTTTCCGCTGTCAAAAAGGCGTGCGCACGTGTGTTGACAGACGGTGTTGCCGTGTGGTGGTTCGATATGTTCGGCGGTGCGTTTGATGCACCTGAGATTATGAGCCTGTTTGCGGATTTTGCACGTCGGATGCAGGAGCGCACTGCGGAGCCACTGCGGCGGGACGTGGCATATATAATTGATGAGGGGGCATTGCGTTATCTGCGTCGGAATCAGAGTCCGGCAGACGAGCTGAACCGCAAGCAGATCGATTCGCTCTCTCACATGGGGGCGCCGTTTGACATGTATGAGGCGCAGGATCTTCTGTGCGAGGATTTTCCCGCCGACCGTTACCGTTTGTTTATCCTTTCCGGCTTTATCCATCCGACAAAGGAGCTGCGCGCGGCGATTGATCAAAAGCTGCGTAAAAAGGGAAAAACGCTTTTGTGGTGTCAGTTTACTGCGGACGAGTTGAGTGGGACGGCGACCGTGTACGAGCCTTATGCAGAGGCGGTGCGTGGCAAATTCCGCGATACGTGCTTCCCGGAGGAGGCGGTTTCCTGTCCGCGTTTTGCACCGTCTGCCTTGGTTGGTGCATATCCGTTAGCGACCGTTGCGGGCGGTAATGAGCCGTCGGTATTGGCGTTTGAGGGGGATAGGGAGATCAACATTGTCAGTGTTGTTCCGAATCTGCCTGCAGATTTGCTACGTGAGATTGCGACCGTTGCGGGTGTGCATCTGTATACCCGTAAGAATGATATTATCTATGCCGGTGGCAATTATGTGGGAATCCACGCCTGCACCGCGGGAGAGAAGCGCATCCAGCTTCCGTGCCACGTCAAGGCTCTGGTGGATACGGACACCGGTGAGCGTCCGTTTTTGTTCGACGGAATTTACACAGACATCGAGATGAAGGAATTTGAAACACGTCTGTTCAAAATTGAGACGTGAGAGATATTTTACAGGAATGGAATGAAGGGTTTTGATAGATATGGCACATCCGTTTTTACATTTTCGGACAATTCTGCGCCACCGCCACAAGGTGATCGCGCATTGCTTTCACGCAGGCATCGGTTGGCAGGGGCTGTTTCACGATCTTTCCAAATTTTCACCGACCGAGTTTATCCCCGGTGCGAAGTATTATCAGGGGACGCGCAGTCCGAACGAGCGGGCGCGAGAGGAGTTTGGCTGCTCCCTGGCTTGGATGCATCACAAGGGGCGAAACAAGCACCATTTTGAATACTGGAACGATCTGAATATGCAGAGCAAGATGTATGAGCCCGTCAAAATGCCACTTCGTTACGTGAAAGAGATGTTTTGCGACCGCATTGCCGCGAGCAAGGTGTATCAGGGCAAAAATTACTGTGACCAACACCCACTGCAATATTTTTCGGGCGGAAGTGCAAGAAAAAAGATGCATGCGGACACGGTGGATCTGCTGGAGGAATGGCTGACGATGCTGGCGGAAAAGGGGGAGAAGGAAACCTTTGCGCACCTGCGACGGATTCCCAATCGCTCGGATTACGGCGCTCTATAAAATCAATCGGAGATACCATGATGAGGTATCTCCGATTGATTTTATGTGTTTTTATCTACCCGCTCGTTACAGCGGGGACAGGTGACGATGATGTCTCCCTTGCCCTTGGGAACGCGCAGGACGGCACGGCATTTCGGACATTTGAAATATACGTGCGTGTTTTTGTCGCGCTTTTTGTTTTTGTGGAGCTGTATTGCGCTTTTTGGCTTGTTTTTGATGCGCAGGTAGCGATCCAATTCGCGGCGACGCTTGGGAATATTGCGGGAAAAGCCGCGAAAGGTTGAGAAAAATACAATTGTCAGCGCAAGAATGGAGAAAATCCACCCCACATACGGAATATACCCGAGCAATAGGAGCACCGTGCCCGTAATCAGAAGGACCCAAGTCAATTCATCGTTTCCGTATCTGCCGTACATCCATTTTGCCATACTATATTTCATTTTCTGCCACCACTGCTTCATTCCAAATGTTCTCCTTTTTTGTTTCTGCGTTGCTACAAAATAGAATCTGCTGTCCGAGTGCGTTCATCCGCTGATCCAATTCCGCGCTGATGTTGGCGCATAGCTGTAATTCCTCTGCCATCTGATCTGTAAATTCCTTGCTTTTTTTGTAACGCATCTGGTGTTCAAGGCTCGCCCAGCAATCCATCGCGATTGTGCGTAACTGGATTTCGACCTTCATGTTCCGCTTCCCGCTCTGCAGAAAGATCGGAATTTCCACGATCAGATGCAGACTTCGATAGCCGTTGGGCTTGGGATTGGCAATGTAATCCTTTTTTTCGATGAGCGTGATGTCATCCTGACGCAAAAGGCAATTTGCCAAAAGATAAATATCATCCTGAAACGAGCAGATGACACGTACCCCAGCAACATCATGCAGGTACTCTTCGATGGAGCGGATGGTTATGGGAAGCTCGCGTCGCTCCAGCTTTTCGTAGATGCTCTGAAAGCTTTTAAGTCGTGTTTTGATGCTGTTGATGGGGTTCCGATCGTAGAGAAGGGAAAACTCTTCATTGAGTACGTTGAGCTTGGTTTCAACCTCCATCATCGCGCATTTATAATAGGACATCAATGAAAAAAGTGCTTTTGATTTTTCCTGAAGCCACAAAAACGTCTCGCCGTTATATTCTTGGGGCGATGTTACGCCTGCAGGGAGTATTTCGTTCATCCGTTTCACCTCCGTTGACCTTATTATACCATTCTTTTTTTAACTGAAATCAAACTTTTGGGCGTTTTTGGATGATTTTTTTGTGTGTTTTTTGTGAGAGGACGGAATTTGTTCGCTATGCAAATAAATATTGCTTCGTCGAAAAGGGGGAGCCCGCGCGACTTTGGATAATTCGATTGTTGCACATCTGTCATCTTTCGTGCACGAAAGCCCACTCCGTCACGGCTTGCCGTGACGGAGTGGGAGTACGTGTAAGAATTTTAATAAAAACAAACCGGCGAGAAAATAAAATTACACCAATTTTGTTGGGAGTTACATCGTTACAAGGGGCGTCGGGTGCGCGGTAATAGAATAGGGGTGTCTCAAACGTTGGTTTGAGGCACCCGTATGTGTATTGTTAAAGCGCGATTGCGGAGTGTGCGCACAGGCGCTTGCGGATACCGTCAATCATAATATACAGATCGACGTCGGAGTCGTTGCGGATCTCGTGGTCGGTGATGACCAACGACTTGATCGCATCCTCGTAGTCGAGAATGTTGCCGACCGACGCGTACCAGAAGTCCTCGGGGCGGTTGCCGTATTTTGCGCAGAATTCCTCGAGGTCGCCCCAGTTTCCGTCACGGTCGAAGTCGATGGAGTGTACGCCGAAGGCAAAGAATTTCAGCTCGCCGTCATCCGGGTACGCATCGTATTTCGCCGCGTTTTCCAAAAGGGTTCTGTTGTGAGCGTTGTAGGTCCAATGCATGCGATCGGCGGGGAGGGCAAAGCCCGTAGAGTCACTCACGTCACCCGTTGCGCGGATTGAGCGGAAGCCGTGGTCGATCAGACGCTGCATCAGCGCTGCGTTTTGCTGCTCGCCAAAGGGCCAGACGAAGTCCTTGATGATGCCCTTGCCGAATACGTCCTCCAGCACCTCGGTGCAGGTATCGACGAATTCCACGTACTTATCGTCGGTCGCGATATAGTAATTCCAGTTGCGCGTGTAAATGCGGTAGAAGCCCTCTTCGCCCATCGGGTAGGCGAGTGCCGTGTCGGCGGTCGTCTCGTCAAAGGGCTTATCGGTGATTTTAGGCTGTCTGTTGACCGTGAATGCGTGGGGGTGGCGGTGGCAATGGTTGGCAATCTCATAGCCGCGGTAGAATCGGCGGTACTCCTCGGCACTCACGCCCTTTCGCAAGGGCGTGCAGAGGTTAAACGTGCCGATAATGCCTGCGGGCTTGACGATATCGAGAAATTTCTCGTCCATTGCCAGATTGCCGTCATCGATCGTGAAGGTGATGGATTTTCTCGTCCATCCCGGATAGAAGTTGACGTCAATATGCTTCATGGCAGTTCCTTTCAGTTTCTCAATTCAAGCCCCATTTTGAACTTGAGGTCGTTCAGAATCTTCTTGGTGACCTTGTCCGCCTCCTCAACGGTGAGCGTACGGTCGGAAGCGCGAAGCGTGACGCGCAGGGATACCGACTTCTTGCCCTCGCCGAGCTGGGGACCTCTGTAGATGTCGAACAGCGCGACGTTCTCAACCAGCTTGCCGCCTGCCTTCGCCATCACGCCCTCGATTGCGCCGACCTCCATGCCCTCGTCGCAGACGAAGGAGAAGTCACGGGTGGTCGCGGGATACTTGGGCAGGGGCTTGTAGGACTTTTTGGTGTTTGCTGCGGCGTAAATCTCGTCGAACGCAAGCTCTGCGATATATACGGGCATGCTCATGTCGTAGTTTTCAGCCATCAGGGGATGCGCCTGACCGAAGACGCCGAGGAGCTCGCCGCTCTCGGTGAGGATCTTTGCGCATCTGCCGGGATGGTAGGAGGCGTTGTCCGTGCAGGCGGTGTAGGTGACGCCCTTGATGCCTGCCAGCGAAAGGATGTTCTCGCACACGCCCTTCATTGCGTAGAAATCGGTGTTGCCATATGCGCCGAGCGTGAGCACCTTTTTCTCATCGGGCAGCTCGTTTGCCGCCTCGTGGGGCAGGTAGATGCTTGCGATCTCGAACAGACGGACGTTTTCGTTGTTGAAGTTGCTGTTGCGTGCCAGCGTTTCCATCATCGAGGGGAGCGCGGTGGTACGCATGACGCTCGTATCCTCGCCCAAGGGGTTGGAGATGACGACCGAGCGGCGCAGTGCGCTGTCCGCGGGCATGCGGATCTTATCGTAATACTTGGGGCTGATGAACGAGAAGGTATGGATCTGGGATAGTCCCATGCCGACGAGTGCCGACTCGGTGTTGACCTCGAAGATCTGCTTGTCGTTTCTTCCGCCCAGCGTCGTTTCGGCGTTCATGTAGGACGCCTCGATCTTATCGTAGCCGTAGATGCGGCAGACCTCCTCGGCGATGTCGTTCATGCATCCGAGGTCGGCGCGGAAGGAGGGAACGTAGATCTTTCCGTCCTCAACGCGGCAGCCAAGACCCGTCAGGGTTGCGAGCATGTGCTCGTGCGGGATGTTCATGCCGAGGAACTCGTTGTAGCGATCGGGGGTGAAGGGAAGCACGGTTTGCTCCGCCTTGGTCGGGTACACGTCGATGATGCCGTCCACGACCTCACCCGCGCCGAGCAGCTCTACCAGCTCACACGCACGCTCAAGACCTGGCATGCAGTTTTCAGGATCCAGCCCCTTTTCGTAGCGCGCGGAAGACTCGGTGCGCATGCCGTTTTTCTTCGCGGTTACGCGGACCGATGCTCCGTTGAAGCAAGCGGACTCGAACACGACGGTTGCGGTGTTCTCGGTGATCTCGGAGTTCGCGCCGCCCATGACGCCTGCCAGCGCGCAAGCCTTCTTTGCGTCGGCAATGACGAGCATGGAGCTGTCGAGCGTATGGTCGACGTCGTCCAGAGACTTGAACGCCTCGCCGTCGCCTGCGCGGCGAACGTCGATCTCGGCACCGTCGAGCATCTTGTAGTCGAACGCGTGCATCGGTTGACCGTACTCGAGCATGACATAGTTGGTGATATCAACGATGTTGTTGATGGGACGCACGCCCGATGCGCGCAGACGCATGCGCATCCACAACGGAGAGGGTGCGATCTTGACGTTTTTGACAACGCGTGCGCAATAGCGGTAGCACAGGTCGGGTGCGGAGATGCCGACGCGCAGATAGTTGTCGATCTTATCACCGTCGCCGACGCCCTTGACAACAGGTGCCTTGACGGTTAAGGGACGATCGAAGGAGACCGCGGTCTCGCGAGCCAGACCGATGACCGAGAGGCAATCGGGACGGTTGGAGGTGATCTCAAACTCCACCGTGGTATCGCGGAGCATCAGCACGTCGCGGATGTCATCGCCGAGACGGTCGGCGCAGTCCTCGTCGAGGATGAGGATGCCGTTTTCCTCCTTGCCAGGGCATTCGTGGGTCGTCAGCTTCAGTTCGCCCATCGAGCAGAGCATACCGTTGGACTCCACGCCGCGCAATTTGCCCGCCTTGATGACGACGTCACCGGGCAGCTTTGCCACAGGGAGTGCCGCGGGAACGAGCGCGCCCGCAAAGACGTTTTGCGCGCCCGTGACGATCTGGATATCGTGACCGAATTTGTCACCCGCGTCGAGGCGGCAGACCCAGAGATGGTCGGAGTCGGGATGCTTTCCATGGCGGTGACGCGTGCCACAACCACGTTTTCAATATCGTCGCCCAGCACCTCGAAGCCCTCAACCTTGGAGCCGGTGATGGTCAGGCGATCGCAGTATGTTTTATTGTCGATCCCGTCGGTGTTGACGAAATCGGACAGCCAGTTTCTTGAAAGATTCATGATTTATACCCCCTCTTGTCAGAACTGCTCCAGAAAACGCTCGTCGTTTTCATAGAACAGGCGGATATCGTCGATGCCGTATCTTGCCATGGTGATACGCTCGATGCCGAGACCGAATGCAAAGCCCGAGTATTCCTCGGGATCGATGCCGCAGTTGGACAGCACGAACGGGTGTACCATGCCGGCACCTAAGATCTCGATCCAGCCCTCGCCCTTGCAGAGTCTGCAGCCCTTGACGCCGCAGACGAAGCAGGAAACGTCGACCTCTGCCGACGGTTCGGTGAACGGGAAGTGGTGGGGACGGAAGCGGATCTTGGTTTCCTCACCGAACATCTTTTTTGCAAACACCTCAAGCGTTCCCTTGAGGTCGCCCATCGTGATGCCCTTGTCGATCACGAGTCCCTCGAGCTGATGGAACAGCGGGGAGTGCGTAGCGTCAAGCGCGTCGGAGCGGTACACGCGTCCGGGGGAGATGATGCGGATCGGAGGCTTCGTTTGCTCCATGACGCGCACCTGTACGGGGGATGTCTGGGAGCGGAGCAGGATGTTATCGGTGATATAGAAGGTATCCTGCGTGTCGCGCGCGGGATGATTTTCTGGAATGTTGAGCGCCTGGAAGTTGTAGTAATCCAGCTCTACCTCGGGACCCTCGGCAATGGAGAAGCCCATGCCGATGAAGATGTCCTCCAGCTCGCGCTGTGCGCGGGTGAGGGGATGGATGTGACCGACGGGCGCGGGAGAGCCGGGCATGGTGACGTCCAGCTTTTCAGCCGTGAGACGTGCGTCGAGCGCCTTTGCCTGCAGCTCCTTCATTTTCTCGGCGAGCGCTGTTTCGATGCTCTCGCGTACCTCGTTTGCGAGCTGACCGACGACAGGTCTTTCCTCTGCGGTGAGTGCGCCCATACCGCGAAGCACGGCGGTCAGTTCACCCTTTTTACCGAGGTATTTGATCTTGATTTCCTCAAGGTTGGCGTCGGGAGAAGCGATCTGCTCCAACGCCTCCAAGCGGATTTTTGAAAGCTTTTCTTTCATTTTATAAACGATCCTTTCTGAATTTGGATTTTAGTAACGTAGGGAATAAAAAAAGCGCCGTCCCACACTATCAGGACGAAGCGCAAAAGCACACCGTGGTACCACCCGAATTTTCGGCTCAAAGCCAACACTCTGACAGGCGCGTAACGGTGCCTTGCCGTATCGGGTTAGTGGCGTGTGCGTTAGCCCGATCTGCTCCGAAGGGAAATGCGCGACATGACGGTAGTGCGCCCATCACAGCAAAAGGACGCTCTCTGGAAAAACCGAGGTTCAGGTCGGCGAGCTTCATCATAGCATTCTAAAAGACAGTATACCACATTTTTTTTTCTTTTGCAAGGGCTTTTTTGAAAAAATATGAAAAAAACGAAAGATGAGGATTCGTTGAGCGGTTCAAGAAATGGTATTTTCAACCAAAAATGCGACGTAGCTTTTGTGAAACCTGTCATCTTGCGTCGCGGAGCGCCTTGTCGAAAGAGTATGAGTGCTATCAAAGAATGATTCGGCGGGCTCTGATCCATTTGATTTTGAAAAATATGCCACTTAAGGTTTGGGGGAACTTTTTGGAAAAAGTTCCCCCCAAAAAATATTTTATCAATCACTTATCGAACAGAAAATCCATGTTTCCCGACAGGAGAGCAAGGGTGCCGCGCAGGATGACGTCGGGGCGCTCGCGGAAGGTGCGGCGGATTGTATGCGAGCGATGCTCGGAATCGACGTTGACCGTGGTATCAAGCAAGACTTTGCCCTCCTCCTTGAGAATCAGATGCACGTTGAAGGTGCCGTCGGGAAGGCGCTCGTAGGTGCTGTCCGCCACGATGCCGCGACGGCGCAGATCAAGATAGCGGAGTGCCGCCGCAAGTGCCTGATCGAGCACGTCGGGCAGCATATCGCGCGAGAGCTCCTCGGCGACGATCGCGCCGCGGCGGGTGACCGAATACAAGGCGTCGCCCTTTTCATCCTGCCCATCCTCGCGGATCAGCTCTCCTGCCAGAAGTTCCTGAAACGCCTCGGCGAGGTCGATATAAAGGATATAATCGGTCTGCATAACGATGTCGTTGACCGTGACAAAGGTCATCGGATAGTTGATGTTTCGCATCAGATACAGGACAAAGACCTTGACGTTGTCCAGCTTTTTGGTGGATCTTGAAGGCATGAAAACCCCTCCTTACGCACTTTTGCGGGTAAAATAGCGTGCTTTTGAAAAAGTATATCATATTTTTTTGATTTTTTCAATAGTTTTGTTTGCAATTTGAAAGATTTTGTGGTATGATATAAGGCAGAGGGTCGGTAAAAGGCTTACCGATCGGTTTTCCACGGAAGGAGTTTTATCTTATGTTACAAATTGCACTTCTCGGTTTTGGTGTGGTGGGTAGCGGTACTGCCGAGGTCCTCACCGAAAACCGAAAGCAAATCGCGGCTTACTGCGGCGATGAGGTCAACGTCAAATACATCCTGGATCTGCGTGAATTTCCCGATCATCCGCTGGGCGATCGCGTGGTGCACGACATCAAGGTGATTCTGGAGGACCCTGAGGTCGTCCTGGTTGCCGAAATGATGGGCGGTGCGCACCCCGCGTACGATTTTACCCGCGCGGCGCTGGAGGCCGGGAAGAGCGTGGTGACCTCGAACAAGGAGGTCGTTGCCACCTTTGGCGCGGAGCTGTTGGAGATCGCACGAGAGCATCGGGTGTCTTATCTGTTTGAGGCGAGCGTCGGCGGCGGTATTCCGATCATCCGCCCGATGCAGACCGACCTTGCGTCCAATGAGATTCTGTCGGTCAGCGGTATTCTCAACGGTACGACCAACTTTATTCTGACGAAGATGAAGAACGAGGGCGCGGAGTTTGCAGACGTTTTGCGCGAGGCGCAAAAAAAGGGCTACGCCGAGGCGAATCCTTCTGCTGACGTGGACGGGCTTGATGCCGCACGCAAGATCGTTATTCTTGCAGCGTTGGCATTCGGCAAGTTGCTGGATCCCAACAAAATTTCCACTACGGGTATCACGGGCATCACCAAGGATCACACCGCCGTTGCGGACAAGCTGGGGGGAGCGGTCAAGCTGATCGGTCACACCGAAATGATTGACGGCAAGGTGTTGGCGCTGGTTTCTCCGTATCTGGTATCGGGTTCCAATCCGATCAGCCACGTGGACGACGTCTATAACGGCATTCTGGTGGATGCGAATATGCTTGGTCGCGCGCTGTTCTACGGTGCGGGTGCGGGCAAGCTGCCGACGGCGAGCGCGGTGGTTGCTGATGTGATCGATATTCTTTCGCACCGATCCGCCGAGCGTAAGCTCCCTGTGTGGGTGCCTGCCGCAGAGGATGACGTTGCGTGCGCGTGCGCGTATGTCTGTCGCCGCTGTTATCTGATTGAGGGCTGCTCCCGTTGCGCCGAAAAAGCAAAGGCAGCACTGAACAGCGAAACCGTTGTGATGCTGGAGGGCGGTCGCTTTGCGATCGTTTCCGCGGCAATGTCCGAAAAGGATGCTTCCGCCGCGCTTGCGGCAACGGGCTTGACACCAATCTTCTGCCTGCCTGTTTTGGATTGAAAACAATGGGTGAGGCAAATGCATTTTTGCATTTGCCTCACCCATGCTTATTTCTCGACTTCCTTCGCTGCCTTTAGAATTTCCACTGCGTCGACGGGAATGCGTCCGAGTGCGTCGGGACCGACGTTGAGCAGATAATTGATTCCCAGTGCGTTCAGATGTTCGCGAATCTCGCGAATGCGGTCGGCGCTCTTCCAGTTGTGGTCGGTAAATGAAAAGCCCCAGGTGTCGTTCAGCGTCGCCGCCGTTTCGTACAGCCCCAGCGCCGAGGGCTTGAAGCCGTCGATCGAGTTGTAGTCCACGCCGCCCGCCGACGAATCCATCGTCTCGGGAATCTCGTTATCGCCAAGGGAGACGTAATCATACCGCCCGTTACCGAGGCGCGAGTTGATCAGGCAATCGGGCTGTAGGGCTTTCACTGTACGGTAGACCGTGTCGCTTTGCTCCTCGGTCAGTGTCATCGGTACATCGAACCACGCGAGGCTGATTTCACCGTAGTTTGTCATAATTTCCTTGATTTGCGGCAGAATTTTTTTCTCAAAGCAGATCGAAAAATCTTTCTTTGCGCGATCGGGAAAGTCCCAGCTGTTGTCCCATGAGATGCCGGCACAAGGAATGAAGGACTTGTATCCGCCGCCGTGCTCCTCGTGCCAATCGAGATCCTGCGAGTAGTAGATGCCGAAGCGCAGACCCGCACGGTCGCATGCGTCGCGCAGCTCGCGCACGATGTCACGCCCAAACGGTGTCGCGTCCACGACGTTGAAGGCATCGACCTTGGAATGATACAGCGCGAAGCCATCGTGGTGTTTTGTGGTCACTACAAGATATTTCATGCCGCACTCCTTTGCCAGCGCGACAATCGAGTCCGCGTCAAAGAACACGGGATAGAACGCCGACGCCAACTTTTCGTACTCGCGCCCGGGGATGGCGAGGTTGGACTGAATCCACTCCGCGTATTTTCCGGTGATCTTGCGCCCGCCGTGCTCGCCGCCGAGAAGGGAGTAGAGTCCCCAGTGAATCATCATGCCGTATTTTGCTTCTCGGAACCATTCGTAATGCATTGCTTATTCCTCCGTTAGGGTCTTTTTTTATATTTTATCATATCCACACGCCGCCGTCCATGTGTTTTTGAAGAATTTTTATGGATTTTTTCGTTTTATGCGCTGTTTTCTACTGCAATTTTGCATGTTCCGCCGACAGCGCGCGGTATTCCCGCGGTGTCAATCCGACGTGATGAAGGAATACGCGATTAAAGCTGCTCTGGTTGCAAAAGCCGCATTCCAGCATCACGTCCACAATCTTTCTGCCGCGCTCACGCAACAGTCGCTTTGCCTCGTCTACACGAAGGGCGTTGAGATATTCCCGAAAGCTGCCGCCCGTTCGGGCGGCAAAAATTTTTGTCACTGCGCTCTCACTGACATACAAAGCCCTGGCGATCGACCGAACGGTGATCGGCTCACGGTAATGCTCGGCGCAATAGACCAGGATTTTTTGCGTCAGCGTGGCGTCGAGCGCGTCGCGGCGGACAAGCGGAACGGTCAGCAACAGCTCACCGACCAGCGCTGAAAGATACGTGTTTGCAACGCGCATCCGCTCCTCGTTTTCACTGTCGCAAAAGGTCAACACGCGCTCAAATGCGGGTAGCAGTGGCATGGCGTCCCGTAGGTATGCCGCGGACGGCTTGTGTGAGAGCATGCGGGACGCATACGAGCCCGCCGTGAACGGGGAAAACAGCAGAACAATCGCCTCTGCGTCGTCGCTTGCCTCATAGCTGTGCAGGCAGTAGGGAAAGACCAGTCCTGCCTCGCCCGCGCCCAGCGTTCGGCGCTCACCCTCGACCGTCATGCACAGATGTCCCGCCGTGACGAGAACCAGCTCGGCGTGAATGTGGAACATCGGTGCGTAGGCGCGAAATCCGTGCGTGCGCTCCGCACCGAGCTCCAGACGTCTGTTTTCAAACCGTTGCCGCATGGCTCTACCCCCTATTTACTGTTTTTCATTGCTTTTTTTGATTTTTCATATAGATTATACTGCAAAATCTGTTATAATGCAAGAGAAAAATCAAAATCGGGAGGATTTTTTAGATGTTGAAATTCGGATGGAGCACACGTAGCATTGCGGTAGAGGGACCCGTTGGCATCATCGGGCAACCGCACCTTCGCATCTCGCACGGCATTTATGATGAAAATTTCGTCACGGCGCTTGTGATCGATGACGGAAACGAGGTATCGATTCTGCTGTCGGGGGATCTGATTTTTGTCGACGACGGGATCATTTATGACGTGCGGGATGCCGTAAAAAAGAGAACCCCCGCAATTCCTGCGGAAAAAATCCTGTTCAGCGCGACGCATACTCATACTTCGCCGCGATACGAGCGTCGGACCGATTACGACGTAGCTCCCTTTGACAGAATCGAAATGACCAATCCCGAAATCTGCCGCAGGTATCTGGTTGAGCAGACGGCGAAGGCGATTGCGGAAGCCTATGAGAGGCGTCGTGCGGGGGCGTATTCCTACGGATACGGATACGCCGTTGTCGGGCACCATCGCCGTCCGACCTATTTTGACGATCTGCAAAGCAGACCCGAGGAGCAGGCTACTGCCGCCTTTGCCATCAACAGGCACGCAAAAATGTACGGCAAAACCAATGATGCGGGCTTTGCAGGCTACGAGGGGTGTGTGGACAGCACGGTAAATGTTCTGTTCACATTTGACGAGGAGGGACACCTGACCGGAATGATCGTCAACGTCCCCTGTCCGTCCCAATGTTCAGAGCAGCAATCGCTTCTGACCGCCGACTATTGGACGGATGTGCGCCGCCTTGTCAGGGAGAAATACGGCGATGTTTATATCCTGCCGCAATGTGCCGCCGCGGGGGATCTTGCACCGCGTCCCCTCCATAACTTTAGAGCAGAGAGTCGAAAAAACGCACTCAAATACGGCGACGCGTACGCCGCGGACATCGGGAGCAAGGTTCAAAGAGAAGAGATTGCCCGACGGATTCTTGCAGCACTGGACGAGTGCTATGCATGGGCTTCGCAGGATCGGATTTGGGATGCCAAGCTTTCCCACATTGTGAAAAACGTGCGTCTGGAGGCATGGAAAATTACAGAGGAGCAATATCTTGCTGCAAAAGAGGAGTATGCAGGCTACAGAGCGCAGGGCTTTGTACGCACCGATGATAAGGTTGCCGATTTCAAGGAAAACACCAAGCGCGGCTGGCTGATTGGCAGATGCCGCTCGATCATTGAACGCTATGAGAGCGGTATGGAGTTTCGCGATGCGGAAATACATCTGATCCGACTGGGTGACGTAGCATTTGCCTCCAATCCGTTTGAATTGTATCTTGCCTATCAGCACAGGATGCAGGCAAGAAGTCCGTTTGTGCAGACCTTTACCGTTCAGCTTGCTGCAGAAATCGACGTCGGCGGCTATCTTTGTACAAGAACGGCGGCGGAAAACATGGGCTACAGTGCCGTCGCGCAAAGCTGTATGGTATCTCCTGCGGGCGGTGACACTCTGGTGGAGGAGACGCTGAAGGGCTTGGAGGAGCTATATGAAGCGAAGGAGGTATCCGCGATATGAACAATCCGATTCCGTATCCGTTTTATTCCGATCGCATGCCGCTGGACTTTTCTTTCGTCTTTGCCGAAGAACTTCCTGCGGGGAAGCATGGATTTTTGCGTGCCGAGGGGCGGTATTTCGTCTTTGAGGACGGCACGCGCGCCCGCTTCTGGGGTACGAATTTCAACAGCGGCGGATGCTTTCCCGATCACGCGACCGCCGAGCGTCTTGCGTCACGACTTGCCGCTGTCGGTATCAATCTTGTGCGCTTTCATCAGATGGACGCAGAATGGAGCACGCCGAATCTCTTTGCCTTTTCCAACGGCAAACGCGTGTGTGGTGCCTCGCTTGACCCCGTCAGTCTGGAACGTCTCGATTATCTGATCCATCGGCTGAAGGAGGCGGGGATCTACTGCTATATGGACATGTTCACCTACCGCCGCTTCCGCTCGGACGAGGGGGTTGCCGACGTGCTTTCCCTCGCCGACGCCGCCAAGCCCTATTGCATCTTCTCACGGCGTCTGATCGAGCTGCAAAAGGATCTTGCAACGCGTCTTTGGACGCACGTCAATCCATATACGGGGCTGGCGTATTGCGATGATCCCGTGTTTGTGATGGCGGAGATCGCCAACGAATGCCACCTGTTTACGCGCGGACAACCGATTGTGCTTGAGCCCTATCGCACGGAATTTCTGAATTTGCTTGCACAATGGCGGGACGCAAACGGCATTTTAGCCGATGCACTCCCGATCGATACGATGGATCCCAACGATTTGCAAAACGATCTGTTGAATGATTTCAAGACCGATCTGCAAAGACGGTATTTTGCTGAAATGAAAGCACATTTGCGCGATATCGGTGTCAAAATTCCGATCACGGGAACCAATATGGGGCACACGCCCTGCAACATGAAGGCGCACGCCGACATGGATTTTACCGACGATCACGCATATCTCTTCCGAGGAAAGTGGATGGAATTTGAAAAGATCTGCCAGAGCGTGACGATCAGCGGCTGTGAGGAACCCTATCTTGCGCATTGTGCGCTGTCGTCCGATCCCGACAAGCCGCTGTTCATTTCGGAATGGGATATGCCGTGGCCCAACGATTTCCGCGCGGAGTCTCCGATCTACAGTGCGGCGATCGGATGCTTGCAGGAGTGGTCGGGCTTTGCGATTCATACCTACTCCTACTCCGCAGAGCTTGATGACGTGCGGATGCTCGGACGGGAGATCAGCTCTGCAAAGATCGGAGACACGCCCTATCGCGTGGGACTTTATACGACTTGGAATGATCCCGCAAAATTCGGACTGTTCTATCATGCCGCGCTTATGACGCGTCGTGGGGATGTGTCGCCCGCGAAGGAAAGACGTACCGTCCGTCCCATTTCCAAACATGAATACAACTGGAAGGGGGCGTATCTGCATTTTGAGGAGCATCGCATCGATACCGATCTTTCGTTCGATGCGTTTGACGAGCGTCCAAACGAAGAAATGGAAACGGTGCTTCGTTCCGACACAGGGGAGCTTTATCGCGACCGTGCGATGGGATTTGGCTATATCGATACGCCGCGCACCAAATGCTTTTATGGCATGCTCGGCGAAAAGACACTGCCCGTACTTGACGGGATGCGCGTGGAATGTCGGACGGATTTTGCCGTGATTGCCATCAGCTCGCTCTCCGTCGAAGAGATCAGGCATTCGGACAATCTGCTTCTGACCGCCGTCGGGCGCGCGCAGAACAACGGTTTCTATATGGACGGCGAACGGTTGGTTTCCATCGGGGAGCCTCCCGTGATGATCGAGCCGATTCGCGCGACGGTTGAGATCGATACCGACGTCGAGGGGCTTGTCGTACGTGCGATCGGTGCCGAGGGCTTCTATGTCGGCTCTGTTCCCACAGAGAGGGGGGCGGGGAAGCTTCGCTTTACAATCGGTGACGTGTCACAATCCATATATTATCTGATCTTCAAGGCGTGACGGAGTGGAGAAGCGTATCTTCTTTTTTTCTATTACACGAATTTTCGAAAACCTCTTTACAAACGTGCTGTTTTGTATTATAATAAATACGCAAAAAGATGCAAAAATGCGCAAAAAGGAGGACGGAATCATGTATAAATGTGAACGTGAGGATGAGATTATGGCGCTCCTGACCGAGACGGAGTATGCAACGGTCGAATATCTGGTTAAAAAAATCAATATCAGCGCATCCAGCATCCGCCGCGACCTGAAAAATTTGGAGGAGCGCGGGCTTGTGGTGCGGAGCTACGGCGGTGTAAAGCTGGCAGAGCCGACAGGGAAGCACATTCCTTTTTCTCTGCGCAGTCACGAAAACAGCGTGCAGAAAAAGCAGATTGCAAAGGCGGCTCTGCGCCTTTTACAGCCGGGGGAAACCATTTTCATCGACGGCTCCAGCAGTGCATTCTTCGTCGCGGAGCTTTTGCCAGCCTTGGGCGGCGTGACGGTGTTCACCAACAGCGTTGACGTCATGTCAACTCTTTCGGGCTATGATATCAAGGCATATTGCACGGGCGGCGCGATTTCGGGTGATAACCGTGCGGTTCTGGTGGGAGGATACACCGAGGATTTTGTACGCCGCATTCATGCCGATACAGTGTTTTTTTCGGTGCAGGCGATCAATGCCGACGGCGAGCTGTTTGATTGCTATGCCGAGGAGGTTGCCGTTCGCAATCTGATGATGAAAAATGCGCACCGGCGAATCTTGCTTTGCGATAGCAGTAAATGGGGCAAAACGTCAACCTTTTATCAGGCGTCCATGCAGGACATCGACTATATGGTTACCGACCGCGATCCAAATCGTTTTTTCTCCGAGCCCTCGCCCGAAAAATACATTCTTGCGTAATTTTTTTGAAATGTTTACATATTCGTATAGACTTTTTCGACACGGTGTGTTACAATAATACGGTATGGGGCTTTGCGAACCTTCTTCAAAAGTTTTTGAAGAGAGTTTGGGAGAAACTTTTTACAAAAAGGTTCTCCCAAGAAATATACCCAAAAAGGACGGTGAGAGACATCCGTATTCTATATTTTGATATGGAATTTGCCAACGGGCAGGTTCCGGGGTCGATCTATTCAATCGGCTACCTTGTCACGGACGAGCGATTCCGGACAAAAAAGGCGTCTGCCGATCTTCTCATCAACCCCGAATGCCAATGGAATAATTACGTTGAGCGCAAGATTCTCGCCTATCCGAAGTCGCAGGTCGAATCGGCACTTGCGTTCCCAAAGCATTACAAAAAGCTCAAAAAGCTTTTTTCCTCGGTTGACATTGCGGTCGGCTTTGCTGTTTCCAATGACGTAAAGGCGCTGAACAAGGATTGCGAGCGCTATAGGCTCGAACCGTTGTCCTATCGGTGGTTCGACGTTGAGCAGCTTTGCCGATTGCAGGACGAGCACCGCGATGCCCGCGGGCTTGCGGGGTGTTACAAGGCATGGTGTGGCGGCAAGCCACACGATCACCGACATCGCAGCGACGGTGATGCTTATGCCACAATGCGCGTGCTGGAGGAAATCTGCAAGCATTCACACGTCACGGTGGATATGTTGATTGAAGCATACCCCGAGTGTGCGGGAGATTCCGTGCCCGTCAATCGCCGACAGATGAAAAAATTGACGCTCTGGCAACGGATTTTCGGAAAAAACAAATCAAAAAAGGAGAGATCTGTATGAAACGTATCTTCTCATTCCTGCTTTGTGCCGTTCTGCTGACGGCGTCTTTGCTCACCTTGAACAGCTGTGTTAAAATGTCTCTCAAGGGAGTCTTTATCACCGAGGACGGCGAAAACAACCGCATTTATACCTTTACATCCGAACGCTTGATTGTTACGGAGCTGATCAACGAGGTTTCCTACGACATGTATTTCCTCTACGAGCTGCGTGAGGAGAACGGCGAGGAATTTCTTGATCTGGAGTACGAGGGAATCGTTTACGAAGGCAACGACATCTACGTCGCACATATGGTTAATGCACTGGATCAGAATCATAAGAAAAGTCCCAACAGTACAAAATCACTGCAAAGAAATGCAGATCACATCATACTGGACGATCTCAAGCTCGTGAAGTCGTAAAAATTTGGAATATAAAATCGGAGTGCCGACCAATGCAAGGTGCATTGGCGACACTCCTTTTTATTCATGCTACTTATTCGTATTTGTCAACGATTGCTTCCACGGTTGTGGGAAGTGCGGCTTCGATGGCGGAAAGCGCGTCGGAGCAGAGGGCAAAAAACCGGTCGCTCATCTCCTCACTTTCCTCAATGGTCAGCATTGCGGAAAGGTAGAAGATCGCCGCAGCGGAAAAGACAGTGGGGAGGAGAAACGAATCTGTCAGCGTTACCGTTACTCCTTCAAAGGGTTCTGCCTCCTCCAAGCCGTGGGCGCGTCGGTATTTGACGTCCAGGGAAGCACAGTGCGAGAGAAATGCGGCGAGGATATAGGGCGCACGCTCGGTATAATCCTTCGTGTAGGAATCGGAATAGGTTCCCTCACATACCATACGCACAGATGCGTCAAGAATTTCCTGATAGGTCATGGCGGCTCCGAAGATTAAGCGGTGGCACCGACGACGTTCAGATCCAAGAGAACCATTTCCTTGGGATAGACCACCTTCGCACCGTACAGATGCAGACCCTTGACTGCATCGGCAAAGCGGAGCTCCGGACGGTATGCGTCAATTTCGGAGAGCTGCTCGGCAAAGGCGATGGCTCTCTTGGTGCGTGCCAGACATTTGTGCTTGTAACCGTTGTCGCTCTCGGACTTGACGATGTTGTTGGAAACGAAGATTTTGCATCCGCCGATCGAGCCGATGCAGCCGTTTTCCAGTGCATCGGTATTGTCGGAGCAGAGGTTGACCTTTGCCTTGAGGATCATACCCGCAATCTCGGGAGAAACCTCGATGACAATGTCCTCGGGATCGGAAACATTGGCAAGAAAGAGATTGGTGCGCGCGTCGATCAGATGGTTCAGAATGTTCTCGGTCGTGGTATCCGCCTCGACGATGCTCGTGCCCGCCTCACCGTAAAGCTTGTAGATGTACTGGTCGGTATCGTTTGCCAGCGCGGATGCAGCGTTTTTCATTGCCGCTTCCATCAGCTTCGGGGAAGCTTGGGCACGGTCAATGTCATCAATCTGGAAATTGAAGTATTTTGCCTGATTGATGATCAGATCACGCGCATTGTCAGAGAGCGTCGTGGGCGCTCCCATATTGGCATTCTTGGTGTATTCGGATACGGTGACAGCACCCACGCCGCAGATGCGGACGGTGCTTCCTTTTTCGCGGATTTCGCCTTCGAAATCGCGGTTACAGTTGGAAACGGCGATGTATTTCTTATCAAGCTCGCGGTAAAGATTTTCACTCCATACGGTAGGAACAAAGTTAGTAATTGCCATATTCTTTTTAATTCCTTTCTTTTTTCATAAATTTTAACTTATTTTTTAAAAATGATTTTTGTTTTTATTTTAATATTAATGCCATTTTTGCATAGATTGCATGATCTTGGAAAAATTTTTGCGTACCTCGGAGGGCGTCATCGCGCGCACCTCCGAAGGGGAATATACGTCCTCCGCAGATGCATTCAGAGCACCCGATGAGCGCTCCCTGTTTTTGCGGTTGTCGTTCAAAGCACGTGCCTCATCGTACATCCGCTTGCGTTCTGCAAGTGCATAGGCGGCAGCAAGAGGAACGCCGTTTCCGACCTCCTTCCAAAGTGCGTCGGGTAAGCTGTCCAACGCCACGTCGGGGTAGAGATCGCGAAACTCACCGTATTCGCGGTGGATGCGGGCATCCCATGCGCCTTGCGCGGCGATCATCCGCTTCAACATGTTCAGCTCGTCTCGCAATTCAGAAATTCCGTCCCCTTTTCCCGCTTGATCAGCGGAAGCAGGATCAGAATCAGAATCCTTGCGGGGATCAGGAGAAAGCTCGCAAGCTGACGCAAGCGATTCTGCGTCTGTCGGAACGGACGAGGTTTCCTTGTCCCATCCTTCTGTTTCCTCAAACGGTGTACCGTCATCCGTTGCAGGCGATGGGTCTTCAGCGTTTTCATAAACGTGATCTTCATTCATCTTGTCACACTCCTTTCGTTGAGATTTTTTTGAGCAAGCTGCGTTTGTTCTCGATTACGCCGTCGGGAAGCAGGTTGAGATACTGTTCAAGTGTCAGGTGTCCGCCTGCGAGAAGCTTGTCCAGCACCGCGACTGTCGCGGCAGGAGTATAGCGCCCGACGCTATCCGCCTCGGCAGTGGCACGCAGAAGCTCACGTTTGAGAAGGCTGTAATCCGCAATCTGTGCCACGGGATTTCCCGCCGCATCCTCGGTGATGATGTGACGCTCGGGGGCGTAATAGGTGCAGAGCATGTCCGCCCAGATGTCGGCAAGCTCGCCGATACAGCGCAGAAATGCGGCACGGACGTGGGAGAGCGCGATGGCGGATGCCTCCTGCAGTGCGAGGATGGCGCTGGTGTTGTTGGCGGCGGCATCGCCGAGCGCCGCCTCGGTGGCTCCCATCAGTGCGCGGGTCGTTTCGATGATGTTGGAGATCAAATCAAGGTAGCCCTCCTGCATCTCTCCGACGCCGACGACCGAGATTGCATCCGACACGCATCCGCCTCCCATCGCCGCGATAGCCTCGCCAACCCCATTGGACCACTCGGGAATACGGGATTTGTCGTAGACGATCTTGGAGAATGCAGTGTCGCTCATGTGCTTCATTGCCATCGCGTAAGCCGTGTTGATGTACTTCTGATTGGCAATCATGTCACTGACGGGGGCACTTCCATGGAAGCAACCCTTGCTGTCATGCCAGTGAAAATAGGCAACGGGATAGAGTGACAGTCCCGTGCGGATGCGACGGATCAGACAGCTTCGTGTGGATTT
Organism: Clostridia bacterium; assembly: GCA_017463405.1. Classification (GTDB taxonomy): domain Bacteria; phylum Bacillota; class Clostridia; order Oscillospirales; family CAG-272; genus UMGS1865. Next base: position 22,819 of record JAFTPJ010000146.1, read on the forward strand.
TTCAAAAATGACCTCGCCGTTTTCGCGGAAAAAACGCAACAGATAGGTTGCCTTTTCCTCCCCAGGGAGCTCTGTCGCGGAAAGATCGCCTGCCTGCACATTCTGCTCGTCATCCTGTGTGATCGAGGCGACCTCCCGCTCGGTACAGCCCGCCTTTTGCGCCTCGCGCCGCAGACTTGCCACGGTGGCTCTGCCGGAGAGAATGACATAATCCTGCGATTGCAGATCGGACGAATTGACATCGGCGACAAAGAGGCTTGTGCTGTCGACCGTATCGGTACGGATGTCTCCGTGCCAGAGCTGACCGTCGATTTGATCGGGATCCCACCAGCAGTAGAAGACACCGTCGCCCGTCAGTGCGGCATCCAGAAGCGCCCTGTGGACGAGTGTGTCCATGCGGTTGAGCTTCCAGCGCCGCGCAGCGTTGCCGTTGAGGGCGGCGATCCCCGCTTCCACCGCCAGCCGCTCACTCTCTCGGGTGAGGAAGGGCAGGGAATTGTCGGTGTAGCGGATGGAGATCTCTCCGGTGGCGACGCCTGCGACAAGGTAGTCGGTTACGCGGCGAACGAGATTGAACACGGGACGGGGCAGGTCGTTTCGGACGCCGTACCATTGGTCGCCGCGGTAAAAGCGTTCGTTGCGGCGTACGGTCTCATAAAGCCCGATGCTCCGCTTGTAGTCCTTTCCCGCTTCATACTGTGCCCACGCCGTGGTGTAGGGTAGTGTTTGCTTGGAAATAAGAATTCCTCCTTTCATGGTTGATATGTGTGCCTTAAGGCTTGGTGAAGAACGCAACGCGATAGAGTGCGGCAGCGGTACTTCCTTGCGTAGAAAAATAAAAGCGCAGGAAGCGGTGACGGTTGGCATGGATGCGTCCCTCGTAGTATTCGGGCATCCCGTTGTAGGTCTTTTGCGTGATGGGATTCTGCGTGGCGCCACGCGTGGTGTAGATGATCAGATTGGTGCTGCCCGTCGTCCTTGCCGTGATTGCCCAATGCAGTGCATGGCGGATGGAATCGGGATTGCCGAGATCGATGTACTTACTCATGTAGTACGTGCTGTAGGAATTGCCGTCGTCGTCAAAATGAAGCTCGTCAAAGACATAAAGAACGTTGGAATTGATACAGCAGATTCCAAGAGTGGGGGAAACGCGGAATTTGGTTGCGGGAAGACCGTCGAAGTGATACCACGCATTCTGCGGTGCGTTCCAGACCCAAAGCAGTCCGCTCTCATCCTGCGGCGTACAGATCCAGAGCTCGCGATGTTGCGGATTCCAAAAAACGATCGAATCCTCTCCGATATAGCCGCGCAGACGGCTGTGCACACGATCGGATACCCGCTCGACCGTCACATCCTCGGGTGCGGAGGCACGGGAGGTCAGACGGAAGACACCGTCGCGGCTGACGGTAATCACCGCATCCTCACAGCAGATTGCGCCGTCGATCGGTGTACATCCGATCTGCGGGTGAATTACGTCAGCGTCGGCGCCGCTGTCATCCAGGCGCAACAGGCGTGTGCAGGTTTTGGTGAAGATCAGTGCCGTACCGTAATACGGGCAGAGCGCAGTGACGGGGTTTTGGCTGTCGCCGATAAAAAGAACGTTTTGCGCGGTAAAATAAAGCGGTGCGGTGTTGGGGTAGAACAGATTGCAATAGCTTTTCATCTCATTCGTGACCCCGCTTGACAGATAGAGCTTGTACGCATCATCCGTGCGATACAGAAGCATCCGATGGATACCGCCCGTTTGGATGACCAGCGCGCGCTGTGCCGCCAGCATGTTCAGGCGCCGCTCCTCATCAAAGGGGGCGGAAAAGGCGATCGCGATCTCGCTCGCCTCGGCGGCAGACGGGACGGTAACGTAATTGGTGTTTGCACGGAAGGTGAAATCGGCTGTTTTGACGGTGTCGACCAGCACGCAATCGATACTTTCAGCGTAATACGGAAGGTAAAAGACCGTTGCACCGTCGGTGTTTCTGTAATGCACCCGCATGTTCGGTGTGAGCAGATTGGGCAGCTCGCCCGATGCACCCATCGAGGTTGGATGCCAGTTCTCGCCGATCAGCGGTGCGTAAGGAACGACCTCCATGAACATGAAGTATTCGGGGTCGAATACCGAAATGCTCTTGCCGTCCAACAGATAAACGTAGCCGTCCATTTCGTAAAATTCGGCGGGTCCCTCGGAGGTTCCGAGGGTGTAGAGATTCGTCAGATACAGCTCGTCCCCGTCAGCCTGGTAGACCGTATTTCCGATCACACAGAAGGTGTAAGGGACGTTGTTGACACTCCCCTCCCACATGCCGCGCAGGGCTCCTGAAAAATACGTGATGCGTCGAAGCCCCTCACGCTTTTCCAACGTGCCCATATCGGTGATGCGGAAATTCATCATCGAATCGGCACCGTCGTCAAGATACGTATCGTCGGAGCCGAGTCCTGCGAATTTTGTGATGATTTTGGATATTCTTGCACGATCGGGTTTGACCTTTGCCATATGCTTTTCTCCTTTCTTTCAGACTATTTGGCACCTAAAAGAGAGATGTGTTGCGAGACGGAAAGCGAAAGTTGCGGTCGGGAACGTCACGCTCGCAATAAGGGGCTGCGCGGCTCATCACTGCGTAACGGAGCGCCTCCGGAGCGTGTGTCGCACCGTGCGGCTCCCCTGATGCATCCTCTGGTCGGATCGCATCGCAAAGCAGCAGGGGAATCGATCGGATCAGTTCCTGACAGTCTGCGCAGATGCGGAGTAACGGTGCGCCCTGTTGTGGCTTGAGGTACTCGCGCAGGACTCGCCAGCCGGGAATGCGTCGGTCGTCCGCCGCAGTCATCGGCGGGAGGGAGGCGGCGGTACACATGATCTCAAATCCGCTCCGTCCGCTGTCCTGCCGTCGGTTCCACAGATCGGGGGAGGCGACCGCGTATTCCGCATTCTGACCGCGGCAAAGCACTTCTATCGCACGTGCCGCCTCGCCGAGCGTCAGATCGGGGCGGCAGATTTCTTGCAATACGAAGAGATTGCCCGTCCCATCCACACCGACAAGAAGTGCCGCCAGCATGTCCAGTCCGTAGTCGAATGCGACGAAACGCCGCAGATGTGCAGGGATCACGGCCTTTGCGACAACGTGAATCTCCGGCTGAAACTCGGGTAGAAACTGTCCCTCAAAGACATCCCACCGACCGTACAGCCATGCATCGCGCAGCTTTGTGGGAAGCGTTTCGAGCTGATGCACGTATGTCGGATCAGCCGACAGAAGTACGGGATTGTCGTACACTTGTGCGGGAATAAAGCAGTAGTCGTCGGGAGTTTCGTCTGCGCGGAAAACGCGGTCCACAAACAGTCTTTTGACCCATGCATGTCCTACGCCGCCGGGATTGCAGGTCAGATACATCCGTCTGGGAAACGCTCCTACACCGCGCAGGCAAGCCTTGAAGATCGAGAATTGTTGCTCGGTCAGCTGTGTCGCCTCGTCGATGGCGATGATGTCGTATTCCTGACCCTGGTAGCGAAGTGCGTCGCGCATGGATGCGCAAAAGCCGAGTGTGATTGTGCTTCCGTTCGGAAAGGTGAGACACTTTTCACTGTCGCGGTAGCAAAGCAGTGGGCCGTATTCCTCGATCAGCGTACGGACGTGATTTGCCTTGAGCTCTGCGTAGGAGCGCCGTACCAGCAAGCAGCGAATACCGGGATAATGCAGGCAAAGCGCTACGAGCTTGCGCCGCAATGCCCAGGATTTTCCGCCGCCACGCGCACCGCCGTATGCGGTGTAACGTGCACGGGAGGAAAAGAACAGCTTCTGTCGCTCGTTTGGCGTTCCGCGGATACGCAGGACTTGTTCAGCGCTCATACACCGTCCTCCTCGATATCGTGCTCGAAAATCAGGTGCAGTTTGCCGCACTCGGTCTCGCTCGTCTCCCGTGCCCGCTCCTCACTGTATCCCAGCCGTCGCTTCATATAAGAATTGAGCAGTGTGGGAGAGGGGGAATGGTTAAGGAGCTCGTCCTCAAGCACGGTACGGATGCAGTCGAGTACCTCGGGATTCTTCTCCTCCAACCGTTCCAGCTCGCGTATGCCGATTCCGAGAAAACGGCAAAAGCCTGCCAGTGTAGGGAGCGCTTTATGAGATGCTCCGTGCTTTCCGTCCGTCTCGGGGGGCGATCGGCATTCCTCCACGTAGCTCTGCAGAGAACGCAACAGCTGACGCTGTGCCGCAGGGCTTTCCAATTTCGGTTTCCGAATCATATCAGGGTTTCACCTCCTTGTGTTTGGTATTTTTTTTCGGCTCTCTCGGTGCCGGGCATATTCTACCATGTTTTGGAGTGCCATTTGGTGTCACCCAGTGCCACCTAGTGCCACTTTTTTAAAAATTTTTTGAATTTTTTGAAAAAAGACGGTCTTGGAGAGAGAATCCGTCACAATCCTCCGGTGTTGCTAGAGGAGAGAAGGGCGGGGAATATATATATAAGGAGAGCAAGGAAGATGGCGGCGAGGATGGATTGAAAAAGCTTGGAGAGAAAATAAGGACGCAGGGAGAGGGCGCGCCCGTCGGTAACGGAGAGAATCTGACAATGAACCGAGAGCCCCGACCAGCCTGCGGCAGCGGCAGTGAGAATGGCGGCGACGGACGCATGATCCAGCGCGGCGGCTTGGCTGACACCGCCGGAGAGCTCGAGGATGGATGTGATTGCGGCGAGAACAAGTGAGGACGGGGAGAGAGGGGATAGGACGAGCTCGACCGTTCCCGTCAGCGCAGAGAAAAAGATCACGTACGCCGAAACCGAAAGGATACCCTCTGTCGCCGAACGAACGGCGTGCGTAAACAGAGGGGCGCCGCGCAGTGTGGGGGCGGACAGGGCGGCAAATTCATCGGGAGCATCGGCGGCGGAGTTTTTTTTGATCTGCGCGAGTACAAATGCGGTAACGAGCGACGCGGCGATGACTGATGCGTACAGCGCTATGCCGAATGTGCGACTTTCCCAGAGCGAGGCACCGACCGCACTGATCAGAAAAGCCGAGGACGGTGCTCCGGAGATGCAGAGCACGCGCTCGCACTCGGATTTACTCATTTCACCGCGATCGTAAGCACTCACGGCACAGCGCGCACCGATCGGAAACCCGCAGACAATCCCCAACAGAAACGCACAGCATCCCGCCTCCGAAAGTGCGAACAAACGCTTGATGGGCGTATAAATACGGCGGATCAACGCTCTGCCGAAGCCTCCTGCGACAATCAGCTCGGAGAGTACCATAAAGGGAAACAGCGACGGGATAACCGTGCGTGCACAAAGAAGAAGCCCGCGCGTGACGTAGGCGATTGCCGCCTCGGAGTTGCGCAGGATTAGCAGCAGACAAAAGATCGAAAACAGCCCGAATACGATCTGATCCGCACAAAGGGTACGTGCGACGCGCTTTTTCCTCCGATGTGGCTTTGTTACCGCATTTGTCATTTTTTGTCCTCCGTATGCATAGAATGGTGATGCTTTTGATGCTATTTTACGTGCGTAGGATGGCGTTTATGACCGGAGGTGAGAGAAATGGAACGAAGGAACGGACGCCGATGGATTGCGGATCGGATGGTTAGGAATGACATCGCCGTGTTGAACGGCGAGCGGCAGGCGACGGTATACGGATGCCGTCGCATTTTGCGCTATGAGCCAACGCGCATTTGCCTCGAACGTGTGCACGGACGCATTTGCGTATGGGGCGAAGGACTGATCTGTACGGCGTTTTCCGCAGGCTGTGTGACGGTAGAGGGAGAGATCGGCGGCGTGCGATACTGCCGTGGCGCGTGCGGTACGTGCAGGGAGGGCAGAAGTCTATGAACTTGGCCTTACTGTTAGGAGGAAGTGTGACGCTTCGCACGGATGCGGAGAATCGTACGCACGTCCTCAATATCTGTCTTTCGGAGGGAATGCCATATGTCGATCTTTCGTGGGAGACGGACGGTGGCATTCATTTCCGTTGTCCGCTTTCCACCGCACGGCGTCTGATGCGCATTTGCCGTGCACGCGGAATCTTCATTGAACGCGTCAGTGCAGACGGTATTCCGGAGATGATTCTGCGCTTACGCCGCAGGTGGGGATTGATCGCAGGGATGTTGTGCGCCATAGCAATGGTCGTGCTTTCGGGTATGTTTGTTTGGGACGTGCGTATTACGGGCAATGAGACGCTGCGGGAGGACGAGATCAAAACGCTTTTGTCGGAGTGTGGATTTGGTGTGGGAAGCTATCTGCCGGATGTTCGTACAGGTGCGCTCGAAAACCGTGTGCTGATCGCCTCTGACCGTCTCTCATGGATCTCGGTGAATCTTGACGGTACGGTCGCACGGGTTCAAGTAATCGAACGTCGCGCGGCGGATTCGGATGCGTCCTCTGCACGTCCTGCAAATCTGGTGGCGGCGTGCGACGGGCAGATCGAGCTGATTCAGCTCTATCGCGGCGACGCAGCGGTGGTAATCGGTCAGGCGGTCAAAAAGGGTGAGCTTCTGGCAAGCGGCTTGCGCGAGAGCGAGCTGACGGGATTGCATATTACACGCGCCGCAGGCGAGGTGCTGGCACGCACCGAGCATGAGATTTGCGTTGAAATTCCGTTGGCATATGAGGAAAAATGTTTGGAGAAGGAAAAAATCGTCTCCGCAACACTCAAATTTTTCAATTTTTCATTAAAAATTTTCGAAAATACTGGAAATACGGGGGAATTATATGATATAATAGAAAAGGAAATCGATCCGCCCGCCTTCGGTGCGCGACCGTTGCCGCTGTCGCTTTCCTTACAGGTTGCCGCGACCTATACCGCAGAGCCGCGCACACGTACGCACGAGGAGGCGCTGGCACTCGCCTACGACGCACTTGACGAGCGTTTGTCGGAGCTCCTCTCCGACGCGCAGATCCTCGCGAAAGCCGTTACCACCGAAATGACCGACGCCTCCGTTCGCCTCCGCGCGACCGTTACCTGTATCGAGGACATCGCTCTCGTGCAGGAGTTTGAGGTGGGATGAAGGAGAAGGGGGGTTTTTGGGGGAAAGGAAAAATTCAGTTAAACCGAACCCCGTCTTCAAAAGTTTTTGAAGATGGTTCGGGAGAAACTTTTTGAAAAAAGTTTTTCCCGAAAAAGAAAAAGCGAAAGGACGTTTATGAACCGCAAAATCATCAAAATGGAGCACACCGATGCGACGGCGAAGATATTTGGAAGCTTTGACGCGAACGCACGTCGGATCGAAAGGCAATTTAACGTAACGCTACGCAACCGCGAGAGCGAGACGGGGGATTCGATCATCATTGAGGGCGAGGACGAGGCGCTTGTGGAGCAGGCTGCGCGTTGCGTGTCGTACCTGCATGAGCTGTCCGCCAAGACAGAGGTGATCACTGACCAATCCCTGCAATACGCGCTGGACATGATCGCGGCTGGGCAGGATCGCGAGCTGGCATCGCTTGGCGATGCGTGCATCTGCGTGACCACGCGCGGCAAGCCCGTCAAGGCGAAAACGGTCGGACAGCAGAAATATATCGAAATGATCCGCAAGAACACGATTGTGCTCGGCGTAGGCCCCGCGGGAACGGGTAAAACCTTCCTTGCCGTGGCGATGGCGGTCAAGGCGCTGCGCGAAAAACAGATCACGCGCATCATCCTGACGCGTCCCGCGATCGAGGCGGGTGAGAAGCTGGGCTTTTTGCCGGGCGACCTGCAAAGCAAGATCGACCCCTACCTGCGTCCGCTTTACGATGCGCTGTTTGAGATGCTGGGTGCGGAGACGTACCAGCGGTTGGTGGAAAAGGGAACGATCGAGATTGCGCCCTTGGCTTACATGCGCGGTCGTACTCTGGACGATTCGTTCATCATCCTCGACGAGGCACAGAACGCAACGCCCGAGCAAATGAAGATGTTCCTCACGCGCCTTGGGTTTAATTCCAAGGCGGTCGTTACGGGGGACCTGACGCAGACCGACCTCCCCAAGGGACAAAAGAGCGGTCTTGGCGCGGCGGTCAAAATTTTGGAAAACATCGACGACATCGGGATTCATTATTTCACCGATCGCGACGTCGTTCGCCATCACCTCGTGCAAAAGATCATTCAGGCATACGAAAAATATGACCGCGACCTCGCGCGCCGCGAAGCTGAACGCAAGGCGGCTGCTGTTAAGAAGAAGATTTGACGGAGTGGGGGATTTTGTGGGGAAAGGGAAAACTCTTGGAAGAGTTTTCCCTCTCCCCAACCCCCTCTCTCTTTCAGAACTTTTCACGAAAGCACGGCAGGCGAATGCGTGTCTCGACAACACGCACCCGCCCACCGTGGCGCTGTCGCGCAAAGTGGGGTCAAGATAGGGTATTTATCTGTGGTGAGTTTTAGGGGCAGGGACCCCAAAAACTTGCGGGAGCGAATGCGAAAAACTGTTAGATGAAGAAACAAATCCTGTGATCCGCAACGTGGCAGAAGCTTGTTCGCACAAGCAAAACTTTCACGAACGACATCAAAGCAGGAAAAATATAAATAATCACTCTTGGAGGGTAGATAATCCCCCTTGTGAAAGTTCTTGGGGGTGTGGGGGAGCTTCTTTCAAGAAGTCCCCCACGAAAAAGAAAGGAGAAATCAACATGAGCAGAAAGATGAAATTAAAAATTTATTTTGAAGACAATCAGGAGACGATCGGTGTGACGTACAAGCTGAAGATGCTGGTACGTGATGCGGTGGAGGCGACGCTGGATTATGAGCAATTCGGGAATGTCTGCGAGGTATCGGTGACGTTCACGGACGACGCACAGATTCACGCTTTGAACAAGAAATTCCGCGGCGTGGACAAGCCGACCGACGTATTGTCCTTCCCGCTGTTCGACTACGAGGGGACGAGCGAGGAGCCGCCGGTGGACGAGATGATGGAGATGCTGGGCGACGTGGTGCTGTCATTGGAGACGGCACAGCGTCAGGCGACGGAATTCGGGCACAGCTTTGAGCGCGAGGTGGCGTTTTTGACGGTGCATTCGATGCTCCATCTGTTGGGTTATGACCATGAGACGGGCGAGGATGACGAGAAGGACATGCGGGAGCGTCAGCGCGCGATCATGGAGCGTCTGGGGCTTACGGTTGTATCCGAGGAATGAGGCACGGTATGAAGCATTACGCAACCGACACAACGGGAAAGACCGAGAATTTTTTCACGCGCAACGTCAAGCTGATTACGTTTTTGATCTGCATCGCTGTGTTTCTGGGGATTTTCGGACCGTTGAGCGTGTTTCATATTTACCAATACTACGTGGAGATGCAGGAGGACGCGGCGTACGTTGACATGACCGTGGAGGATCTGCGCGCGCTGGCGAAGCGTGCCGAAACGCTGACCGAGAAGGATTTTGAGCGCTATTCGCGTGAGGATGGCGGCGATTGGACGGTCGGTCCCAAGACGGGCAGAATGTTTTACATACAGATCGGTGAGCGGTATCAGCTTTCCTGCATGATCGAGGTGCAGTCGAGACAGGTCGTGTATTTGTCGCTGTTGGACGATGGGCGCGGAGAATCGTTCGATCTGTTGGACGATTCGGTTGATATCGATGAAATTTTGAAGTCGTGACGTCGCACGTTTCTGCGGTGCGCTTTACGGTGGGGAATAAAAACTGAAGAAAAGGAAAAATAAATGAAAAGAACAGGATTTATATCGATCGTCGGGAGACCGAACGTAGGAAAATCGACGTTACTCAACAGCATACTGGGTGAGAAGATCGCGATCGTATCGCCGAAGCCGCAGACGACGCGGACGCGCATTGCGGGTATTGAGACGCGCGGGGAGGATCAGTTTGTATTCCTCGACACGCCCGGTATTTTCAAGCCGCAGAACACGCTTGGCGACTTCATGGTCAAGGTTGCGAACAGCACGATGCAGGAGAGCGACGCAGTGATTCTCGTTGCCGACGCAGGCTACCGTCCGGGCGACGTGGAGGAGAAGATCATCGAGTACCTCAAAAAGAGCGGCACGCCCGCCGTTTTGGCGCTGAACAAGGTTGACCTGTACCGTCGCGAGCAGATCGCCGAGGCGATCGTTGCGTATGCGGAGCTGTTTGATTTTCATGCCGTTGTGCCGATCTCGGCAAAACGCGGCAAGGCGGTGAACGAAATTCTGGACGAATGTGCAAAGCTCCTTCGAGAGGCGGACTGGTTCTATGAGGAGGACATGATCACCGACCAGCCCCAGCGGCAGATGGTGGCGGAGATCATCCGCGAGAAGATTCTGCGGACGCTGGACAAGGAGATCCCGCACGGCGTTGCGGTGGTGATCGAGGAATACCGCGACGAGGGCTCGATCGTACGCATTCGTGCCGAAATCTTCTGCGAAAAGGCGTCACACAAGGGCATTCTCGTGGGCAAAAACGGCGAAACGCTCAAGCGCATCGGCTCCTACGCGCGCGAGGATATGGAAAAGCTGCTCGACGCACAGGTCTATCTCAATCTGTGGGTCAAGGTCAAGGAAAATTGGCGCGAATCCGCCCGCGGGATTCTCGATTTCGGATATACTGAGGAATGAGATTTTGAGGAGATAGGTGGATTTTGAGGGGAAAGGGAAAACTCTTGAAAGCGCTTTCCCTCTCCCCAAACCCCGCTCTCTTTCAGAAGCTTTCCCGAAAGCACGGCAGGCATGAGCGCGTCTCAACAACGCCCGCATACCCACCGTGTGCGCTGTCGTGCAAAGATGTTTCGAGATATGAGTTGCCCTGCGATCTGTAACGTGATCGATCCATGTTTACACAAGCAAAACTTTCACACACCAATCTTAAACAGGCATATTTTTGAATTCATACCCACGGAGGGTCGCCAATACCTCTTGTGAAAGTTCTTGAATAGAGCGTGGGGAAAGAAGTTTTCCCCACAAAAAAACACGACCAGAGGAAAGGAGCATTTCCCGATGATACACGAGAGCGTAGACGGATTCGTGTTGCGCACGGACGATTATAAGGACAACAATCGGTATCTGTCGGTTCTGACCGCCGATAAGGGGAGAATCACGCTCCTGGCGAAGGGGAGCCGTTCGCTCAAGGGAGAGCAGATGGCGATCAGCCAGCCCTTCGTTTACGGCAATTTTGAATATTATAAGCGCGGGGATTTCAATATCCTCAAGGGCGGCGTCTGCCACCGTAGCTTTCACGGCGTGAGCGAGGATCTGACCAAATACTACCTTGCCTGCTACCTGTGCGAGCTGATGCTGGAAATGACAGACGAGGGCGAGGAAGCATATGAGCTGTTTCGCCTGACCCTCAACGCAATGCATGCGCTGGAGAAGGATCTGTTCCCGCTTTCGCTGATCAAGGGAGCGGTCGAGCTCCGAGCGGCGGCATTATCGGGATATACGCCCGATCTTTCAGGATGCGCCTTTTGCGGCAAGCACAATGCCGATCCATTTTATTTGCACGTAATGAACGGTCAGCTGATATGCGCGGACTGCTTGAAACGCATTGGCACACACCGTTATGCGCACTCCGATGAGGAGGTTCGCGCGGCAGAAACGATCGTTATGCTTTCTCCTGCGGTAACAGCCGCTGTGCGATATTGCATTGACGCTCCTCTGAATCGTCTGTTTTTGTTTTCCTTGGAGGATTCCACAGATCTTACAGCGTTTGCAAGATTGGCACAAACCTACATCCTTTCTCACCTCGGAAGAGGATTTCATTCATTGGCGTTTTACGAGAGCCTTGATACACCGTGTTAGCACAAACGAAATTTGATTTTTCAAAAAGAGCTTGTATCGTCCGGCGTTTTTGAGAGGAGGACACCCAAAAAATTGCGGGAGCTATTGCTGAAAGCTGTGAGAGAAAGAAACAAATTGTGCGATTCGTAACGAGGCAGAAGTTTGTTCGCACGTACAAAACTTTCACGGATCACGCTTGAACAGGCATATGTTTGAATAACTCCCCTCGTCGGGGAGCAATCTCCCCTCGGTGAAAGTTTTGAAAGGGGAAGGGAAAACTTTTCCAAAAGTTTTCCCCAAGAAAAAACAAAAACGAAAAAGGAGTTCACCTTGAGTTTTACGGAAAAGACACTGAACACATTGGAATTTGATAAAATCCGTGCAATGCTGGCGGAATGCGCACCGACGGAGGGTGCACGCGGCATGGCGCTGCGACTGGTACCGTCGGGAGACGTGACCGAGGTTTTGCGCCGCTTGCGTAGGACGACCGATGCCAAGCGGTTGTACGACGCCAAGGGGTTGCCGCCGTTCGGAGCGGTGGTTGACGTCTCGGAGGCATGCGAGAGAGCGACAAAGGGCGCGATGCTGTCAACGCGGGAACTGCTGGAGGTCGGACGTGTGTTGCGGACGGCACGTGGTATGTCAGAATACGCAAAGATGAATCGTACATTTGACACGGTGCTGGACGACGTTTTCACACGCCTGCTTCCGAACCGACACCTCGAGGACGCGATTGCACACTCGATTTTGTCGGAGGATATGATCGCCGACGAGGCGAGCCACGATCTGGCGGAAATCCGCCGTAAAATCCGCGATACCAACAACCGCATCAAGGAAACCTTACAGCACTATATCAGCGGCTCGTATGCGAAAATTTTGCAGGAAAACATCGTCACACTGCGCGGCGGACGCTACGTTCTGCCCGTTAAAGCGGAGTGCAAAAACGAGATGAAGGGACTCATCCACGACACGTCCTCGTCGGGCGCGACCATCTTCATCGAGCCGATGGCAGTGGTGGACGCGAACAACGAGCTGCGCATGCTGCAGTCGCGCGAGGAGCACGAGATCGAGCGCATCCTGTTCGCCCTTTCTGCGGACGTCAGCGCGGCGGCGGAATCGTTGCGGCTGAATTATCTGAACATCACCGAGCTGGCATTTTATTTTGCGTGCGCCGAGCTGTCGGCGAGAATGAAGGCGTCGGAGCCACGCATCGCGGGCGGACGGACGGTCAGCCTTGTGCGTGCGCGTCACCCTTTGATCGACCCTGCACGTGTCGTTCCAACCGGCATCCGCATCGGCGGCGAGTGGGATACGCTGATTATCACGGGACCCAACACGGGAGGTAAGACCGTTACACTCAAAACCGTCGGGCTGTTTGCGCTGATGACGCAGGCGGGACTGCACATTCCGGCTGATCCCGCGTCGGAGATCTGCGTGTTCGGCAAGGTGCTGGTCGATATCGGCGACGAGCAGAGCATCGAGCAGTCGCTTTCCACGTTCTCGTCGCACATGGTCAGCATTGTACGCGTGATGGAGGAGGTCGACAATACCTCGCTGTGCCTGTTCGACGAGCTGGGCGCGGGTACCGACCCCGTTGAGGGCGCGGCGCTGGCGGTGGCTGTGATCGAATCGGTGCGCGAGGCAGGCGCGATGTGCCTGGCAACGACCCACTATACCGAGCTGAAAACCTTTGCGCTGGACACGCCGGGGGTGCAGAACGCGTCCTGCGAGTTCGACGTGGCGACCCTGAAGCCGACCTATCGCCTGATGATCGGTACGCCCGGAAAATCCAACGCGTTTGCGATTTCGTCGAAGCTTGGACTGTCCGACGCGGTCATCGCGCGTGCAAAGAGCCACGTCAACCGGGAGCATCAGCGTTTTGAGGAGATCATCGAGCAATTAGAGGCGACGCGTCTGGAGGCGGACCGTGCGCGTGAGGAGGCGCTGGCGCTGAAGGCGGAATACGAGCGCATGAAGCGAGATGCGGAGAAAGAGATTAAGTCGCGGTTCTTTGAAACCGAGCGGCAGATCGAACTTGACCGCGAGAAGGCGAAGCAGATGCTGGACAGCGCACGGC
>JAFTPJ010000147.1 GCA_017463405.1 Clostridia bacterium
CAAACGAGGAGATTTCCGCTGCAGGTGTCAAGCTCGAGTACGAGGTTGGTACCATGATCGAGATTCCTCGCGCATGCTTGACCGCTGACGAGATTGCTGCTAACGCTGACTTCTTCTGCTTCGGTACCAACGACCTGACGCAGATGACCTACGGTTTCTCCCTTGACGACTCAGGTAAGTTCCTCGGCGCATACTATGATTCAAAGATCTTCGAGAACGATCCTTTCGCAAAGCTTGACCAAACCGGTGTCGGTAAGCTGATGAACATGGCTGTTACCCTCGGTCGTCCCGTCAATCCCAACCTCCACGTTGGTATTTGCGGTGAGCACGGCGGTGACCCCACGTCCGTAGAGTTCTGCCATTCCATTGGTCTGGATTATGTATCCTGTTCGCCTTACCGTGTTCCGATCGCTCGCCTTGCCGCTGCACAGGCAGCATTGAAGTAAGATCGGTCGGATCCGATAGTTGATGTGCGACACTCCCTGATATAAAAACAGGGACACAACAAAATATAAAATTGACCTTGCAAAAGCAATTTTGCAGGGTCTTTTTTTGCGTTCAAACCTTGCAAAATCATTACAAAACAAGAGATTTTCAAGCGAAACCACAAAAAATATGTATTTTTTGGACTTTTGGCAAATGATATGTGACTTTGCCTTTTTCGTGATAAAAGGTATTGCCCGAAAATATAGTATATTTTTAATTCTGTGTTTTTGGGAATTTGTCAAAAGCGCAGAAAACTTAAAAAATAAGGTAGCCTTTAGTTGTAGTCGTTCACTGTTCTAATGTTTTGTTATAAAAACCGTCTTTAAGAAGATGAGATATTCGCGTGTCTGGATTTTTTTTGGAAAAATGTTGCAAATGCAAAAGAATTGTGCTATAATACAATATGGATATTTATTTACGCATAAATGCGGAACAAATATTACAAATTGAAAGGAAGACATAGGCATGAAAAAACTGTTTAAGAACGGTTTCCTTGTCCTGTTCGCGTTGTTGATGCTGTTTGCAATGGCATCGTGTGATCTGTTGGGATCATCGACAGATAACGAAGGAACCAAGGGAACGGGAAGCAGCGAACACGAAAATGAGAATACCATAGCGGATGAAACCTCCAATGACGGTGAGGAGACTTCCGTTGGCGATTCGGACGATGAATATACCGTTCCGCCGATCGGTTCGGAGGATGATGAGAATCCTCCGGCAGAGGTGCATGAACGTTCGCTCGTTTATATTGAGCTTCGCTCGGACACGGATCTTTTCTGTGACACGCTGGGTGATGACGGTATGGGCGAGATGAGGCTTTCGGAATTTATCCAAATGTATCTTGATGTTGATTACGAAACGACGGCTACCGAGGGAAGTTGGTACGCGGATTATCGGGAAGCCGACGCTGACACGGTCATTCGCGGCGGTGTACATCTGATCTATCTGGAAAACGGCTCCACGATGGTGATGCCCGTCATCGATCCCAAGGATGACTGTACGTATGTCAATTATATGCTCGGCAGTAGTTATCCCTTGACCCAATATACCATTCAGGCGAAATACAGGGATCTCACGCTGAAGGATTTTGTTGAGAAGATTCTTCCCGAGGAAGAGCTTTTCAGCTCGTCCTATGACCGAAGCCTGCGGAATGGATACTGGTGCATCAACGGCGAGGAGGCAACCGGCAACACGCTGATCGCGGACGGCGACACCGTCAGCTATCACACTGACAAACAGGCGGGTTCCAACGAAAATGAAACGCCGAATGTGAATGTCACCGCGACTCCGGACGATGGATATTCCAAGGATCCGGGAGCGAATTCAGATCCGGATCCCGTAGATTCCGACAATGGGGATCGCCCCGGTATTGATGATGACGGTGACGGTATTATTGACAATGAGGGAGATTACGATCGTCCCGGAGAAGATGATGATTTCGACGGAATCGTTGACAATGAGGGAAGCTCCTCAAAGCCCAATGCGACTGAAACGACAAGCCCCAAAGTGGATTCCTCGACCCCCACGGATCCCGAGGAGATTGTCACGGTAGAGTTTGTGATGATGAGAGGGGATACCGTACTTTGTAAGCTCGAGATCACCGACATCCCTGCCGATACGTTTTTGAGTGTGTTCGTTGACGAATACCTGCCGCAACACATCAATTTCGGCATGAGCTTCAGAGAGAGCATCCGTGCAAATGGCAAATGGTCTCTCAACGGTATTATGGATGCCAATGCAAAGACTGTGCTGACGACAGGCGATTTGGTGATTTTCTCGGAGTATGTTGAGGGCGAAGATAGCGACGATTCCGGAAACGAGCCCGTATTATCTTCCGATATCGACATGGAGGAGACTGCCGAGCCCGTAGATCCTGTAGAGCCTGAAAATCCTACGGTAGAATCCGAGAAGCCCTCGGTAGAGCCCGAGAAACCGACATCACCTGAGGAACCGTCAAGCGATCCCAAAGAATCGGAAACGGCGACGGGACCCGATGCGGTTAACCCCGATGATGCCGAGCATGAGCACGAATGGAACGATCTTTTTGAGTGCACGATATGCGGCACTCTTTGCACGCACGATTCGATGACTGGTTCCGACTGCCCTGATTGCGGCTTTACTACCGGCGGTGGGGAATTGGTTGTTAACATGATGTTTAATGTTTACGGGGACGGTCAATTCATCAGGGACCAATCGTATACAACCATCCGCGGCAATTATGTAACGGTACGTCAGCTGTTTTGTGAAATTATCGGACTCGATTCCGACAGTGAAGAAGATCAAGAAACTTTGTGGGAATCATTCGTGTCCTATTATGAGATCGTCATCAACGATATGAGTGTTGACGGTGATTTTGAAATGTCGACCGATCAAGAGTATTGGGAGATTTATCTGAATACACGTCAAGACGTAGATCAACCGGAAGTATTTGAGATGTTCAGCGTAGAGGGGATGTGGTATATTGCCTCCGAGGACGGGAGCTTTGGATCAAAGTATCTCCGCTACTACGTGGATCGGGAATTAACCGTGACAGAGCTGTTGACAGAGATGTATGTGGATGTCAGCGATTTTAGTACGTTGAATTGTTATTTGAACAATCAGTTGGTCGAGGATATCAACAGTTACGTGCTTTCCTACGACGATACCGTTAGCGGAACCTGTTATTTGGTACTTGTTCCCAAAACGTTGAGATTTTCCTTCACCTTTACGGTCGTTGATAAGACCGGAGATACGGAGACCTCGCAGGTATATTCCTTCACGCATCCGATTTACTGGTCCCCCTTGGAGGAGATCGTGCTGGCGGATCGGAATTCCGAAGCCGTTGACTTTCGTGTAGTGGACGGAGACAGCGGGATGATATATGAGGAAACCTATTATGCGGACAAAACTGTCGAGATCGTATGGCACGAGGAAACCGTCACCATCGATCTTGTGACCGAGGATGGAAGCTTGACGCACAAAGAAATCGTTGTCACGGGAGCAAAGCCAACGCTTGAGAAGTTTGCATCCCTGTATCTGGACATTGACGATTTCGATGCGTATTATTTCTTCGATCCGAATGCCGATTTTGCATCCTCGCAGAACGGCGAGATTACGCATTATTATGAGTTGCTTGTGATGCCAAAATCGATCGTTCCCGAAGCAATCGAAATCGAATACGAGGTTCAGCTCAAGGGTGAGGAAACGATCCACACCGGTACGCTGGTTTTGAATGCACCCGAAAAGCTTCATACGGTATTTGCAAACGAGGATGTTCTCGGCTTCCGTTTCCCTGACGTGTTTGAGGCGGAGGGCTACAATTTCTATATCGACGGTGAGCTTGTGAAAAACGAGCGTGGCAAACCAACGTACTACATCCTTCTTTATAAGACCGTCAAGCTGGTTGTAGAGCCTGTTTACCCCGTGTACACTACGATTGAGGGCTTTGAGGAAAGACTGTTGAAACTGGAAAGTGCAGACATTACCTTTGCAGAGATTGCAGAGATTCTTGGAGTGGAATTCAATCACTACGTTTGGAATTTTAACGGCTATACCATCCTCGATGCCAGCGAGGCGATCGGCAATTACACTTTGGAAATGAGCTCTTTCGGATTGAATTTGCGCCCGAAATATGTTGTCGTTGAGATAGACGTTTACGATGCCTTCGGAAAATATCGTGATCAGATGTGCTCGGAGGATATTCTTTACAGCGTAACGGCGGATGAGATTTTTGCATGGATCGCGGAGTGCGGTTATGACGCTGCGGATTATCACTTCTTCTATTTTGATCCGATGTATGAGGAACGCATGGAGTTTCTTCCGACCACCGTATTCACCTGTCCCGACGGTGTTACCGACAATGTATGCTACAGAATTGTTATGGAGGAGATTGGTTATCCGATCAGCGTATATTGCTATCAGGGCGGGAATCAGATTTCTTCCTGTGACTACGCCGTAGGAAAGGATGGGGTAAGTGTCGTTATCCTTTTGGGTGAGCTTGGCTATTCTGTTGAGGATATCCAATTGATCACCTACAAGGATGCAGATGGCAATCTCTCCAAGGTGGATCTGAACAGCACGATCTATGGCGGAGCTCTTGAGATCGAGTATTTTATGTATCACACGCTTTTGATCGATTTCAGCGATCCGGATATGGCGGATCCGATGCTGGATCTGCAAAATCTTTCTCTGACTCTCTTGGATATTGCGCTGGAGTACGGCTTGGATTTTGATCGGTACAGATGGATCTTTAACGGCTATGTGATAACAGATGCCAAGGTGCCGCTTTCCGACTATGCAGATGCTTCCAGTACGTGGCATAATCTGTATGTTGAGAAGCGACAGATGGAGATCAGTCTGGAGGTTTACAGCTCCGAATTTTCTTATGAGACGCCTTGTTATCTCTGGAACAGCGAAAAGGAACCGTTGGACAGAATCACTCCCGAGGCTCTGATGGACGTCTGTGGCGTTGATTTTTCCGATTACACATGGTATCTGTATGATGCATACGGTGAAATTTTGATGGAAATCGAGAATGCCGAGACAGAGCTGGAATTTGATTTGGATTCCGATGGCTATTACACCTATTACAGAATCGTCTTGGTGCCCGAGAGCTTTTCTGTAAGTGTAGAGCTGTATGTCAACGACATGCTTTCGGATGATACGATGTCGTATACATTTGACTCGCACGTAACGGTCGCAAGCGTGGTCAGGAAAATGGGATACTCTTGGGAGCAGGTACAGGGCGGCTTTGTGGAGCGCAACTACTGTGAGGGCACCGATGCGTATTCCGATACGGTACTCGACGGACCTTGTAAGTTGCATCTGTACATCTATATCACAGAAGAGTAAAATAAAAAAGAACCGTCCCGACGCGATTTAATGTGCCCCCTGTCAAGTAGACAGACTAAAAAACAAAAGAATTTACAAATTAAATAGGTTCTTTTATCTCCCCCTGCTGCGCAGCAGGGGGAGATTTTCGTCACGCGGCGGTAGTAAACTCCTTTGGCGCGACTGCGCTCCTTAAATTCTCTATGACCAATATACCATAAAATCCAATCTCTGAGTGTATGCGCATCCAATATTCAAATCTTTTACATATTTCTCGTTGACTTCCTTCTCCAATCAGAAACGCTTCTACTGCCTGTGTTCTTATTTCAACGCCATATCCTCTTGTTTTGGTGCGTTTTCCTCTGCATAATAATAACCCCTTAGTGTAGTCTCAAAAACTTTTGGTTTTTTGAGTGTCTACTCTAAGGGGATTATATCAAATGCATGGGAGCGGGGTTGTTATTTGAGATGAAAGCGATGGCGCAGTCGGATGAAGTAGAAGGTGATGATGCGCGTCAGGGCAACGTCGTATACAAAGAATGCGACGAGGGATACAAGATAAGTCAGGGCGAGCAAAAGTAGCTGTCCCATACCCGAGAGCATGTCCGGAAACAGGAACCATATCCCCAATCCCATGAGGACGAGGGAAATGTGGAAAATGACAAATTTGATCACCCACGAAATCACGCGCGGTAGCTTTTCTGCTTTTTCCTTGAGAATGGGGTAAAAACCGAAGAAGAGTGCGAAAAAGAGCACCGGTGTTTTGGGCATCAGCAGATAGCCCACAATAGAGGTTACAAGCCAGATCATCCACGGATAGGCGCCCCCCATTTCGATCACTGCGTACACCACAAGAAACGATGCGATGACGGCAACACTGATGTCGAGGACCTCGACCAAGGCGCCGAGGGATAGCAGAATGACACCCAGAGCACAAAGCATTGCGCTGACTGTCAGGTATTTAATATATATTTGCGTTTGGCGTGCCATGCGAATCTCCTTTCGGAAAATCAACAGCAACGGATCAGGTCGCCGCCCATCATTTCACAGCAGCAATCGGCGCAGATCAGCTGTGAGCAGCAATCACAGGTGTGATCGGTGCGGGACGCAGTACGGTAACCCGAGCCATAGCCTGCTGTTTGCGCACGAAGCTGATCTCGGGCATTGCGGTATTCCGTATTGTACGGATCCATGCCGCAGGCACGGTCGAACATGTTTTGTGCGTCAACGAAGTAGCCGCGCTTGAAGGCGACGCATCCCATAAGAAAATACCATTCGGCATTTTGCATGGTAGGTTCCATGCCACGCAGGATCTGTTCCGCGCGTGCAATCTCATTGTCGTTGATCAGACGGCGCACTTCTGCAAAACGGCTGTCAGTACTGCCGTTCGCATTGGGATTTCCGTTATAGGTATTTCCACCCGAGCGGTTGCCGGCGTTGGATCCTTGTCCCGCACGCATCTTCTGGATTTCCTCGTATGCGGCGTTGATCTCCTTCATTTTTTCGTTGGCGAGGTCGGCAAGGTCGCTGTCGCGGTATTTGTCGGGGTGGTATTTACGCGCCAGGTTCCGATATGCCTTTTTGATTTCGTCATCAGTGGCGTTCGGCGATACGCCGAGTACCTCATAGGGACTTTTCATGTTCGTTTAATTCACCTTTCGCAGTTTGTTTCAGTATTCGCTCCGCTGTGTGCGGAAGTCCGAGATACATGATATTATATAAAATTTCCTTGATATCGGAATCGGGGAAGTTGTCGACCAGCAAAAAGGCACATTCCGCATCGGAGAGCAGCTTTTTCATGGCGAGCTCTATCGCAGTGCGATTTTCTTCGGTCATATCATTTCCGAACAGACGCAGGTAAGGGTTAAAGCTACCGCTTTTTTTATCCTTTTCGTAATCGTCGGCGGCATCAGCGAGGTAGATCCAGTGTCCGATGGTATATCCGATTGATGCGGCAATGCGCGCATTCGCTCCCTCCAGTCCTTCGGAAAAGACTGCCGCCATCAGCTTACCGAAATATTCTGCTGGCGCGTCTGCGCTGGGCGGTAGGGTTGTGTCCTTTTCGTATCGGTTGAGGGCGTCGAGCTGTTGGCGGATTGCTTCGTCCAGTGCGGGATAGCGCCGTTTGGCACGGCGGTAGCCCTCGGAAAAAATGAACAGGGACAGACATGCACGGATCTTTTTCATTCCCCGCTCATCATGCAGATCGTCCCGGAATTTATGATAGGTCAGGAGCGCCGAAGCATCTGCACAGTAGCGAAGCGTATCAGAATCGGTTACCATGCTTCGCTTTTTGAGAGGGTGGAGAAGGCAACGCTTTTGCTTTGTCTTCAGAGCCTCTCCTAAAAGCGACATCCGCACAGCGGCAAGAAACACGAAATCGTAGCTGAGGGACATCCGCGAGCACTGTCCCGTGCATTTTCCCATATGGCGGCAAAGTCCGCAATAAAGCGCACGGTAACGGTCATATTCACGTAAGCGCAATTCAGACGTATCGGTGCGGATATATCCCAGCATGAGGCTCCCCCTTAAAAACAGTTTTTCAGTCTATCTTATATATAATACCGCATTTTATTGTAAATTGCAAGAATAAATTGTGTTTTTTTTGAAAAAAGATTGTTTTTATCCGGCAAACATGATATAATATCCGCAAACATAAGCGTTCAAAGGAGGAAAAACGTATGAAACAATATTTGCTTCCGCAAGGCGGAAAATTTTACAAGGCAAATTTACATATGCATACGAACGTTTCGGACGGAAACATGACCCCTGAGGAAACCAAGCGCGCGTATGTGGAGCAGGGATATTCCATTGTGGCATTTACCGATCACGAGATCATCGTGCCGCACAACGAGCTGACTGATGACAGCTTTCTGGCAATTACAAGCTGTGAGTTGTCCGTTACCGAGTCACGGCCGCAGTTGCCGTTTTCCTGTAAGAAGACCTACCATCTCAATTTTCTTTCCAAGGATTCCGAAAAGGTCGTTTTTTCGACCTTTTCTGCCGATCACGTACATTATGTAAATGCAAAGTCGTTTATCACGGATGAAATGAAGCAGTATGATTATCGACATGTATATTCCGTGGAATGCATCAATGATATTATCGCAAGATCGAATGCCGAGGGCTTTCTCGTTTCGTACAACCACCCCGTGTGGTCGGAGCAGGACTATACCGATTATGCCCCCTTAAAGGGGCTTTGGGGCGTGGAACTTTATAATACCGGATGTGTTAACAGCGGATATCCGGATACACCGCAGCCGCTGGATGATTTGCTTCGTCAGGGGGAACGTGTGTTCCCGCTTGCAACCGACGATGCGCACCATTACGGATCTTGCTTCGGCGGCTGGGTGATGGTCAAGGCGGAGCGATTAGAATACGATGCGGTGATGAAAGCGCTGGAGCACGGTGAATTTTATTCCTCATCCGGGCCCGAAATCTACGAGCTGTTCATCGAGGACGGCGTTTTGCACGTGCGTACATCGGATGCAGTACAGATTTTTTACAGCACCGAGCGCCGCGCCACGGGTGCGGTTTGTGCAGAGAAAGGAAAAACAGTTTGCGAGGCGGCCTTTAATCTGGATTGGTATCTGAAGGAAAACGAGACACTTGCATCGCAGGATGCGCTCGGCGAGCCCTACATCCGCGTGACCGTGAAGGATCAGCAGGGCAATTGCGCATGGACGCGTGCCTATTTTCTCGATGAATTGAATTTATAAAAAAAGAGAACGGTGTCCCGCGATTGAGGGGCCACCGTTCTTTTCAATGCGCTAAAATCCGATCGAGGTAATCGCGCAATGTCGCGACATTGCCGTCAAAAACGTAGCCCGCAATGCCGCAGTCTTGCGCCCCCGCAATATTTTCCGCGCGATCGTCTATGAAAATCGTTTCCGCAGGACATAATCCATGCGTATTGCAAAGATGCTCGTAAATGGCACGGTCGGGCTTGACCTTACCGCAGACTGATGAGAATACGTAACCGTCGAGGTGACGCAGGATCGGAATCTCATCGGCGTGATCGGCGAAATAGGTGCTGATGTTGGAGAGCAGAAAGACGCGCACGCCGTATTGTTGTCGGATGTGCTGAATCAGAGCATCCATCCCCTCGATTTCGGGAATATTGTAAATCCAGTTGTAGTATATTGTTTCGGTGACGTTCCAAAGACGGGAAGGGATTCGGGTCTTGCATGCCGCAATGACATCCTCGTCGGAGATGGTACCCGCGTCGAGACGGTCCCAGTAAAGGCGGTCGAAAATAACCTGTTCCAAAAGCGAGGCATCCTGCGGGTCGGTGATGTATCTGCCGACCATGTATGAGGGCTCAAAGCGGACGAGCACCTGTCCGAAATCGAAAACCATATTTTTTATCATGTCGAAACTCCTTTGCACGTGATAGGCAAGGGTATTATACCACATTTGTGTGCAGAGGTCAAGTGGAGAGCGCTTTTTCACTTTGAAAAATAAAAAGAAAACTTTTTTCAAAAAGGGGTTGACAAATGAAAGAAAAGAGTGTATAATAAATAAGTCGCAAGCCTATGCAACCGGCGGCTAGCGATGAGTACACGGAGAAGTACTCAAGAGGCCGAAGAGGCGCCCCTGCTAAGGGTGTAGGCCGGCTATACCGGCGCGAGAGTTCAAATCTCTCCTTCTCCGCCAAGTGAGAGCGAGTTGAACACCTAAAAAGTGTTTAATTCGCTCTTTTCTTATGCCTTTTCAGAAGTAAACGAACATCTGAATGGTTTGAGTAAGCGTTTTTTCCGTCTTTATCTCGTACAGCGGCGTATCAAAAATAATAAAAAGGCCCCGATCTTTTCCATCGAGGCCTTTCTTATTATCGGTGTAATTGTAGGTAATTTCAATTCGACCATCGTGACGCTTCCATAAATAAAGTCGCAGGATCCATCTTTTTAGGGGGATCCTGTTATTTTTTTGGGGGGTATTCCGTTATTTTTTTAGTCTACCGGTCACATCGTATATTCCGATGTTTTACTCCCAGCATAAAATATTATTTTGTGGTATAAAACGCTTTCTGTATCAACGATTTAGGGATTATTCGCAAAGATTTGGTAAAATAATAATAGCAAACCTAACGCAAGGAGAGTGTCTTATGAAAAGAATTTTAGAAACAAAAAAACTGCAAGAATTTGAGGTCTATTTAAGAAACGAAGAAAGGAGTGCGGCAACGATTGAAAAGTATATGCATGACATAAGATTTTTTGCATCATTTATCTATGATGCGGAAATAAGCAAACAAACTGTGCTTGATTACAAGAGTAAGCTTGGGGATATCTACGCTGTAGCAAGTGCCAATTCGATGATAGCAGCGCTGAATTGCTTTTTGCGCTTTTGCGGATGGCAAGATCTGTGTGTAAAGCAATTTAAAATGCAAAGAAACATTTACTGTTCCGAAGAAAAGGAACTGAGCCGTGCCGAATATATCCGTCTGCTTGAAGCGGCGAACGCAAAGCACAACGAACGCCTCAATCTTATTATCCAAACAATATGTGGAACAGGAATCCGTGTAAGTGAGCTTCAATATATAACAGTTGAAGCGGTACAGCACGGAGAGGCGATTGTAAACTGTAAGGGAAAGAATCGACGTATCTTTATCGTTCCCGAATTAAAGAAAAAGCTACTCCGCTATGCGAGGAAGCAGGGAATGTGTGCCGGAACGGTATTTGTTACACGGCGGGGAAAGCCCGTAAGCCGTCACAGCATTTGGAAGGATATGAAGGCGCTGTGCGAGCAGGCAAACGTGCCGTCAAGCAAGGTCTTTCCTCACAATCTCAGACACCTGTTTGCACGCAGTTTTTACAGTATTGAAAAGGATATTGCCAAGCTCGCTGATAGTCTTGGACATGCAAGCATCAATACAACTCGCATTTATATCGTTACGACCGGTGCGGAGCACAAGCGAAAAATGGAGCATATGAGGCTCATTATCTAAAAAGAAAGAATCCCGATGCGAGCACATCGAGACCAAACACCACATAACGGGAGTTATGTGATATTCGTATCAAACTACTTCTTCCGATACATATAAAATTATATCACAAATAATAAAAAAAATCAACACTTTCAGCAAAATTCGTAAAATATTATATAAAAAATTGTATAGCAAAAATGCCTTTCGTATAATTTTTTCAAAAAATACGGCGAAAGGCTTTTTGTCGTGTTCTTTGTTGCGTTGCTTCAACTCATATTCGGAAGCAAATCTCACTTTTTAACCACATAACTCCCGTTATGTCGCTTTTTGAATACGGTGAACGCTCCTGTAAACAGGAATTTTTTTAGGAAACGGTGTAGTATTCACTAATCAAAGCTCTCAAAAGTATATGCAAAACCGCACAAAACCGTGAGAGCACACTTGCTTTCATAAAATCCGGCAACCTGCACGAATTTCATTGGCAATAGATCGTAGGAGAAAGGAAGAATCGAGATGAAACGCGAAGCGGAAATCAAAGAATGGCTGATAGGAAACGCCATACATCTGATTGCCGAGAGAGGATTTATTTTAAAGGAACTCCTCTTGAAACACAAAAACTTTTCGATGGGAGGGTAGAACTGCTTTCTCCGCTTTTCAAAAAAGAGGCGGATGTTCATGCTATTCTGCACAGCGTTTTTAACGCTTTATTCGATTTTGATATTCGGGTATATAACGGTGAGCTTGAGGATCATGCGAGCAACAGGCCTCATATCTTCAAAGTCCTGTATTGCAGATGATGTATTTCAAAGAATTCACATAAGCCATTATTTGGTGCAAGGGAAAATAATTTTTAAGAAAAGGAGGACAATGATGTCAAGAAATAAGCTTATGCGAATTGTGCTGGTTGTAGGAAGCACATTGATCCTGGTCGGCGTATCGCTTATGACATGGATGATCTTTGCTGCGGATGACCCAAACGTGATTGTGGTTCAGCTGGAGAACGGTAAAACCGAGGCGATCGAATTTGAAAATTTAAGTCTCGTGCCCGGTGAATCCTGTGAGTACACTGTTACGTTGAAAAGCGCTAAAGAAAAGCAATATGATTTAAGCCTTGATTTTATTGAAACCGAAGAAAAGACCTTGAAGCATTTTGCACGTGTGCAAATCGTTGCAAATGGAGATGTCGTGTGTGACGAGCTGCTCGCAACGGTTTTTGAAGATGAGGATATTATCTTACCCATTGATTTTACCGAGGATAATAAGAGCATAGAGCTGAAAATTGTGTATTATCTTCCTATTGAAATTGGTAACGAAGCGAAAAACGCTGAAGCTGTTTTTGAACTGCTTCTTACGGCAAACAACGCGTGAGGTGACGTATGGACAAGGCAAGAGTAAAAAGAATCGGCAATATCGTACTGAACGTACTGTTGTACATATTCCTCGCAATCTGTATTTTTTCGGTATTCCTTACCATATTCTCCAAAAAGGACTCGGACGGAGCTGCTGAAATTTTCGGGTATCAGATGCGTGTAGTCACTTCCGATTCTATGGCAGCGTGTGAGCATACCGATGTGTCCGGCTTTGAGATCAAGGATATTCCGGTTCGTTCCATGGTGTTCGTCAAGGTAATGCCCGACGATCCTGCCGAGGCAGACGCGTTTTACCGCAATCTTGAATTAGGTGATGTGCTGACTTTCCGCTATGTTTACACAACACAAGTAACAATTACCCACCGTATCACCGCGATTACGGAAAAGGATACGGGCGGATTTATCATTGAGCTGGCGGGAGATAACAAGAACTCCGAGGACGGTCAGCTTATTCAGGTGATTGATACATCTATTCCGAATAACACCAACTACGTAATCGGTAAGGTTACTGGGCAGGCTTATTTGCTTGGTGTTATCATGAGTTTTCTTATGACACCCGTTGGTATTGTTCTTGCCATTATCGTACCGTGTTTTATTATTATTTTGCTCGAAGTTGTGAAAATTGTAAAAATACTGACGGCAGACAAAAAGAAACGCGAGCAAGAGGAAAAAGAGAAAAAAGAGAATGAGCTGGAAGAACTTCGCCGTAAGCTTGCAGAACTGGAAAAGGGAAATGAAGATCATTCTGTCCCTGAAACGGAACCACAAATAGAGTGCAATGAAGAAAATGAGGAGGCTGATGCAGAATGAGTGAATTTGTAATTGGATTTATGATTGTTGCGACGTTTTTTGCTTTGTTAACAATCGGATACATTGTCATTGACATTGTTGTTGAATCACGGCAACGGCATAAGAAATTGCCCGAAATGAAAACGGAAACGCCCCCCTCCTCGGCATCGCACGTTTCTCCCAAACCGACCAAAGCTCCGGATCCTGTAAAACCGAAGAAGATTGACCGCATTAACGCTACGATTTTCATCAAGGATTGAGTCACTGTTTTCAGTGTTTCAATATATAAAAATCTGTGAGAAAGGAGGGGTGACTATGAAAAGTACGAACAGAAAAAGGACTTTGCTTGTGTCAAGTGCAGTGATCATGCTGTGTATGACGATTATTGTGGGTATGACATGGGCTCTGTTTACTGATACGCAAACTGTACATAACCATTTGCAAGCAGGAGATTTGAAAATTACACTCAAACGCACAGAGCTTACCAAAACAACGTTGAATACGGATGGCTATCTTGTTGAGTTGCCTACAGACATTACGGAAATCAATTTCTCCAATCCTACGGATCAAAATGTGTTTGGTCTGACAACCAATGATGACGGTGAAGTTACAGAGCTGATCGTTCCGGGATCGCATTTTGTTGCGAAAATGAAAATCGAAAACAATAGCGACGTTGCTTTCGGATATTGGGTAAAAATTGATTGCAAGGACGATGGCGTTGAAAGAACGCTCGCCGAGCAATTGAAGATTACCGTTTACACCGATAAAAACGGCGACGGAACGATTGACACCAAAACAGAAAGCGACGATAGTACTGTTGCTACCGGTCTTGAGGTTGGTGGTGATAAGAATTACATCGGAACGTTGAAAGTAGGTCAAGCGGAGAGCTTTATTGTATCGGTAGAGTTTATCGATACGGGCTACGGATACGACGAATATGGTGTGCTTACCTCAACAAACAATGCGGCTAAAACGCAGAGCGTAGACTTTGATCTGGTCGTATATTCCGTTCAGCTAACCGCGGCTACCGCACCGTAATACCCGGCACAAGTAAAAAACGAACGCAGAACTTGCTGAAGCTTGAGTTCGCGTTTCGACCGAAATCAAGCTTCGAAAAAATACAATAAGGAGAAAACAAAAAATGAAAAAGAAAGTTTTGCTGTCCTCGATTGCGACAATCGCTCTTTGTCTTTGTCTGATCGCAGGATCAACTTTCGCGCTGTTTACCGACAGCACGAATTTCAACATTGCCGTTACAGCCGGTGACGTTGAAATTTATGCAAAAGCTGATATCAAAGCAATTTGGTCTGCAAGCGGTGAGAACGTTGACGAATCGCTCGTAGATGCGTTTCTCGTTGACGAGAACAATCATAGCTACAACCACGTTGATCGCACTGCTGATGGGACTTTCATTAACGGTGGCGTTGCAGAGCTTACCGGTGAGAATCAACAGAATCTTACCATAAGCCGACTCACCCCCGGAGACAGAGTAGACGTTGATATCGTAGTGGAAAACAAGAGCGATGTTGCGATGGTATATCGTTACAAACTTATTTCCAACAATACCAATCTTGCTACCGGTATGGTGGTAACGATTGACGTTGGCGAAGAGACCGAGCAGAGCTACGAGGCTCTTGCACAGTGGACGTCCGAGTGGTATCCCGTAATCGCTGCTCCCAACGGAGAGCCTGATCCGATTCCCGTAAAGACCATCTCTGTTGAACTTCCCGTATACGCAGGCAACGAGTACCAGAGCGAGGCTGATAATGTTCAGAGTGTTGAGTACACAATCATCGTTGAAGCGGTTCAGGGTAATGCGGTTACCGATGATGAGTCTGCGGTTGTCGTGTACCAGACTGAACCCGTTGACGCGGCTAACTTGGTTCAAGCAACCTACGAAGATGAAACCGGTGTTTTTGATGATCCGACGTTAACTGATGTTGTGGTTGTTAAGGATTTGTATTTGACGGGGAAGGGTGCCGTATCTGTTGACAGAACGTATAACACGGTATTCCTACAAAACGTAACCGCCGATTTAGGAGATGCTCCTGTCGTTACAAGCGATTTCGCACAAACATACGTAATTTCAGATTGTAATTTCAAGATCCCTGTTGATGAGAATGGCGCGGTTACGAATTCCATCATCGACGCTCCTGATAATCTTGGCGGCACGATTATTCTCATAAACGTGTATGTAAACGATACGCTTGTTACGGAAGAAAATGATACAGAACTTTTCGCCGGATGGGCAGATGGTTCAATTTGGGTGAATTAATTCGAATAGTCTATTGAATCAGGCTTTATGAAGCCGCTAAAATAACGGCAAGGAGGTAATGATGTTCCGTTATAAATCACATAAACAAGCGTTCATTATGACGGTATTGGTCATCCTGCTTTGCCTCGTATGTCTCACGGGAGCGACGCTCGCTCTCTTCACCAGTGACCCGAACGACGGTACGATCGGTATCATCACGACGTCGGGAGATGTCGAGGTCGATATTGTCGATACGCAAGGTGTCACGTTGCAAAACAGAGCCCTGGCTTTTCTGACTACTTCCGGCAGCATGACCGACAGCGAAAACGTACTCTTTGAGCCCGGCGCGACTTTTCGTACTCAGGGCTTCCAGATAAAGAATACGGGAGATATTCCCGTGAATTTCAGCCTTTCGGTCAGCAAGGACGATAAGATCAATATGGAAGAGTTCGATAAAGCCTTTGAACTCTGGATTGTAAAGGAAGGCGACGATTTCCGGGGCGCGAAGCGAATCACCGAGTTTAAAGTGAACGGTTTGGCGGTGGGAGAAAGTAGCGAAACTTACTACCTATTTATCAAAATGAAGGAATCCGTGGGCAACGAATTCCAAGGCAAAACCTATACGGGTATAGGCGTAACCGTATATGCGGTGCAAGGTAACGCACAACTGAACTAAGGAGCGATTCTTGAATGAATACAACAGCGAAAAAGATACTGAATATTGCATTGAAGGTCGTAACTTGGCTTCTTGTTGCCTTTACCGTCTTTATGATGATATTCACCATTGTCACGGTAACAACCGTTGACAGAAACGACCGCAGCATCTTCGGTGTAAAGTTTTACATCGTCCAGACTGATTCCATGAGCCTCTCGGAGAATAACAAGGACATGGACGTGCATTTCAATGCGGGAGATATTGTCATTATCAAAAATGTGGAGGATCCCCGAGCACTACAAGCCGGTGATATCATCGCCTTTATGTCTACCAACAGCGTAAGCTACGGAGAGACCGTCACGCATATGATCCGCGAGGTCAAGAAAACCGAAGATGGAAAACTCCTTGGCTACGTGACCTACGGTACGAACACGGGAACCGATGATGAAGCTCTGGTAGAGCCCGAATACGTTTTGGGTGCCTACTCGGGCAAGCTCCCCGGCGTTGGTAATTTTTTCGCATTTGTGAAGTCCACGCCCGGCTATATCGTTTGTATTCTCGTACCATTCCTGCTTCTGATTCTCTATAACGGCGTGAACGTTATCCGCCTGTTCCGCAAGTACCGACGCGAGCAGATGGAGGCAATGCAAGCCGAGAGGGATCAGATCGATGCAGAACGCGCTGAAACCCAGCGTATGATGCAAGAGCTGTTGGCTCTCAAGGCACAGCTCGACAAAAAAGAAGGTGGAGAGGGAACATCTCCCGCCGAGCCTGCGTCCGAGGTAAGTTCTGCGGAGGAAGTAACAACCGAAGAAACAGTTGAAACGGAATCGGAAGATGCTGCTCCTGCGGAAACAACCGACGAAAATCTATAAGGTGTATTGAGGAAGGTCCTCTTTACATAGTTAGTCTAACAAAAATAAGCCATAAGGAGGTTAAACAAAATGACTAACATAAAATCAACAAAGCACGCACTGTTGTCAAGCGTTCTGGCGTTGTTCCTCTGCTTCGCCATGCTGCTTGGGACGACATTTGCGTGGTTCACCGACTCGGTAACGAGTGCGAACAACATTATCAAGACGGGTAATCTTGATATCGAGCTTGAATATGCCAAGGTCGTTGGCGGTAGCATTACTGATTGGGCAACCGTACAGGGCGCAAACGAAATCTTTGATCCCAACGCTCTTTGGGAGCCCGGCAGAGTAGAGGTTGTTTACCTGAAGGTTTCTAACCTTGGTACTCTTGCTCTCAAATATCAGCTTGGTGTTAACGTTG
Organism: Clostridia bacterium; assembly: GCA_017463405.1. GTDB lineage: Bacteria > Bacillota > Clostridia > Oscillospirales > CAG-272 > UMGS1865. The sequence goes on from JAFTPJ010000147.1 coordinate 17,565, forward strand.
TAAACGAAAGCGTCGGCAAGAATGGTGCAGGAGAGGACATAAAGCTCTCTGATCACCTTGTATTCAAGGTGGTTGAAATGCCCGATACACTTACTACTTACACCGACCGTGAGGCAGTAGCGACTGCCGCAGGCACGGAAAAGGGCTTGAAGGACTATAACAGTGATACCACCGCCCTTGAGGTTGGGGGTACTGACTACGTTGCTCTCATCGTGTATATGCCTGAATCTGTTGGCAACGAGGCAAACTACCGTGGTGACGATATTCCCACTATTACACTCGGTGTTAACCTCTATGCAACTCAGCAAATGTCTGAGAAAGATAGCTTTGGCGACAACTACGACGAGTATGCAGGACTTCCTTGGGATGGATCCGTGGGTGATGTACCCGCTGCAGTAGAGAATGTTATCACCATTACCACCGCCGCTGAGCTGGCAGCATTTGCAGCTGATGTCAATAGCGGTAACAGCTACTCGGGCAAGACTGTGAAGCTGGCTGCTGATCTGGATCTTGCGGGCAAGGCATGGACTTCCATCGGTGACTGCGAGAGCGGTAAATACTTCCAGGGTACGTTCGACGGTCAGGGATATACCATATCCAACCTGTACGTTGACTATTCCACAGATGCATCTGAACATGCCACTGCCGGGTTGTTTGGCTGGGTGGACGCTGCTATGGCTACCGTTAAAAATGTAAATGTGGATGGCGCAACCGTAAAGGGAAGTCACTGGGTCGGCGTTATTGCCGGTTACTTCACCGGTACCATCGAGAATTGCTCTGTCAACAATGCCACCGTCATCGGCTACAACGTCAATGATGATGCCAACGGCGATAAGGTCGGCGGTATTGTCGGTTGCCTGAATGAGCACAGCTACCTCAACGGCAATACTGTATCGAACTCCGCAATTACCGGTAACCGCGATATCGGCGGTATTGCAGGCTCTGTTGCTGCTTCTACCTACGAGATGAAGAACAACAAGGTTTCGGACACCACTATCACTTACAGTACTTCCAAGGATTATGCTTCCGCAGGTGAGATTGTCAGCGGTCGTACCGGCTATGTAGCTGATGATACTAACGTTGCTACCAATGTGTCCATTATCAAGTCTGTTGTTGCTTCCACTGCTGATGAACTGGCAGCTGCTTTGAAGAGCACCGACAAGTATATTAACGTCACCCTTGCTAATGACATTGATGTTCCCATCACCTCTCTCGGTCAGCAGACCGGTGGCAGCGGCGAGTATAAGCTTGCTGGCGAGGAGACTGAAACCATCACTCTGGACCTGAATGGTCAGAAGCTGAACATTACCACTACATACTGGTCCAATATTGGAGCCAAGAACGATGATGCCGTGTTTACTATTAAGAACGGCACCATGACTAGCTCTCAGGCAACCGGCACGTGGAACTCCTATGACCTTACGTTCTCCAATTGCAACTATGTGATTGAAGATGTAGTCTTTGAAAAGGCGATTGCTTTTGCTAATACCGGCAAGTCTGCCAAGCTCAGTAATGTCACTGTGAACGAGACTCACGATTACTACGCTATCTGGATCTGTGCTGCAGGTATGGATGTTGAAATCGATGGTTTGACCGTCAACAGTGCGGGACGCGGTATTAAGATCGATGAGGAGTATGTAGGCTCTCCTGCAAAGGTCACCTTGAAAGTTGCCAATGCGGATTTCAATACCGCAAAGAAGGCAGCTATCATGGTCAAGTCCACTGCCGGTGCTGACATCACTTTGAGCAATGTTAACATTGCTGATACCATTGATACTGTACATGCAGTGTGGGTAGATGAGGATTCTGCTGCATACGTAGATCGGGTCACTGTCACCGGTGGCGAGAAGATTTATGAGGGTAATGTTGTTTCTACTGCTACCGAACTGGCTGAAGCTGTAACGGCAGGAAAGACAGAGATTTGGCTGCTTCCCGGTGAGTACGATGTTGCCGGCTGCGGCGGCAAGACCCTGACCATCAGCGGTACCAAGGATGCTGTTATTAAGCTTTACAATGACGGCGAAGATGGTTGCGATTATGCCTTCGGTTCTGCCGGCACCGGTGTTGGAAGCTACACCTTTAACGGTATTACCATCGATACCACCTCGAATACCGGAAACTACAAGGGCTTCGCTTACATGAAGGGAACCTTCAACGACTGTAACTTTGTGGGTTCGTACAGCTTAAATAATGCGAACGATTTCGTGTTTAACCGTTGTACTTTTGACTTCAAGAACGGATATTTCTGGACTTGGGCAGCAAATAGCGTTACCTTTGACGGCTGTACCTTTAACGGCAACAGTAAGACCATCCTTGCTCACGGTGGAGCGAGCACTGTGATCAATATCAACAACTGCGCGTTCGTGGCAACCGAAAAGGGCTACACAGGCTCCGGTGACAACACCGCGGTCGTTGAAATAGATCCTACCGGTGCTAACACCTATACCATCAACTTTACTGGCGAAAACACCATCACCGACAGCTATGCCGGCTGGACTCGCGTAAAGGACGATTCTACCGGTCACACCATTACCGGGGTGAACTAAATTTCAATAATAAGTCCGACCCAACTCCCCTCGGGGAGTTGGGCGGCAATCAAAGGGCATAAACCTATTTGTGCCTTTTGATTGCTGAAAATATAACCGTTAGATAGAAATACCCGAGAGGAGGAAAACTCTTGAAAAACTTTTTTGATTGCAAGGACGGGAAAATAACCGAAAAGGCATTCTCGCAAAGTCTGATCATATCGGTGGTCAGTATTTTGTTATGCCTTGTCGCGCTTTGCTCGATGACCTACGCTTGGTTTACAAGCGAAACGTCGAGTAGCAGCAACACGCTGATGTCGGGATCCTTTGACTTGACGATAAATGTGTCGAAGGTCGAGAATGACGTTGCAATTGCGAGCGATATTCAAGTGGAGCCCGATATCGCTAATGTGGGTAAATATAAGTGTACACTTGAGCAGGGAACTTATGAGATTTCCTTGACACTGACAGATAAATCTAACGTTAAAGGTCACTGTGTAGTAAAGATCGGAAGCAGTGAAGAACAACACACCGCTGCAATCATTGGAGAGCAGACAGCCAATGTTGATGAAGTCGAAATGAAAACAGATCCGTTCAAGTTTAAGATTACAGTAACGGAAACTACGGAAGTTACCCTTGAGCCTCGTTGGGGCGTTGTTGTAGATCCTGATATTCAGTATGGGAGTACATATCCTGTGCCAGAAGTAGTGGACGAAGGCGAAATAACGCAAGATCCGTCAGCATGAGCGAACAGAAAAACAATTTTGTAATAACGCTCGAAATAATAGATGCATTCATAAGAGCGAGAGTGATAAGGAAGCCTCCGAAAATATGATCTGCAGGCTAAAGACGGCAGTCAAGATGCTCTAGACTTTCTTTTTGAGGATAAGCGATTACGCGCGAACGTCTGTTAGAATGGCGAGCCGATATGAACGAAAAAGGAATGCCTATCAAACGGTTCAGAATTATGTGAAATGGATCAATCTGTATCTTGATTACGTAGGGCTTATCCGAGATTCGCTTCAATCGCGGAAACGTTAAGGAGATTTCGGGCATGGAGTTTGGATTTATTATTGCGGTTGATCCGACGGATAAACGCGACCGTAAGGACATTGTGTGGCGTTGCCACTGCAGGTGTGAAACGGAGTTTGAGCTTCCCGCAACGCACCTGATAACCAGCAGCACGTTAAGCTGCGGTTGTATTCAAAGGGAGTCTTTGTAAGGCGCCAATAGTGATGGAAGATGCTGCGAGCTCCTGAAAATATACGAAGATATCCATCGGAATGACGAAGCGCTCCCCAACAAATTCACCTTGAAGCGAAAGGATGTTCCGTGTGAAACGAAGGTTATCAACAATCAGCCTGCATCGGCGACAATACGCATTGATAACACAAACGGAAGGTACGAATCTGTTATCAAAAAGGCGATAATGCTGGGGCGTTTTGATACGCAGAAGGAAGCTGTTGAAGCGCGGAAAAGTGCGGAAGCGTTTTTGAAAAAAGATCCTGACGCTTTTGTTGCGTATTGTTAAAAACATATCAAAATGATGCAATATGATACGGGCGCCGTACGTGCGGCGCCCGTAATTTTTTTTCGATTCGGTGTATCCGCGCGTTTCACTTGCATTCGACATCAAGGTTATGATATGATGATGGTAACCGATAGGAAAGGAGATTCGGATATGAAAAAAACAGTTATTTTGGGCGTGTCGCTTTGCTTGTTGCTCACGGGGTGCGTACCAAAGAGTGAGATGGAAGCGGATTCGGGCACGTCGTCGAGTGCGCTTTCTGTACAGGTCGCGGAGGAGAAGGCGGCATATTACAAGCAACTTGCCTCGGATTTGCAGCAGGAGTTGCTTTCCGTGCGCGCAGAATACTATGAAAAGTCTGCGGAGTATGAGGCGCGCATTGCGGCGTTGGAGGAAAAACTTGACGAAACCGCAAATGGGGAAGAGCACAGCGGGGACGCGGATGTGGATGCGCCGACGGAGGAGCACTCGGATTTTCAATTTCAGATTGAAAACGGCAAAGCTACGCTGACAGCATACGTAGGAAAGGACACCGAGGTGGTGATTCCCTCAAGCTTCGAAGGGTGTCCCGTGACCTCTATTGCCGATCGTGCCTTTGAAAATTGCATCAAACTCGAGTCGGTGACCGTTCCCAATGGTGTGGTTACCGTCGGATGGTTTGCATTTTCGGGGTGTGTACATCTTTCCTCCGTAACGTTGCCGGACAGCGTACGTTCGATCAGCTATGGTGCATTTCTCAATTGCAATTCCAAAATGACGATCTCTTGCTCTGCGGATTCCTACGCCGCCGCGTATGCCGCGAGCTATGGGATCGAGGTGAAGCGGTAAACCCTTGAAAAGGCTTTGAAAAAATATCGCGAGGGTTGATTTTTTGTGCTGAAAGCGATCATGGCGACCGATTATTATCACATCAGCCTGTTGCGCGCAGTGAAAAAGGCGGTCAATATTCCGTGGGAGAAATTTACGTTTGAGGTATAATTGATCATGCGGATTTTTTAGGCAACACCGCACAAATCTGAAGGTGTAATTGCAGCTTCAGATTTGTGCGGTGTTGCCTATACATTTTGACGAACTGTGTTTTTCGTAATAGCGTTTAGTTTGCCAGTAACCTGAACCGCACTTTCGGGTGCGGTTGTTTTGCACTGTACGAAGCAATGAATTTTGGCAGGGAACAGAATCGGCAGCACGTATGAAATTGGTTCGATCGTGGCGGTCGATTCGTGAATCAACTCTGCGACAAAATAATGGAATGCCGGTAGTAGCGGTTCAAGACTTGTTCTCATCCTCGTGCTTCGGTGACGTAGATACGGTTGGTGCTGACATGGAAGGTGGCGGCGAGGAGAGAAATCAGCTCACAGCGCACGATCTCGTTCCCTCCGCCGTGGCAAACGATGCCGATGCCTGCAATGTCGGGGGCGGCACGGGTCAGATAGAGTGCTTTGGCGGAGGAGCCGCTACCAAGAATCACGTATTCCTCGTTGCCCTCGCGAAATTCGGTAGCGTAGATCGATTCAAAGGTACCGGAGAGTGTGACCGCTACCGTAACTTGACTCACACCATTGACCGATTCGCAAAGTGCTTGTACCCGATCCTCGAGATAGCGCTGGTAGATGACCAGTTCATCCGTTTCTGTCGTATAGGTGACGTTTTCGGTCGGGGTGTCGACTGCCGTTGCTGACGAGCCGATCAGGATCAGTATGATACCTGCTATGGCGGCGATTAGGAGCAGGCACATTTTTCCGTTGAACGTTTTTTGGCCGTTGGCTCCGATTTTGAATAATGAGATCATCTTTATTCCTTTCTTTATTCAATAGCAGTGACACATTCGCATCCTAAAAGCTCGGTAACGAATCGCTCAATTGGCTCGGGATCACTCCAGATCGCGCTCTCTGAGAGGATGACTGTCACCCGCGTGGGGGAGAGTGTTCCGTCGGCATCGGTCCAACGGACCGAACAGCGCACGTTCCCGCTTTCGATTGAAAAATTCTTTTCCAATGCTTGGGTCAGCAGCTGTACCAGATATGCCTTGGAGGAGGCGCTCATCGCGTTCTCCATTTCCTTTTGATAGTCTTGTTTTTCTATCTCTCCGATCTCGGGAGACTCCGATTTACCGTTCGCAAAATCCGAGAGTATGCCGATTGTTTCTCGGAGCGGTGCAATCAGAACGCAAAGCAGAAACAAGGAAACCAGAAATCGCATATGCTTGGCGATTCCGCCGCGCTCGCCGTCAGGGGAAAGAATCCCGATCAGCGCAGCGACCATTGCGGCGGCAATCAATGAAATCAGATATGTACTCATGGCGCCTCCCATCAGCCTAGCGCCGACGCACAGTGCGTCAGCAGTGTAAAGGACAGGAACAGCACGGAGGAGCAGATGCAGACCGCGGCGATCAGATACCCGTGCACCGATGCAAACTCCTCCAGTAGCCGCTTTTCGCTGTCACAGCCTAGCAGATCGGCAAGCGATGCGCACAGTTGCCAGCACAGACGGACGAGCAACAGCTCGATCAGTGTGGGAAGGAGCAGGAGCAAAAGTAGCAGAAGTGCGCAAATTCCAACCGTGCCGCGCAGATAGCCGACGCCCGCGCTGACGGTGCGCAACAGCTCCGAGATCGATCCGCCGACTACCGGGATCAGATTCCCTGCGGCGAATTTTGCACTTTTCATGGCAAGTGTGTCACTCCGCGCTCCCAGTACGGTTTGTGCCGAGAGCATAGTCAATAGGAGCATCATCAAAAAGGTCAGCGCGGTTGTATAGTGTTTTTTGAGTGTTCCCGCCAGTGTTCCGATGCGCAGGGAAGGATCCAGTGCGGCGACTGCGGCGAACGCAAGGCAGATGCCGCAGAAGGGGACGATTGTAGTGCCGACGACGCCCTCCAGCAGGCTCATGAATACCGTAAGCCCTGCGGATGAGGCGACAGCGGCAGAAACGTTTCCGCCCATGGCGTAAAGCCCCCCGAGGAGCGGAATCGAGGCGGAAGTCATTTTTCCGAGATTTGAGAAATATTCTACGGTGCTTTGGATACTGTCGTAGCCTCGTGTTAGCAAAAAGCTCAAAATAACCAGCGTTGTGCAAAAGGAAAAGGCGCGTGCAATGCTCTGTTGTGCAAAGGAGCTCTGCACCGTGCGGCAAACCGCTGCCAAAAGCAGCATCCCGGCGATCGATGCCAAAAGCCTGACGCAATCTCCGAGCTTTACGCCGACCAAGGACAGAAGGGTTTGCAGAAGGTAGGAAAAATCGCTCATTTCATTGACCGATGCGCCGACCGTTTCGGTGTCCTTTGCAAAAAGTCCCTCGGGTAACAGCTCGGTCAGTTCCTCCGGTAAGATATCGAGCAGCTCGTGATATTCGTCCGGCAGTATGTCGGCTGTGGCTTCCTCCGCCGAGCATGGCAGGGCGAGGAGGAAAATGAGCAGGAGAAAAAAGAGCGGGAACAGGAAGCCTTTTTTTCGCAGAAGACGTTGGTTCATGCTGTCAACCTCCTGTGGAGAGCAGCTCTTTTGAGAGCTCTAAAATCTCGTTCATCAGTGGGATACACAGCAATAACAGCTCGATCTTTCCCGTTAACTCCACACCGTCGGCTATCCCGCTTTCTCCACATTCCCGACAGATCTGCGAGGCAATCTGGGTCAGCAGTGCGATCCCGAGTCCTCGGAACAGGAGTGAGGCGTGCTCGGAGATGCCCTCCGTATTCGTCAATTCCCGCAGATAATCGAATATCGGGGTTGCTGTTGTGAGTAGAACGGCGACAAACAGGAGCAGTAGCCCCACGCGGATCAGCGGAAGAAAATCCGATTTCCATTGCTTGATGACCATCGTCATGGTAATGCCCATGAGCGCGAGCATGCAGATTTTGATCAGCGTCATGGATTACATTCCGAAGACCGACGTGATCAGATCGAAAAGATCACGGATCTGTGTGACTAAAAGCATCAGGGCAACCAGGATTCCTGCGATAGTGACGAACATTGCCTGCTCGTCGCGTCCACTTTTACTGAGTATTTGTGATGCAACGGCGACGAGAATCCCGATGCCTGCAATTTTAATGATTAATGAAATATCCATGTTTTTGTCTCTCCGTAAATCTGTTTTTACCACAAAAGTACTGCCGCGCCGAGTGCCACGCATAGGCTGATTGTAACCGAAAGCCGAAGCCGCATTGGCAACTCTGAGGCGCTTTTTTCTCGCAGATTGCGCAACGCGGTAATATAATAATCGCATCTGCGTACCTGCTCCTCGCGATAAGAGTTTCCGATTTCACGGACAAAGCTTTCCAGAAGACTTTTTGCATCCCCGTCTAAATACACCGCCGACGCACGCAGAATCGCATGCAGGTCGGTCGATTCGTTTTGCGGAATGCAGAACTCCGGAAGCGTTTGCCGACCCTCGGCAAGAATCTCGCCCAGTGGCATCAGGTAGCAGTCGATTTTGGAGCGGATGTAAAAGATCAGATCGATCCACCCGTCGATAACGCGGATCCTTTTCTTTTCGTATTGCGTGGCTCCACGGGCACAAATTGCACCTACGCCAAGAATCAGGAGCGCACCAAGCAGCTTGAGTGCGATCATATATACGCATCCTTCCAATCTGTGAATTGATAGGAAAAGCCATTGCTGCAGCGGCGGATGCCCGTGTAGAGCTCAAAGACGTGTGCCCGATGCAGCAACGATATCGCCGGGCGGCGGAGTAGCTCGCCGATATCCCGCGCATGCGCAGAGGCGATCAGGGGGACGCCGCAATTGGAGGCAGACAGGATGGCACGGGCATCCTCCGTGCTTCCGATCTCGTCGCAAATCACGATCTCGGCACCAAGGCTTCGGACGGCGATCCCGATTCCGATATCACGCGGATATCCGACAAGAATATCTAAATTCAGATCCGCACCGTCCAACGTGAAATTCAATTCACCGCGTGTATCCACAGCGACTGTTCTGTATCCGCAGGCGGGTGAGGACAGCTCGGCGGCAAGGGCGCGTAACAGCGTGGTTTTTCCGATGCCGGGTGGGGCATAGATCAGTATACCGGGCGGACGACTGTACATACGCAAGCGCTCACACAGCTGTGTGAGCGAAACGCGGGGCGCATGCGGAATCCGAACAATCAGTCCCGTGATATCGGTGACACCGATAATCTGCTCCTTTTCGATTGCCGCACTTCCGCAAACACCAACGCGGATACCGCCCTCCATGGTCAGATACCCCTGATTGATGGTCTGGCTGTAGGCGTACAGAGAATCGCGGCACATTTTTTTGAGAATCTCGGCGATTTCATCCTTGGACAGCGTGACCGACGTCGGGTAGCTCTTGCCTGTTGCCGTCACAAAGGTGCGTCGGTTGCTGTGCAGCCGTATTTCCTCCGCAATGGGAGCACCGCAGCGCATGATGGCGTCTGTCAGATACGGCGGCATACACGAGGTCAGTACGCGCGGCAGCAGGATCGGCGGATGTGTTGTCCGTACGGATTGCATCACGCATCCCTCCTTCCGTAATGACTTGTTTTACTATATGCCATCCGCAAAAAAAGTAGAACATTTTTCGCGGTATCGCATATGATAATAGCAAAACCGAAACGGGAGGATTGTTGTATGGTGATCAAAAGCGGAGGCGAAAACGCGTATTTTGCCGCCTCCAACAGCGTATCGGGATTTTTCAGCTATTATGATGCGATTTTCAATGCCGCGCGGATTGGACGCGTCTATGCAATCAAGGGCGGTCCGGGAACCGGCAAAAGCCGCTTTTTGCGTGAGGTTGCTACGTGCGCGGAGACGGCGGGGTGGGAGACCGAATACATTTATTGCTCGTCAGACCCATATTCCTTGGATGCGGTGATTCTTTCCAAAGAAGGGCAGGAGAGTATTGCACTGCTGGATGCGACCGCGCCGCATGTGTATGAGCCTTCCTGTCCCGGTGCGCGGGAGGAGCTGGTCAATCTCGGCGACTTCTGGAATGCGGAGCTTCTGATCGAAAGGAAAGAGGAGATCGAGGCTCTGAACCGTGCCAAAAAAGAGGCATACCGACAGGCATATCGCTATCTTGCGGGGCTGGGGGAGATGAATGCCAATCGGGATAGCACGGTAGAGCCTTTTGTTCGGAGAGATCGGATTCGGGCGTTTGCGGAACGCCTCATGCAGGACGTGCGTGCGGAGGAGACATTTTTACCAATGCCTGCGTTGATGCATTCCGTCGGAATGCGCGGTGAGGTGGGCTTTGACACATATTTTTCAGATGCGAAAAAGATCTATGTGATTGAGGATTGCCGCGGAGCGGCACGGTATCTGATGGAGGCGCTCGGTGAGTTGGCTAGGGATCTGCGATTGAAGGTCAGGATTTCGCACGATCCCGTTGAGCCGGAAAAGCTGGACGGCTTGTTCCTTTGCGGGAGTGGGATTGCGTTCGCGGTCTGCTCCTCGGAGGCGTGCGATTTTCCGCATAAACGGATTTCCATGCGCAGATTTGTGGATACCGTATCTATGAAGACGCTGAAAAAATCCTTGAACTTTACGGAGAGGATGCGCCGCGCCATGCGTCAGGGGGCACTGGATTCGTTGGAGCGGGTCAGGGAAGTACATTTTCGCATCGAGGAGATCTATATGTCAGCAATGGATTTTGATGCGAAGGAGCAATTCACAAAAAACTTTTGCAATCGACTTTTCGGCTTGCAAAAGGAGTGAATTTGTGTTAAAATAATAATAGAATAATAAAAAGAATGCTCGCGGCGCTATCGGCGCCGCGAGACATTGGTGTTTGAGAAAGGAGATGGATGATGAAGATCGTTCTGTTTGCGCTCAACGGCTCGTTTTCGCATAGCAATCTGGGGCTCCGCTGTTTGCGTCCGCATCTGGAATTTGTGGGATACGATGTGGTATTGGTGGAGCATACGCTGCGGGACCGGAGAGCGCATATTCTGGAGCGCTTGTATCGGGAGCATGCAGATGTATACGGCTTTTCCTGCTATATCTGGAACCTCGGAGAGATGTTGTCGATCTCACGCACCTTGCACGAACTTCTGCCGCATAGCCGCATCATTTTCGGTGGTCCCGAGGTATCCTTTGCCACCGAGCGCTTTGACGGGATGGATTGGATCGATGCGATTGTGTGCGGCGAGGGGGAGTACGTGTTGACGGAGCTTTGCGGAAAGATGGCACGCGGGGAGACATTTACGCGCGTTCAGCGCGGGCATACACCGCCACGGCTTGAAAACGCCGGTATTCTTTATCGGGACGGCGAGACGTGCGGAGGAATTTTATATTACGAGTCCTCGCGCGGCTGTCCCTATTCCTGTGCGTATTGTCTGTCCTCCGCAACGCACGGTGTCCGGTTGAAGAGCGTTGAAGAAACGCTTGCGGATATGGAGCGATTTGAGTCGCTTGCGGTTGATTGCCGCATTATCAAATTCGTGGATCGCACCTTCAACGCCGACGTGAAGCGCGCCAATGCGATCTGGCGTGCGCTTTTGGAGCCGAAATATACGAAAAAATACCATTTTGAGGTTTGTGCCACGCTTCTGAATGAGGAGAGCTTTAACATTCTTGCGCAATTTCCGCCCGGAAAGATGCAATTGGAATTCGGCTTGCAGAGCACTCATGTACCGACACTGGCGGCAACGTCGCGGCATATTGATCCGCAAAGAGTAATCGATTCGGTGCGGCGTATCCATGAGAAGGGAAATATTCACGTGCATCTGGATCTGATTGCGGGACTGCCGTATGAGACGTACGAGCGGTTCGGAAAATCCTTTGACGATGCATACGGATGCTGTGATCTGCTGCAACTCGGATTTCTCAAGCTTCTTTGGGGTACGGAGTTGCGCGCGCGTGCGGAAGAATACGGCTACCGATGCCTGCCAGAGCCACCATACACGGTATTGCAAAGCAACTGGATCACCTATGATGAGATGTGCCGACTGACGCATATCGCCGAGGTGCTGGAGCGGTATCTGGAAAGCGGCAGATTTACGCATACACTGTGGTATCTGATACCGCTGATGCGCTCGCCGTTCCGCTTTTGGGAGGGGTTGTGCGTCTATCTGCAAAAGCGGGACTCACGTCCCTTACAGCGCATTTCCCAGCCCGATGTGTTTCGTTATTTATTGGAATATGCCGAGCAGTCGGTGGACGGCGCGGAGCATGCGCGCCTGATTGAAATGCTTGGCGCCGATTTTTCACAGCATGAGCATAAAAATCCACCGAATTTTCTGCGGAAATGATAAATGCAGGGAATCGTGTGCTTTGCGTATCAACTTTTTGCGTTGATGTGCAACTTTTTGCATATTCTTCCAGGCAGATTCCTTTTTCATATATCTCTTTCGCCGCTTCTTTGCCGACATAGCGATAATGCCAAGGTTCATAATAGATGCCCGTTATATCACTTTTATTGTTTGGATAGCGAAGTATAAAACCATACTTCCACGAATTTTTCATCAGCCACTGCTGAACGGCAGTATCTTCTTGCTTTTCGTCCAACATTTGATAGCTCGAATCAACGATGTCAACAGCAAGACCCGTTTGATGTTCGCTTGTTCCGGGAACGGCTACCCATTTTCCTGCTTCTTCTTCGGCTTTGGCGAGAGAATATCCTTTTGCCAAATATAAGCTAACTTCATTATCGTATAAAGTTTGCTGCTTTTTATTCGTTCTGTACGATGAGCAAATAAGGGGAGACAAGCCCTTTTTTCGCATATCGTCCATCATATCTTGCAAGTCGGGATATGCTCTTGTGTCAATAGCGTGTCCATTTTTCAATTGCGTTAATTTGACAGTAAAATTTTCGGGAAGCTTGTTCCAAGGATTTACGAGCAATAAATTCCAAGATGTTGTATTTAGTGGTACTTGATCAGAGGTGGAAGAATCATCATTCTCCGTTGTTACGTAGTTTGGAGAAGTGATTTTTAGAAGCCCTACACTGACCAAGCAAATACTAACTAATACCACGATACCAATACAAATCAATTTCCATATATCTGTCCGCTTCGTTGTGCTCCGGTTGTTGTTTTTTAAATTGTTCATAGGCTTTACCTCCAAAAAGAAAAGCATTTATTCTGTAGAAAATACTACAAAATAAATGCTTCATTTTACGCGCAAGGTTGTATCAAAGTTGTATCATTTGATTTTTCACCCTCTAAACCTGTACGACGTAAATTTATTTGTTTCTTTATTCACGGAATATAAATGTACAACTATCGTTTGTCCCGAGTAAGAACCGTTCGCGGAAAACAATTCTTCGCGTTCCTGCACATTGGGTATAGCTGAAAAGGTCATCAAATATTCTAAAAAGCCATTTGCCGATATATCTGTTTCATAAATAAAATTCTGTTTTTTGGCTTGTATTGTAACATCATATAACGCGGAAAGCTCGGTATCCATATAAGCGTAAACGTGGTAGTTTTCATATTCTGCGTCTATTGCCCATACGCTGATTGAAAGTTCAGAACGAAGTACCTCCGTTTGAAGTGTATATGTTTCCTTAAAAACAGATACCTGTAGCACATCGGAAAACACCAAATCGGGCAACGCATTGTACTCGCACAATGTCGTTAGTTGCTTTTCCATAGCTTTGAGGATTTCTGTTATCGCTTGATTTGCTACATTTTCGTTTTTGAAGTCAGATATAATTGACGAACTCACCACTTTAACGGATTGATTTACTATCTTTATACGCTCCCACAAATTATAATCTTGCGGTGTTACGTTATCACCACCCGTTTGTATCGGTTCCATTGGAGATAGTATGATCTCGTTGATCATATGTTGTTTTTGATACTCCATATAAAATAATGGCGCACCAACAACTGCAATTAAAAGCAAGAACATAATTGTAATTTTGATTCCTTGTTTTAATCTGTTCATACTTTTGGTTCCCCCATTACAATCGTTACCGTAGTACCGACGTTTATTGTACTGTCAAACCGAATTTCAAATCCGTGCAGAGCTACTATTTCATTACTGATTGCAAGTCCAAGTCCCGCGCCGCCGCATTTTCTTGATCTTGATTTGTCAACCATATAAAATGCGTTCGTGATCTTTTCTAATTCGTGTGCCTCCATTCCTTTCCCCGTATCTTGAATGGTTATAACATAGCCGTTGCTTTCTTTTCTGCCGACAACCGTAATTGTGCCGCTCTTTTCTATGGCATTTCGGGCATTGTCTATCACATTGATAAAAACGGTTTTCATAAGTTCCGCTTCCATTTTGATAATGCCTTCTTCAATGTCATATACCAATTCGATATTTGAGTTCTCCAATTGCGGATTGATCATCGTTTTTACTTCATCAAGCACAACATTGATAACAACGGGATTAGGGGCAATAGATTGCTTTTTCAATACGATCAAATCCAAAAGACGCATTGACATTGTTTCAAGACGCTTACCCTCGGTAAATATGTATTCAGCGCATATTTGCTGCTCGGTGGCGTTCATTTTCTTTTGCCGTAACAGATCGGAATAACCGATAATCGAGGTTAGCGGGGTTTTCAGCTCGTGAGAAAAAGCACCGACAAATAATTCTTTTCTCTCCGCTTCGTTTTTTAACTCGTTCATCTTTTCTTCCAAACGATCGGTCATATGATTAAAATTCTCGGAAAGCAACGTTATTTCGTCTTGTCCTTGAGGTATGGCGCGTTCGCTCAAAATTCCATCGGAAATTCTTTTTGTTATTTCAGTTAAAGCTATAATACGGCGCATTAACAGCTTTGAAATAATAAACGTCAATGCCCCTGCAAAGATCATCATTGCGAGGATAATTTTTATCATCAATTCGTATTGCGCTCTTTGATTATCGAAAACGTGAGTTACGTCTCGGACGGTTTCAATGTAAAAGGGAGAATCAAGCAAAACGACAGCGGAAATTGTTTGAACGTAAACATTTTTATCTGTTTTTTTTATTGTCCACCCCATATTGCTATCACATAACGAATCAATCATTGTTTTATCAAGTGCCACATCTAATGAAGAAAAAACGATGTTCTGATACTTGTCAACAACACAATAAGCTATCTTTTGATTCATATTGTTAATGCTTATGGATTGCACTACTTGTCCCACAATATCGTTTCGCTCATTCTCATTCATTTCACTTGTTGTAAATATATCAAAGTCTATATTCTTAAATGGATTTTCCAATGAATAGAGTACGATTCCGCAATAATCTTTTGCTGTATCGACCTCACTTTCTAACTGTGACTGAAAGTTGGAATTGATCATGATATAGCCGCTTAATGTAACGCAAATTACGCTAACAAACATTGTTGTAAAAAATATTTTCCAAAAGAATTTCACGTTACACCTCCAAACGATACCCGATCTTATACACGGGCACAAGCACACTTTCCAATGAAAGTTTCTTTCTTAAACGCTGAATGTGCAAATCGACAGTACGGCTATCCCCTAAATAATCGCTATCCCAAACACCTGCATATATCTGTGTGCGGTACAATGCTTTGTTTTTGTTTTGAAATAGATAGAGCAACAAATCAAATTCTTTTGCTGTCAGACTGATGGGTTCGCCAGCTTTGGTTACGATACGGGACTCCGTATCTATTTTTATATTGTCAAACGTAATTGTGTTCACGGCTTTATTGTAACGGCGCAAGACCGTTTCTATCCTTGCCAAAAGTTCAATGATTTCAAAGGGTTTGGATATGTAATCTTCCGCGCCCGCTCTCAAGCCTTTTACTTTGTCGCTTACATTTGTTTTTGCGGTCATAAAAATCACGGGCATTTGATAAAACTTGATATATTCCAATAGTTCATACCCATCTATTTTAGGTAGCATAATATCGAGTAAGACCAAATCAAACATTTCGTTTTCGATAATGTCTGCGGCTTCTTGTCCGTCATACGCACAAGTGCAATGATAGCCTTCACCGAGCAAACTCATTTTTATTAAATCCGAGATCGGCTTTTCATCTTCGACAATTAGTATTTTTATCATCGATCCATCTCCTTTCACAAATGATTATACATCACACTTGTATCATAGTTGTATCATGTCGGACGTTGATAGCGGTTTATTTCTTACTGCTTTGTTATCATTTTAGAGGAAGAAGCAAATCCTGCGATCCCAATATTGATCGCACCTTGTTCACACAAGCGAATCTTTTACGAATCGAACAAAAATAGGAATCGATGTGTACGCGATTCCTTGTGAGGGCAGTCTGTACCCGTTGTGTAAAAGTGCTTGCAAGGGGTTCGGGGAAAACTTCTTTCAAGAAGTTTTCCCCGAAAAAAACACTTATTTCTCATATCTCTTCAAAATATTCTCATACGTCAGCCCGTAGCTTTCCGCGATGTCGCGCGCATAGCTCTTGCCGTCGGGTTTAGCGCGGGTGATTTTGAAGGAGCGCTTGCCCTCGCCCTGGATTCCCGCAACCAGCGTATCGATCGCGACACCGCCCGATGCTAGGGAACGCTTGTTGATATTGTCAATCTCCGCCGCGAGCTCATGCAGATGCGTGGAGAACAGACAGCGACAGCCCACGTGCGCCAGACCGCTTAACACCTCTGCCGCAATGTAGGATGCCTCGTAGCTTCCCGTAGAGGAGAGCGACTCGTCCAAGAGAACCAGGCTGTTCGCGGTCACGCAATCGAGGATTTCGCTCAAACGCGCACATTCCTCTCCGAGACGCCCCTTGTCGATCGTATCGTCTGCACCGGTCGGGAAGTGGGTATAAATACCGTCCACGGGGGAGATGACCGCATTTTTTGCGGGAACGTACATTCCAAGCTGGAGCATGACTTGCGCCAAGCCGATTGCACAGGTGATGACCGATTTACCGCCGCGGTTCGGCCCCGATAACACGTATATGGTGGCATCCTTATCGAAGGTGATATCATTGGGAACGATCTCGTCCTCGATTTTGAGCGCCACGCAGGGATTGTAAATCTCGTCCGCGGTAAAGGCGCGCTCCTCCATCGGATGGATTTCCGGGATTGCCAGATAACAGCCCTTTTTCTGTAGGGCGCGAAGCATACCCGTGCCGCGTACCAGAAATTCAAATTCGGGCATCAGGTTTAACAGAAATTCGGTATTTTCCAGAACGTAGGTCTGCACGATTTTCTTCCAGGAGCGCAGGGAGGATCGGTAAACGTCGTTGATTGCGCTGTTAAACGCCAGCGAGAGTGCCATTTTCTGGTTTTCGGATTGCTTTTTGCCGAAGGGAACCAGGTTGGCGATGCAGGTGTAGTTGTCGTTTTTGAAGTTGAGACGCAGGATCTTGTCCAGAACGTCGCCCGATTTAAAGGACTCGGGATTGATGGAGAGGACGCCCGCAGAGGTGGGACGGAGCTGTGCGTCGAGGTTGACACCGATGGTCACGCTCTTGATTTCGCGTACCCGTTGCGTCAGCTCGTTCAGCTTTTCGTTCAGCTCGCGGTAATAATCGCTCTCTGCAAGCTCGGTTACAAGGGAAGCCAGTGAGACGAACGCAGGGCTTTTCAGCTCTGCGCGAACCTCGGTCAGCGCGTCATGCAGAACCTTGACACTGGAGACGTAGAGCTCAATCTCGGTCAGGCTGGACAGATAGTCGTTGGTGTCTCCATTGTCTGCCTCCAGGCGGCGGAGCTCCATGATATCGTTGAGGACGGGGACCAGCTTGTTGAGCATTTCGGTCAGTGCGTCACAGCGAAGCATATCGTCAAAGGTTGCCATACGGTAGCGCATGACTTCCGGATCGGTGGTAAAAAACTCGGAAAGATCACGGTTCTTCAAATTGAAAATTTCAAGAAGCCCCAGTTCCTGCAATGTAAACATATCAATATCCGGAACGAACTTCCCGCGCTCGTGCTGCTTGCGCGATTCTTCATTCGGATAGATCAGACTGAATGCGTTAAAATCCATAAGTGTGGATCCTTTCATATTTGTTCTTGTGTTATATCTTATACATTATATCATAAAAAACGCGATTCGTCTATATTCTCCCGAAAAAATTTGCAATTTTATTTGTTTTTTCGGATTTTCGATTGACTTTTTTTATTTTTACAGTATAATAAAATAATAAGTAGATAGGAGGTTTCGGTATGGAATTTGATCTTTTTGCGACGGATTACGGCACACTGCCAGCATCCTACTTTGCGATCGGACGGATTACCAACGTATCCGAACTTTTGCGATGCGATGCGCTATACAGCCTGCTCCGTCTGTGCGGTGTCTCCGAGGACGAAAATGGGGAGCTTACATCGGATTGGGAGCTGTTTCGCTCTCTTTGCCGTGTGTATCCTTTGTTGGCGGGACATCCGATACAGGAGCAGATCTCTGATTTTTTGCTGGCGCATTTTTCAATCGATGAGCCTCTTTCCGACGGGAGCTGTGAGCGTGTCTGGTGTGCCATCGCGCTCGACCTGGAGCGACGTCCGCGCGATGGCACGGCGTTTTTGAGCGATGCGTGCGGGAGGTGGCTTTGCGACACGGCCAAAGTGCCGACGTCGTTGCCGAAATCCGTCAAGCCCATATTGCATGCGAATCTTTTGTTGGAGCAAAAGGAAACGGCACTGATGGAGTGGCGACGGATGCTGCGGGATACGGCGGACGTATATATTTGCGCTGGTTGTGACAGGATCGTTCTGCGGCTGGAGGCACCGTTTTCCTTCGTATTGCCGGATGTATATCACGTGGACAGCATTTTGCAAAAGAAGAAGCACACGGCAGAGGAGCGCGAGATGCTGACGGCACAGCTTTTTCGCGAACTGTGCGAAATCTGCTTGGAACGGAATATTGTTCTTTTGACCGAGCTGAACTGCGATTTTTACCCCGTGGGGCAACTCTTGGAGTACGCCGAACGTACCGTCGGATTGCCGCAGATGTATCTGACGGCATCGACCTTGCAAACGGCGGACCGTTTGATTGCCCGGATGGGACAGTGGCACCGCAATTCCATGCAATTGGCATTGCGTCTGTCGGACTATCCTTCCGCCGAGGAGCTGCGTGCGGCATATCGGAGTGTTGCGGCAAGATATCCCGCAGGTCGTCTGGGCGTGATCACTGCCGCCGATCTGCGTCGGATCTCTGCGGTACAGAGCCGCGTCAATCAAAAAATTGCAGATTTGTTTTGAAAAAACATGAAAAACAAGAAAAAATCTCTTGCAAACGACCGATGCTTATGGTATAATATAACTATCAATCCGTGTAAAAGAAAGGAATATTGATATGATTGCTGTATTGAAGAAAAAACTGCCGCTGATTATGGCGATTGCCGCAGGACTTTGTCTGATCGGTGCGATTCTGATTCTTGCCATTCCCGTTGCATTTGCCGACGCAGCCTATAAGCGTGTAATCGGTACGATTATCGCTGTTCTTATGATTATTCTCGCGCTTTTGGCTGCATTTTATCTGTGGCTGTGCCGCGACACCGAGCCGAACTTTTTCTTGTTCGACCGTCAGAAGAAACGCAATATTTCTCCCGATGAATTGAACTTCACCGTCGCAAACGAGCGCCTCAATTTCCTTTTGACCGCGGTCAGCCAGTCGATGGAGGAGCTTTGGACCGAGGATGTGTTGGAAAATGAGCTCAAGCTCGGCTACCGTAAGATCTACCGTCCGCTGATCGCTTATAAAATGTTGTACGATCTGGCAGACAAGAATATTGATTCTTATTGGACGTATCTGGAAAATGCATCTCCCGAAACGGTGGAATCCATCGCGAAGGCGCTGGAGCAGGCGGGCGAGACCGAGATGGTCAAGGCGTTCCGCTTCATCATGGAGAACTATCGTTCGGAGCCGGCGAAGATCCGCAACTTCATCAGCGGAAACCTCAAGTACATTCGCGGCAGAATCATGTTCTACATCAAGCGCAATATTGAAATGTTTTATTAAATTTTATTAAAAAAGAATGGGAGCCCCTGAAAATCAGGGGCTCCCGATCCTTTTACAGATACACCGTCTGTCCCGCGGGGATGCGGATGACGTCGACCTTATCTTTTTCGACCCAAACGTCGATCGCGGTAGGGTTGAAAAGGATTTTTTCATCGGCAGAGATGCGTAGGGCGCGCTGTGCCGTTTTATAATCGTAAAATTCAATATTCGTGGCGTACCAGATCTTGTCGCTGCCCGCAAGGCTTTTTATGATCTCCTCCATGTATGCCCAATCGTCGGGAGTTCGCAATTCATGGGCGTGTCCCCAGATGTAAAAGAGGGGAGAGGTCCATTCGGAATCCAGGGATTCCATAAATTTCGGACAGAGAGGAAGGGCATCGCGGTGATGGCAGGTCGGATGCCACGTGAGAAAATTCTCGGGAAGCGAAAATTTCTGCGTGGCGAGCGTCGTGCGGCTGTAAACGATGCCGCAGGCGGAGAGGATCTCTATCACGCGCTTGCTGAAGCTGCCGCTGGGATAGGACATGCCTACCACGGGATAGCCCGCGATGCGTTCCAGAATTTTGCGGTCCTCCAGCGTCTCATTTACGACCGAGACGTCCGCCATGTTTGCGGGCTTGCCGTGCCGGAGCGTGTGACAGGAGATTTCGTGACCGAGATAAAGCTTACGTACCGCCTCGGTCTCCGCATCGCTCATTCCGAGGTATTTGATGCCGTTGAGGTGAAAGGTTGCCTTGACGCCGTATTTGTTGAACAGTTCGATCAGGCGCGCGTCGTTCTCGTGCCCGTCGTCATAGCTGAAGGTGACGATGCGGCGGACGCCACCTGGGTAAACGTTGAATTGAATCATGCGGATGCCTCCTTTGGATTGTAAAAATGGGGAAAACAATGCTCCGTTTTCCCCATGATATTCAAATTGATCAGCGAGCGAGAATGAGCTTTGTCAGCTCAACGGGATCGACGATTTTATCGCCCTGATAGACGCGCATGTTGCCGGATGCGATCTCGTCGATGAGGATGACCTCACCGTTGTTGTATCCGAACTCGAACTTGATATCCCACAGGTCAAGTCCAATGGTCTTGAGGTCGTCTGCAACGATCTTCGTGATCTTGAGCGTCTGCTCCTTCATGCTCTCAAAAAGGGCGGGATCCATTACGCCGAGTGCGGCGAGACCTTCACCGGTAACCAGCGGGTCACCCTTCTCGTCGTTCTTAAAGGTGCACTCCACGTAGCCACCCTCCAAGGGCGTACCGTCCTTGATGTATTCGCCGTATCTGCGAATGAAGCTTCCGGTTGCAACCAGGCGGCAGATGACCTCAAGTCCGTGACCGAATACGGTGGCGGGAAGGACCTCCATGGTTGCGTTTTCCACGTCTGCGCTGACGTAATGCGTCTTGATGCCTGCCTTTTTGCAGAGCTCGAAGTAGTAGATCGAGGTCTTGAGATTTTCTTTTCCGATACCGTCGATGGTGAGTCCGACGGTGTTTTCGCCGGGATCAAACACGCCGTCTTTGCCGGTGCAATCGTCCTTGAATTTGAGCAGTACGTTACCGTTGTCAAGCTGATAAACGTCTTTGGTTTTTCCTGTGTAGATCTTTTTCATAAAATCATACTCCTTATATGTGAGAATAAATATTGTCCTAATTGTTGCGACAGGATTTCCGAAAATCGGTGCACTTGTCCAATACCTTTTTAGTATACGACAAAAACTTAAAATTGTCAATCGGCGGAATGAAAAAAATCGATAAAAAAGATGAAAAAAATTTGTGCGTTTTTTCGAAAAAAACAGACTTTTGAAGAATTTTTATATTATATTATAAATTTTTATAAAAATATTGAAAAAGGGAATTGACTTTTTGCTTTTTTTGAGGTATAATAAAATGTATGCCGAAAAAGTTGACCTCCAAGGAGGATAATTCGTATGACCGGCGATTTGTTGAAAATGATCGAGGACGGAATGCCGTCCTTTTCCAAGGGGCAGCGCTCGATTGCTTCGTATATTCTGGAGCACTATGAAAAGGCTGCCTATCTGACGGCGGCGCGTCTCGGTGCTCTCGTCGGTGTCTCGGAATCCACAGTCGTTCGCTTTGCGATCGAGCTTGGCTTTGCCGGATATCCCGAATTTCAGGACTCTTTGCAAAAGCTGATCCGTAGCCGTCTGACCTCCTTTCAGCGTATGGAGGTGACCAATTCTCTCATCGGGGACGGAGACGTGCTGGACAAGGTGCTCCTGTCGGATGTGGACAAGATCCGACACACGATGGAGGAGATCGATCACGATTCCTTTGAGGAAGCGATTGACCTGATTGTCAAGGCAAAGAACATTTATATCATCGGTGTGCGCTCCTCGTCGTCTCTGGCAGGATTTCTCAACTATAATTTCCGAATGATTTTCGATAATGTCCGCTTTGTGCAGACCACGTCGGGGAGTGAGATGTTTGAGCAGATTATGAATATCGGGATAGGAGACGTCATGATTGCCATCAGCTTTCCCAGATATTCCACAAGAATTATCAACGCCGTCGAGTATGCACGCAGTCGGGATGCCGATGTGGTGGCACTGACCGACAGCAAGCTCTCACCCATAGCGGCGTATGCCAATCAGCTTCTGATTGCGCAAAGTGATATGGCGTCCTTTGTCGATTCTCTTGTGGCACCGTTGAGCATCATCAACGCGATGATTGTCGCGGTCGCGCGCAAAAAGCAGGACGAGGTCAGTAAGCGTTTGCGCGTGCTGGAGGAGGTCTGGGACAGATATGATGTCTATGACAAAAAGGGAAGCTGACGCGATGCATGTTGCAATTGTGGGTGGCGGCGCCGCAGGCATGATGGCTGCTATCGCGGCGGCTGAAGCGGGTGCTGACGTTGTGCTCTTTGAGCGGAACGACCGTATGGGCAAAAAGCTCCGCATCACGGGAAAGGGCAGATGTAACGTAACCAACGATTGTGATCTGAACGAGTTTCTTGCTAACGTCCCCACCAATCCGCGCTTTTTGTATGCGGCGCTTTCCAGATTTTCCACAGCAGATACCAAGGCGTTTTTTGAGGATGCCGGGGTTCCCTTGAAGACCGAGCGCGGTCGTCGCGTTTTTCCCGTGTCCGACAGAGCAGGGGATATCGTTGCCGCACTGGACCGTAAATGTCGCGCACTCGGTGTGCGTATTGTTCACAGGCGTGTGGACGGGCTCTTGATTTCCGACGGCGTCGCGTGCGGCGTTCGCTTCGGGAACGAGACGGAGGAGGCGGATGCCGTGATCGTTTGTACGGGCGGCAGATCCTATCCGATGACGGGCTCCGACGGAGACGGCTATCGCTTTGCGACCGACGCGGGACATACCGTCACCCCCTTGTATCCGTCGCTGGTCCCGCTGACGGCAGATGGAAAGCTCTGTGCTTCCATGCAAGGACTTTCCTTGAAAAATGTTTCCCTGCGTGTAAAAAACATTGCGACGGGGAAGGATGTATATGAGGATTTCGGCGAAATGCTCTTTACCCATTACGGGATCACGGGTCCGTTGGTGCTGTCCGCATCGGCGCATCTTTCGGATATCGCGCCCGGCAAATACGAGGCTTTGATTGACCTCAAGCCTGCATTGGATGAAAAAATGCTGGACGCGCGCATCCTTTCGGATTTTGCGAAGTATAAAAATCGGGATTTTATCAACGCACTGGACGATCTGTTGCCGCAAAAAATGATCGAGCCGTTTGTTCGTCTGTGTGGGATCGATGAAAGAAAAAAGGTCAATTCGATCACGCGCGAGGAGCGGGAGCGGATGGTGAGGACGCTCAAGGAGATGCGGATCCCATTGCACGGCTTCCGACCGCTGGATGAGGCAATCATCACGCGCGGCGGCGTCAGCGTGCGGGAGGTCAATCCCAAGACGATGGAGTCCAAGCTGGTTGGCGGACTGTATTTCGCGGGTGAAATTCTCGACGTGGATGCGTATACAGGTGGATTCAATCTGCAGATCGCGTTTTCCACGGCGGTTGTCGCAGGTGCTTGCGCGGCAGGCGCGTATTGAAAATAATTTTAAGGAATTGAAGCTATGATTCAGATTGCTATCGACGGTCCCAGTGGCGCGGGAAAATCCACCGTTGCCAAGGCAGTTGCCAAAAAATTGGGAATCATCTACGTGGATACGGGAGCGCTGTACCGCACGGTCGGCTATTACGTGCGCTCCAAGGACGTCGATCCGAAGGATGCCGATGCCGTTGCGGCGTTGCTTCCCGAGATCCGCGTGGAATTGAAATATGAAAGCGGCACACAGATCGTGTGCCTCAACGGCGAAAATCTCGGTGACCGTATCCGTACGCCTGAGATGTCGATGTACGCATCGGCAGTATCCGCCATTCCCGCAGTTCGTGCGTTTCTTCTGGAGACACAGAGAAAGATTGCGCGGGAGAACAGCGTGATTATGGACGGACGCGATATCGGAACGGTGATCCTGCCCGATGCCGACGTCAAGATTTTTCTGACTGCAAGCGACGAATGCCGCGCAACGCGCCGCCGCGATGAGCTGGTGGCAAAGGGAATCGCAACAACCTACGAGGAGGTGCTGGCGGATATGAGGAAGCGCGACAGCGATGACCGCAACCGCGCCGTTGCACCCGCAGTGGCGGCTCCCGACGCGACCGTGCTGGATAACTCATGGATGACACCTGAGGAGAGCACCGATGCGGTGATCCGACTGGTTCGGGAAAAGACCGGAAACTGATTTTTTTGAAAGGAGCTTTAGGGATGAGAACCGTTACCGTTGCGGAGAACGCGGGCTTTTGCTTTGGCGTCAAACGTGCGACCGATCGGCTGGAGCAGGCGATCCGAGAGGCTCGTTCGGGGGAGCGGATCTATACGCTGGGGCACCTGATTCACAACGAGACGTATAACGAGTCTCTCCGTCAGCGCGGTGTGGATGCGATCGGTGTCGGGGATATCGAGGCGGTCGCCGAGCGTGCCGACGGGGCGCATCCCGTAACCGTTCTGGTGCGTGCGCACGGATGCCCGCGTGAGACCGTGCAATTGATGCGGAGATTGGCGGACAGCAATCCGCATTTCCATTGGATCGACTGTACTTGTCCTTATGTGAAAAAGATTCACAAGATCGCCGCGGAGTGCGATGCGGAAAACTGCTTTTTCGTTCTCATCGGTGCCGCTGCACACCCTGAGGTTGTCGGGATTATGAGTTGCTTTGACGGTGAAAAGTATGTTTTTTCCACCGCCGAGGAGCTGGAATCGTCACTTTCACAATGGGGTGATGACAAATTGCACAAAAAAAGCCCCGTTATGGTTGCTCAAACGACCCAAAATTTGGTCAATTGGAACAAAAGCCAACAAATTATCAAAAAACTATATACAAATGCCCAAATTTTTGATACAATATGCAGTGTGACTGAATTGCGCCAGACAGAGGCAAAGCAGCTCGCACAACGGTGTGATTGCATGATTGTGATCGGGGGCAGAGAGAGCTCCAACACCGCAAAATTGTATGAAATCTGCCGCTCGTTCTGCGGCAACACTGTGTGGATTTCTTGCGCCACAGAGCTGACGCGCGAGATGTTTTCCACCGCCCAACACATTGGAATCGTCGCGGGTGCATCGACACCGAGCGATGAAATACAGGAGGTATATAAAACCATGAGCGAAATGAAAGAAAATTTCGAAGAATTGCTCGAATCGCAATGCTTAACTTTAAATACAGGAGATGTCGTTACCGGAACCGTTACACACGTTTCTGACGCTGAGCTGCAGCTTGACGTCGGCGCCGGTGTAACCGGTTACATAAAAGCGGATCAGATTTCCAACGATCCCGCTTTTAAGTTGACCGAAAACTTCAAAAACGGTGACGAGGTAGAAGCCTTTGTGATTCGTGTCAGCGACATCGAGGGTGTGGCTGAATTGTCCAAGAAGAGAGCAGACGCAGACAAGAATTGGCAGTCCCTGGTGGAGGCTTGCGAGAGCAAGACCGTTCTCGAGGGCAAGGTGACCGAGGTCATCAAGGGCGGTGTTGTGATCAACTACAACGCGAACCGTGTGTTCGTTCCTGCTTCCCAGACCGGCGTTCCGAAGGATGGAGATCTCTCCTCCCTTGCAGGCGCTACGGTTTCCTTTAAGATCATCGAGATTAAGCAGGGGAAAAAGGCAATCGGCTCCATCCGCGTGGTACAGCGTGAGCTCCGCCGTGCACAGGAGGCAGAATTCTGGGCAGGCATCGAGGTCGGTAAGTCTTATCACGGTACCGTGAAGAGTATGACTTCCTTTGGCGCATTCGTTGACCTTGGCGGTGTAGACGGTATGGTTCATCTGACCGAGCTGTCCTGGAAGCACATCAAGAATCCCGCAGAGGTTGTTGCGGTCGGTGACGAGCTCGATGTATTTGTCAAGAGCTTTGACCCCGAGAAGAAGAGAATCTCCCTCGGCTACAAGACCGAGGAGACCAATCCCTGGAACATCTTCAAGTCCCAGTATGCGGTTGGTGATATTGCATCCGTTAAGATCGTAAACATGATGCCCTTCGGTGCATTTGCAGAGGTTGTTGACGGTGTGGACGGTTTGATTCACATTTCCCAGATCGCAATGAAGCGCATCGCAAAGCCCGCAGATATGCTGGAGATCGGTCAGATCGTTGATGCACGCATCATCGAGATTGACGACGAGAAGAAGAAGGTCAGCCTTTCGATCCGTTCGCTTCTTGAGGAGGCTGCAAGTGCAGCTGAGGCAATGCCCGAGGATTACGTGGCAGAGGAAGTTGAGGAAGCTCCTGCTGAAGAGCAGTAATAAAAAACAGGGGAGGCTCCGTGAATGCACAAGCCCGTTAAAAACGGACTTGTGCACCGCAGGAGTCTCCCCGTTCAATTTTCAAAAAGGAGTTACTATGATGAGTGAAATAAAGGTAATGTCGTTCAATCTGCGCATTCGCGTTGAGGCGGACGGAGATAATTTCTTTGATCTGCGTTGCCCTAAGATCCTTTCTCTGATCAAAAGAGAGCAGCCCGATGTAATCGGTTTCCAAGAGGCAGACGACGTGATGCGGGACATGCTGGCAAAGGATTTGCCCGAGTACGTTTTTTTGGGACACGGTCGCAGCAAGGAATATGATGGAGAGGGAACTCCCATTGCATATAAAAAGGATCGATTTTATCTTCACGGCTTCCGTGAGGAATGGCTGTCGGTGACTCCGTCAACTCCTGCGACACGCATCAAGGGACTGGATCAGAGCGGCTGTCCCCGCGTGTACTGCTGTGCAGAGCTTGTGGATCGGGAGACGAAAAAGCTGTTTGCGTTCTACAATACGCACCTCGATCATAAGGGAAAGGTTGCGCAAATCGCAGAGACGATGATGATCTGTCAGCGGATCGAACAGGGCAAGCTCCCCTACGTTCTGACGGGCGACTTCAACGCACGCCCCGATCACGATGCGATCAAGATGCTTTTGGCGACAAAGGAAACGCTTGGAACGGTGGACGCGACCGAGCGGATTGCGGGAACCTGCCACAATTTCTCGATGGAGCGGATCGGAAAGGGCGATATGTCGAAAATCGACTATATCTTCACCAATCTGCACGTCGATCCCGCACGCTCCTACGCGATCGCAGACGACAACAGCGATGGCTGCTTCTATTCTGACCATAACGCTGTTTGCGCATTTGTAAATATGACAAATCCCGAAACGGAGAACGAAGAATGAACTACATGTATACATATCTTGACGCGGTCAAGAATCGGATGTGCAAGGAGGATGTTCGCTTTTATTCGGACATCTATGCGCCCGTTGAGGTTGCGGTGCCCGACAGCGACGCATGGGGCGGAAACACTTGCGTCATGCCCGACGGTGAGATCCGTGTTTACGGTGTTTATCGCAGGGAAAGCGTCTTTCAGAGCAATCCCCGCCGTTGCTATCTTGCGTCGCGCGACGGTGGACTTTCCTGGAAGCGTTACATGGTAGAGGGGCGATTTACGTTGGGAGCGTCGACCTACGTTCCGTATCTGCGTAAGTACGTCGCGGTGCAGACCACCGAGTATGAGGGGAGCTTTATCCTCATCGGTGATACGCCCGACGACCAGAACCCGATGCGGATCCTGATTTCGGAAAAATCCTGCGGTGAGGTTCGCATGGTGTTTCCGATGCGCAGCCGTGAGCGCGTGATCGTGGTCGGACACGAAAAGCGACCGGAGCTACATCCCACCGCATTCTTTGCCGTACTGTATTATGCGGACGGTGATCTGCGCAACTGGACGCGCGTGCCTCTTGAGGCGGCACCGTTCCATACCCCCGCGCCCGGACATACCGGCGTGCGCTGGCAGCAGAACAACCGCGAGAACACGATCGAGGAGCTTTCCGACGGACGCTTGATGATGATCTCGCGTACGGCAATGGACTATCACTATATCTGCTATTCCTCGGACGGCGGGGAAACGTGGACCAAGCCCGAGCCGTCGGTCTTCCATTCCACGGGTACGATGCCGTGCCTGAAGCGTCTGTCCGACGGCAGGATCGTGTTCCTTTGGTGCAATACGCGCCCGCTTCCCGAATTGGAGGATGCGGACGGTGTGTGGGAGGACGTGTTTACCGACCGTGACGCCAACCATATCGCGATCACCGAGGACGAGGGCAAGAGCTGGAGAGGCTATCGCGAGCTCGCGCTCAATCCCTTGCGCAACGCACCTGATTTCCGCTCGATCGGCGGTCCCGAGGACGGGCGCGATAAGAGCGTGCATCAGTTTGACGCACTGGAGCTGCCGTACGGCAAGCTGATGGTGGTCTACGGACAGCATCTCTGCCGTCGCATTGTGATTCTGGATCTCAAGTGGCTCTTTGAAACCAAGCGGCAGGAGGATTTCATTCACGGCATGCATGCCATCTCCGCGCAAGGGTACGTCAAGAGCGTGCTGGGATGCTATCGCGGCACGCCCGAGGCACCGCTCTCTTATGTCGGACACTGTGCGTACAATCGCGTTAGCAGTGCGGTGATGCTTCCCGATCCGTCGGGAGACGGACATGAGGTCATGCAGATCTGCCGTACGGGCGATCCGCGTTTGGTTAGCAATGTCGGCGGTGCGGTCTGGAATTTCCCGATCGCGAAGAA